>NZ_JBFXGH010000014.1:0-36870 GCF_050178175.1 Sphaerochaeta sp.
CAAGTACTATTCCCCCATCAGAGCAGATGGGAATATATACACCCTTCTCATTGAAGTATTCATCACGGGCTTTTGCGACCTCAAGCAAGGCTGTTGCCTGTCCTCTTCCAATTCCTTTCGTCTCTCTGGTTATGCAGATCGATCCCCCACCAATGCCGACCTTCACGAAGTCAGCACCGCTTTCAGCGAGGAAGAGGAATCCTTCCCTGTCCACAACATTCCCAGCTCCCACCTTCACTTGGTCACCATACTGTTCCTTGATCCAGGAGAGTGTCAGGCGTTGCCATTCACTGTACCCTTCAGATGAATCGATACAAAGTACGTCGGCACCGCTACGAACCAAGGCCGGAACCCGTTCCTTGTAGTCCCTGGTATTGATACCCGCTCCGACACGGTAACGTTTCTTCTCATCAAGCAACTCATCAGGATTATCCTTATGACAGTCATAATCCTTCCTGAAGACAAAGTACCTGAGTCTGTTCTTCTCATCCACGATGGGAAGGCTGTTGAGTTTGTGTTCCCAGATAATGTCATTTGCCTCACTGAGTGTGATCCCTTCACGCGCGTACACCAGGTTTGCAAATGGTGTCATGATCTGGTTGACCGGGGTATCGAGTGAGGTCCGGCTTGGTCTCCAGTCACGGGAAGAGACAACGCCCAGCAATGTTCCTGAGCTGCTGCCATCATCGGTCACGGCAATGGTTGAATGTCCTTTCTTCTCCTTGAGGGCTATCAAATCTGAAAGTGTATCCTCCGCCCTGAGATTGGAATCACTGGGAACAAAACCAGCCTTGAAAGCCTTTACACGGGCTACCATTGCACATTGTGCATCGATAGGCTGGGAGCCATAGATGAAACTGATCCCACCCTCCCTTGAGAGAGCCTTGGCCATCTCCTCACCACTCACGGATTGCATGATGGCACTACTCATGGGAATATTGAGGGTGATGGAGGGTTCTTCCCCCTTCTTGAACTTGACCAATGGTGTCTTCAAGGACACATTTGCTGGGATGCATTCTGTACTCGAATATCCTGGGATAAGCAGGTATTCACTGAATGTTCGGGAGGGTTCTTCATAGAGGTAGGCCATAACGCAACTCCTTAGAGGGTTTTGGCACCATATTGTGCACAGATATGCCTATCATTGCAAGCATATTGCAACAAATATCTTCCGATTTGTTGCAAACTATCTATGGACAGCTTACCTCCTACCCACCAGAAGCAATGAATCTCTTTCCTTCAGTGCAACCTCAATCGTGTGAGTATGAACAATTGCCCGCTCTGCATCACAACCCTCAAAGCAAGTGATTTGCAACAGTGTATTGTCAAGTGTAATGGTTGTCGGTCTCTCATGCTTTCCCAAGATGCAGAGAATTGCCTCATGGTCTACATAACGAACGAAACACAGGGAGTATGCATCACCGGTGAGCACCTTCCAAGCACCATTGGCAAAGGTCTCAGCATGCGCCGAGCGGAACTGGCCAAGCCGGGTATAGAGAGAGAAGAAATCCATGTTCCACTGTTCCTGGTTCCACTGCATGGGGTAGCGTGCGGATTCAACTGACCCGTATGGACCGGGGAGTGCAATTTCTTCCCCATAATAGATGTTCGGCATACCGGGAAGCACATACAACAACTTCACAATTCCAGCATATAGAGAGAAATCAAAAATCTCCTTATGGGCGTAGAGACGGGGCGTATCATGGCTGTTGATCAGATTCATCTGCATGCACAGCATCTGTTGTGGCATTGAGCTGAGATGGCTTATGAGCGCTTGTGCAAACTCCTCCGCACTGAAAGCTCGAGTAATTCCAGGATCCTGGCCCCAGCCATCCGCCAGGTACCGGTCCTTCTCACCCATCCAGCTTCGCATCGGTCGGCTGCTTCCCAGGTAGTTCATGGTTGCATCCCACATATCACCTTGGAGAAATGGGGTGGAATCCACCCAGTCCTCACCTACCAGGTATGCCTGGTTATGCTCTTTCTTCACGGCCTGGCGGACTTCCCTCCAGATCTCTTCGCACAACTGATCATCTCCCCTCCTTCCTACTTCACTTGCAACATCAAGTCTCCAGCCATCCTGCAGGTAGGGCTTCCTGAGAAAAGAACGCAAGACGGAATCGGGGCTACGATAGATCAAATCACGCAGTTCATCGCTGTTGTAATTAAGCTGCGGTAGCGTCTCGACATCTTGCCAGAACGCTACAGAGCCATCATCATTGATGTAATAATAGCTGGCTTCCTTGCTTGTGGGATCAGAGAGGGCCTTCTTGTACCAAGGATGTTCAGTTCCCGTATGGTTGATTGAAATATCAACTACTACGCGAATTCCTTCCTTATGGAGCGTCTCGCAGAGGTGGGCGAAGGCCTCATCTCCCCCGAGCTTCTCATCTACATGAAAGAAATCGGTGCAGTCATAGCGATGGGTGGTTTTGCTCATCCCAATGGGATTAAGGTAGAGCACCGTTACGCCAAGGCTCTTGAAATGATCAATGGCATCCTCAATACCTTTCAGGTCACCGTTGAAGAAATCAAGGCATCGCCCTTTCTCGAACTCAAGGGGGATTTCATCAAAACCGTGTACAGTGACCTCTCCCCCATCAAACCTGTATTGTCCTTCCTTGGCACCAACGGACGGATCTCCCTTACGGAATCGATCAGGAAACACCTGGTAACAGACAGCACTGCCCACCCACGTTACAGGGACCAGGTCACTGACCAAATGGAAACATTCTGCAAGTGGAGGAACGGAAGCTTTCACGCCCACCTTGCTATAGGAATACGCTCTTTCATCCGTAACCAGGAAGAAATACCAATAGGCTGATGTATCCACCATCTTGAAGTTGCCCTTATATAAGGTACGCGACCCTTCCTGCACTTTTTCCAGCATAATCTGCATCTCACGTCCAAGTTGGAAACTTACCAACCTGACTTGGTTGATTGGGGCGGATGAGTCCACCTGTATTGAAACATTCACCATCTCACCCTTCCTTGGGTAGAGTGGTTGGACATACAGGGCGGAGACATTGCTGTCAATGGATTGCTTCCAGGTTGTATTGACCATATTACTTCCTCATATTGTTTGTTGACTGTACTACAAAACCGGTTTAGTATAACAATATACCAAGTTTTGCGGCTGTGCAACCTGCATTGTTTCCCTTCAATACAACATTGTGGTAGGATATCGGCCGAAGTTGAGGATTGCACCATGGCAGAGCAAACGACCAAAATGAAACGACCTACGATCAAGGATATCGCCCGTGAGAGCGGATATTCCAAGACTGCAGTCTCCTTTGCATTCAATGATCCATCGAGGATCAGCGAGAAGGCATGCAACCAGATTCTTGAGACCGCTGAACGACTTGGATACATCCCTGATCCAATGGCGCGCAATTTCTCACTTCGTAGACATCTCTCCATTGGCTTTCTCCTTCCGCAGGTTATACGGTACTCACTGCAGAACCCGTATGCACAACAAGTACTGCTGGGCATCGGGGGTGTCTGTGAAAAATATGGCTATACACTTACCCTGATCCCACCATTGAATGAAAGTGTAACAGAAGCAGTACGCAATGCAGCAGTTGATGGCTTGATTACCATGGGCATGCAGGTCGATATGGACATTGTCTCGGTCATGAAAACCCGCTTGATCCCCTATGTGACCATTGACGGGACCCCCGATGAAGATATGCCCAGTGTAAACATCGATGATGAGATGGCTTCCTATGAATTGATGAGAACGGTGCTCGAATCAGGACACCGAAATATCTGCATCATTTCACTGGGACAGGACATTTTCGCTGAGAAGGCAACGAAAATGAGCCTTCCACAACGAAGAATGGAAGGTTTCAGGAAAGCGTTGGAAGAGGTGGGGATTCCCCTGGAAGAGGTACCGATTCTGGTAAGTGAACCAACGCTTGCAGATGGGAAACTGAGAGGCAAGGAAATTTTGGCATTCGAAAAGAGGCCCACCTGTGTGGTCTCAATGAGTGACATTGTGGCAATTGGCTGTATTGTCAGTTGGAATGAAGCGGGATTGTCTGTGCCTACGGATATCTCCATTGCAGGATTCGACAATATTGATGGAGCCTCCTGCATCAGCCCTCATCTCACAACAGTAGACCAGCCTGCACAGGAAAAAGGACGCCTTGCTGCTGAAGCCCTGTTCAATATGATAAACAAGGAGACCCTGCAAAGCGTCCATATCCAAATGCCTTACACATTGATCAGACGTGATTCGGTAAAAAACCTTACTTCTGAACAGCCTTGATCAAGGCAGACAACACTTTCTCGGGAGCCGGGGAAGCATCGATATCGACCAGCAGCCCTTTTTCTCGATAGTATGCGATAAGGGGTTCTGTCTGCTGCTCATAGACACTCAAGCGATTCAGGATGGCCTCTGGTTTGTCGTCATCACGTTGGATGAGAGGTTCACCTGTTTCATCATCAATACCCTCCACCTTTGGTGGATTGTAAAGAATATGATACGTTCTTCCTGTGGATTTACACACTCTTCTTCCACTCAGCCGTTTGACGATCTGCTCCCGGTCAAGGACAAAATTTACAACTGCGTCAAGCGTTTTCATCTCAGCGAGTGCGTCAGCCTGGGCAATGGTGCGTGGGAATCCATCAAGGATGAAACCATTCTTTGCATCAGATTCAAGGAAACGCTGTTTTACCATCTCAATGGTTACTGAGTCAGGAACCAAATCGCCAGCAGCCAAAATAGCTTTCACCTGCTTGCCTAGTTCAGTATCCCCTTTGATATGACTGCGAAACAGGTCGCCGGTCGAGATATGGGGAATGCCAAAATGGTTTTTTGCCTCGGACGCGATGGTCCCCTTACCGGCACCCGGAGGGCCGAGAAAAACTAAATTCATGTTACACCTCACAACAGAAGAATAGTTGCATCCTACCACAAAGACCCTATTTTGTCCTCCCCTTGTAAACAAGTAGATAATTTACAAACATTCGTTTATTTAATGCTATACTATAACAAATTATCACTAAAGAAGGAGTATTGTATGAAACGATTGCACGTTCTTCTACCTATGCTGTTGCTTCTTTGTGTATTGCTTCCTGTTTCCGCCCAAGGATCAAAGGCCGAAGCCTCTGATGGTGTAGTGCTCACCATGGGTTCCTGGAGAACCGATGACGTAGAGCAGATGAATCGCTTGCTTGCTGCCTATAAAAAGCTTGCTCCTGAGGTAACAATCAGGTTCCAGCCGACAAACCCGCCAGACTACAACGCTACCCTGCGTCTGCAACTGGACAGTGGAACCGGCCCCGATTTGATGTACGCCCGTTCTTACGCAGCGGGTCAGGAGTTGTTCAATGCCGGCTATTTTGCCGATTGTACCGATATACCGGGACTCATGGATAACTTCTCCGCAAGCAATCTTGCCCCATGGCAGATGGATGATGGTACCATGTTCGCCGTTCCCTTTGCCGCAGTGAGCCATGCGGTATATTACAACAAGGATATTTTCGAGAAGGAAGGACTTGCCATTCCAGACAACTGGGAATCATTCCTCTCACTTTGCAACACCCTTGAAAACAGGGGGTATACCCCCCTTGCCAATGGATTGGCTGATGAGTGGGATATTCTTGAGACCTTCTTCTTCGGTCTGCTCCCCAATTATATCGGAGGGGCCGACATGCGGGTGAAATATGAGAATGGGGAACTTCCTCTCAATGATGAAAACTTTATAGCAGCCTACCAGGCCATGGCAGATGTAGCACGTTACTGTCCTGATGGTTTTGAGTCCGTTACGTACAATGACAGCCAGGTACTGTTCAACAGCCAAAAAGCGGTCATGTTCGTGGACGGCAGCTGGACGGCCGGTGTCTACAAGGATGCATCCTTTGAATGGGGCCTGTTTGCCATCCCTGCTCCAAAGGGAAAGGACACGGCCATCTGCTTCCACCCCGATATGGCTATCACGATGAATAGGGCAACCAAGTATCCTGAGGAGGCGAAGGCATTCCTCGCATGGCTCTGCACTGAGGAAGGAGCAACCACAGCAAGCCAGAACCTGCCCAGTGGATACTTCCCAATGATCAATTTCCCCATCAAGCTTGAGGATCCTCATGCAAATGAGTTCCTCTCACTCAATGCAGGAAAGGAAACTGATGCACGATTTGTGTGGCCCAAGCTGATGAATCTCTATGCACCCATGAACCAAGCGGTTATCAAGGTGATGAAGGGAGATGTTACCGCCAAGCAGGCTGCTGACTCTGTTTGGGCATTGATGTAACGTTCCGTTGTAGAATCCAACTTCCCGGGCTCATGCCCGGGAAGGCTCTGAGGTAGCATATGCGTCCAAAACACGCTCGTCATTTTCCCTGGTTGCTCTATTTGGCTCCAGCGTTGCTTGTGTATATCGTCTTTATGGCATTCCCTCTCATTGACTCATTACGTTTGGGTTTTTTCAGTGGGAACAGCCAAGCAACCCGAATCTTTGTGGGTCTTGATAATTTCAAACGACTGTTTTCTGACCCGGAAATCTCTACTCGGTATTGGGGAGCTTTCTTCAATACCTGGAAATTCTTTTTTGTGCATCTCATTGTCCAGAATGGACTGGGTATCTTTTTTGCCGTTCTGCTGACCCAAGAAACCATGAAAGGAAGACATCTATACCAGACCATCATCTTCATTCCCACGACGTTTGCTGTTCTGGTTACCGGCTATCTGTGGAAACTGATGCTCAGCCCCGTATGGGCTGGTGATTTTCTCGTTTCCATCGGATTGCCGTTTCTCAAGCATCCCTACCTAGGAGATACCAATACAGCTCTCTGGGCTGTCTCACTTGTCTCTTGCTGGCAGTGGCTCGGTATCCCTACCATGATGTTTGTTGCAGCATTGAGAAACATCAGTACCGAATTGCTGGAGGCAGCACGACTTGAAGGAGCTGGCAATGGGAAAACATTCTGGTACATCAAGCTTCCCCTTATCAAACCGGTTGTCGGAATCATCGCCGTGCTTACCTTTGTGAACAACTTCAATGCATTTGATATCGTTTTCGCTATGGAGAACGTGAATGGGGCACCAGAGTACTCCACCGATCTTATTGGAACACTGTTCTACCGTTATGGTATTGCAGGTCAACATCCTATCGGGATTCCAGATGCAGGGCTGGGAGCTGCCATTGCAACCATCACCTTTCTCCTGCTCATGGTATTGGTCATTCCAACCCTGAAAAATACACAGAGGAGTTCCTGACATGAGCGGATCCTTACGAAAAGAGAACAGGCATGTACTCTCCCATATTGTGTTGGTATCATGGGCATTCATTGTGCTTTTTCCTTTATGGACACTGGTGATCAATTCATTCAAGACACGTTTGACCATCTATGAGAACCCTTTTTGGATACCCAAGACCTGGAATTTCTCCAACTACACCACCGTTATTCGGGATGGTGATTTCTTGACCTATTTCAAGAATAGTTTTCTTGTTGTCTCCATCTCTCTTGTGCTGGTAACCCTGCTTGCAAGTCTTGCCGGCTATGCATTGGCACGCTACAAGAGTCGCATTGCAAAGATTATCTATTTCTTTTTTATTGCAGGGATGATGATTCCCATCAAGATAGCCTCAATAAAATTGCTGGAAATAATAAGGACTCTTGGACTACTCAACACCATCTATGCACTTCCCCCAATCTATGTAGCCATGGGACTTCCTGTCGGGGTATTCATTCTTACCACCTTCATCAGGGAACTGCCTGAGGACCTTTATGAAGCAGCCATCATTGATGGTGCCACCAGCGGAAGAATCTATACCTTGGTGATCCTCCCCCTGATCCGCCCTGCCCTTGCCACAACGGCAATCTACAACCTTATCCCATTCTGGAACGACCTATGGTTTCCCCTGATTTTCATCAATGATGAACGGCACAAGACATTGCTACTTGGAGTGACCCGTCTCTTTGGACAATACCAGACTGACTGGTCAAAAGTACTGGCGGTTCTCACCCTCTCTGCAATTCCAGTCCTTGTTCTCTATCTTGCTATGAGCACTCAGTTCATCAAAGGGGTTACTGCAGGCTCTGTAAAGGGGTGACAGACTCACTATCTTGGGGTAGAATCAGAGGCCATTGCTGAGGAGAAATAGCAACATGAATAAAATTGTATTACACGCAACCGACCTTGATGGATATCTCAAGGATTCGGACAAGGATAAAATCGCCCATGTTGATGAGCTGTACAAACAGTCGCTTCATCATTGTTCCGTGCTCGAGACGGCAAGCGATGTAGGAAGACTTGAAGAATCCCGCAAAGGGCTGGTTGCAAGTGCCAAGGAGATTGGACGGTATCTCAAGGATGTCTGTGCAGAGGAACCTTCCATTCACGTCTACTCATTCGAGACCCCTCAGGAACAGCATGGGCAGGCAAGCCGATTGATTGCAAAACTTCGCGATCCCAGTACCGGCCATGAGGAATTTCTCTACTACATCCAACGTGCATACGAGATGCTCTTCTCCCACGTATTTGCTGATGCTGCACTGCCTACCAAACGATCGATCATCACCAAGACACCGGTCACCAGCCCGGTCAGGAACTATGCGGTACACAGAATCCCAGATGTAGACTCCTTGATCAAGAACAGTGTCATGTGTGTTATGCTGCGAGGAGCGCTGCTTCCCAGCATGATTCTCAGCAAGGAGATCCAGGAATACTCCACTGATAAGTTTGTCACCCCTTTTGCCTTGTTCAAGATCAAGCGGGACGACTCAAAGAAGGAGGCAAATATGGATTACATTCTTGATCTGGATACATCCTATTTTAATCTCGAATCACTTGACGGGAAGGATCTGATTTTCGCCGACCCCATGAATGCAACCGGAGGGAGTCTGGTTACCATTGTGAAGTACCTGAAGGACAACGGGGTGAAGCCCAAGTCCGTCAAGTTCATCAATGTCATCAGTGCACTCAAGGGTTCCCTGCGAATCGCCCGAGCCATCCAAGGGGCGGAAGTTTATACGCTCTGGATGGATCCAGTACTCAACGATGCAGCGTATATCCTGCCTGGATTGGGAGATGCAGGAGACCGACTCAACGGTATGGATGACAGCGATACCCCAAGGAACATCATCCAGCTTATTGCTGATTACGGTTCTGCCATCACCAATCTCTATCGAGCACAGGTGAGGGAAATTGAACAGACGGTTCTGGAGCGCTGATGTACAGGAAAATGACTGTCTTGCTGCTGTCCTGCATGTTGCTCCTCTTCTCCTGTACCTCCATGGGCAGTGGGAAACGGGCAGCCTTGGCAGCGGGAAAGGCAAGCCAGCTTTTCCAGGATCAGGAGTATGCGGCTTCTGCGCAGTTATACAAGGAGGCGGTACTTCTCGACCCCAGTCAGGCCTCCTATCAATACAATGAGCAGTTGGCTCTTTTCCACCTTGGTGATGTTAGCCAGGTGATAGAAAAGAGCAATGCTTCATTCCAGAACTTCCCTACCCATCTCTCGTTTCTTTTTCTGCAGGCCAAGGCATTGGCAGTGCAAAACCAGTACGAGCAAGCCTTGCGGGTATACCAGAGCATTTTCAGCTTGAATCCGACGCTCTATGCAGAAAAGTTCGAGGTAGCTGTACTAGCTGCAAACTGGGGTTTCATGGAACAGGCAAAAGCACTTGCCCTCTCCTTGGTGCAGGAACACCAGATGGAGAAGGATGCATTTGCCTTACTCGCTTCAATCGAAGGAGAGGGGAGTTGGTATGCTCATATGGTCCAGTATCTTACGAAGGGAGGCGCAAAACAATCCCAAGAACCGCTCCCAGGAGAATCCAGTACAGTGGATGAATCTTCTTCAGACGAAGTACAAGGAAAACCAGTAGAAGATAGAGCATCGTCTCCTTGACTTGGATGCTTCCTCCATCCAGCAGTGTAGTTCCTAACAATTTCAAGCCCGCGTAGCTGATAAGTCCTACAACGGCAGCCCTCAATCCATAGAGACCATCCTTCACATAGGGATTCCTGTCAAATTGACCAAGAAAGCGTGCAATGAAAATGATGATGATCAGCGATGGGGTTATCTCCCCCAATGTTGCCACCAAGCCTCCCAAGGGACCTGCTGCCTGATATCCGGCGAACGTTGCCATGTTGATGCCGATAGGCCCCGGTGTTGATTCACTGATGGCGATCATATCGGCAATATCGCTTGATGTGATCCAGTGGCTATGGGTCTCGGCAAGGGTATACAGGAAAGGCAGGGTTGCAAGACCACCTCCAATTGCAAAGAGCCCTATCTTGAAAAACTCCCAGTAGAGTTCAAAATAGATCATGCTTTCCTCCGCTTGATTCTCTGTATGACTAGCCCGTAGAGGATTGCAAAGGGAACAACAACCAGTGGAGAGAGCGAGAATGCCAGTGTCAGAGATACTGTTGCAAGGTAGAGCAATACGGTGGGAAGATCGATGAGGCTTTTCTTGGAGAGGGTGATCACCGATTGGGTGATGAGTGCACACACTGCTACTCGGATACCGCCAAATGCACGTTGGACCCATGGATTATCCTGTACTTGCAATAATATGGTTGCAAGCATCGATATAATGACCAAAGAGGGGGTGACTTCTCCCAAAGTTGCAGCAATGGCCCCCGGGATACCACGCTTACGGTAGCCGATCATGGTGGCCGTGTTCACCGCAATGATACCGGGACTGCATTGCCCAATCGCGTAGATATCCAACACTTCTTCCTCAGTCACCCAGTGATGGATATCTATGACCTCCCGTTGAAGCATGGGAAGCATGGCATACCCACCTCCAAAGGTAAGTCCACCGATCTTCAGGAAAGTGAGATAGAGTTGCCAAATTGATGCTTCTCTTCTTTTCATGCTCCGTTTTCCATTGCCTGTCTTACCAGCTGGTCACACCGTTCATTGTCTGTAATACCGGCATGCCCTTTTACCCAGTTCCACTGAACCGGCAACTGTTCGTTGAGTGCATCAAGTGCTACCCAGTACTCTTTATTCTTGACTGGGCTCTTGCTTGCGGTTCGCCATCCATTGACTTTCCACTTCCTGATCCAGCTGGTTATGCCGTTTTTCACATACTGGCTGTCTGTATTGATGACAATCCGTCGAGGATCATACTGCTGGCATGCCTGCAAGGCTTCGATAACAGCCCTTAGTTCCATTCGGTTGTTTGTGGTGGCAGCCTCAAAACCACTTGCTTCCTTCTCCAGTTTCCCGTTATCGGCCCTGAGTACAAACGCCCACCCACCGGGACCAGGATTCCCAAGACACCCACCATCTGTATAGATCTCTATTTCTGCATGATTCATAGACCGGATAGTAATATAGCTGGCCCCTCCGGTCAACTACAGGAACGGAATACAGGCAGGAAAGAACTCATGAAAAATATTGAAATCTTGGACTGCACTACAGTACAGTTATAACATCAAGCAGAGAAGGAGCAGTGCGTGCAACGTCATTCAAATGCAATCTATCTCATTATCCTCATCATACTGCTCATTACCCTGGGAACCGTTGGGTACATGGTTCTCCTTGATGTTGCATTTGTTGATGCACTGTATATGACGATTATCACAGTATCTACTGTAGGTTTCAGGGAAATTGAGAATCTTGATGCAGCAGGCAAACTTTTCACCATCGTTATCATTATAAGTGGACTAGGTTTGGTCGCCTACGCTTTTTCACAGCTGGC
Source organism: Sphaerochaeta sp. (assembly GCF_050178175.1). Lineage (GTDB taxonomy): Bacteria > Spirochaetota > Spirochaetia > Sphaerochaetales > Sphaerochaetaceae > Sphaerochaeta. The sequence goes on from NZ_JBFXGH010000014.1 coordinate 11,668, forward strand.
TGCGTTCTTGGCTGAGGGCGAGTTCAGACGGATTCTACTCAACAGACGTGTGCAAAGGAGACTTCAGAACATGAAGTATTTGTGGGGCAGGACAGACAAGTGTCAGCCTATTCGAGCAGTTCAAGCGAAGTCACGCAGAATTTGTCATCATCGAGAAGGATCCTATACGCTTCGAAGAGCTTCTTAATCAGGGTTTTTCTGTAATTCATGGTGATGCAACAGATGAAGACATCTTGATGCAGGCAGGTATCAAGGAGGCAAAAGGCCTGGTTTCCACCTTAGGCAATGATGCTGAGAATGTGTTTACCGTACTCACCGCCAGAGAGATAAACAAGAAATTGCAAATAGTTGCCCGCGCCATTGAACCTTCTGCTGCACAGAAACTCAGGAAGGCATGTGCAGATTTCCAGACTTCAGCAAATGGTCTCTCCTGGCGGTACATAATCGATGCAAACCACATTCCTTACTCCCCTGTCGATGTTGGTAGACAGCCATGGTAAGGCTTGACAGCACCTTCGCTACTTCGTAGGATAGATTGTCCATGCCAAGGGAAAGGGGTTGAAGCCCCTGCGGTCCCGCCACTGTAGAGGCTGGGAGTCTGCATAAAGACACTGTTTTTGAACGGGAAGTCGCAGATTCTGAGCATGCCTGAGCCAGGAGACCTGACATGGATAAATTCCGACGGCCTACGGAGTATAGGTCAGGGTATGTTACATGCCCGTGCAAAGGGGCGTTATGCACAATCGAACAACTAAACACTATCTCCTATTCATTGCTTCTTTTCTGCTTCTGACATTCTCCCGTATTGGAGCACAACCGGTACTTGAGATCGGGACCCAAGTGCAATCTGAAGAAATACGCATTGTAAGTCTTTCCCCAAACGTCACCGAGACACTGCATGCATTGGATGCAGGGTCCTACTTGGTTGGAAGAAGCGACTATTGCAACTACCCTGAAGAAGTCGTGGAGTTGCCGTCGGTAGGGACCTTGTACAACCCCAGCCTTGAAACCTTGCTTTCGCTTGAGCCTACCGTAGTGATCAGCAGCGCATTTGTTTCTGATGATTTCCTCGCCTCTGTGGAAAAAGCTGGCATTGAAGTCGTCCAGCTTGAAACACAACAAACCTTTCAGGGCACGTATGAGCTGATCAGAAAAATCGCAGAGGTGGTAGGAAAGCAGAGTGAGGCTGAACTTATCATCCTTTCCATGCAGAATACCGTGCGGGAAGTTGTGAATACTTACCAGAACAAGAAAAAACCCTCAGTGTATATGGTTATCGACTTCGGAGGTTTTGATGCTACCGCTACCGGAGACACCTTCCTCGGGGAGATGATTGAACTCGCAGGGGCAACAAACGTGGCAAAGAGCGCCAAGAACTGGACATTCAGCAAGGAGCTTCTGATGGCAGCCGATCCTGAGATCCTTCTTCTCAATCCCCGCTGGGGAGAAAGCGCAGAAGCAACAATCCAGGAGTTTACCACGACCAAGCCTTATAGCGATCTGAATGGGAAAATCTTGACCTTTGATGCAGATTCCACCAGCAGGCAAGGACCAAGGAGCGCAGATGCATTGAAAGCACTTGCTGAGTTGATCCACCGGGAAAGCGACAAATGAAAAAAGGGTTGTCTGCAACACTTGCACTCAGCAGTGTGCTTTTGATGTTGCTCTCCCTTACCTTGGGTCCTTCCAATATTTCCCTTGCGAATACAATCGCAGTACTCACAGGTGGAAAGACCGGAGGGAACCAGGCATATATCATCTGGCAACTCCGATTGCCGAGGATTCTTGCTTCTTTTTTCTCTGGAGCCATCCTTGGTTGTGCCGGCACGGTCTTCCAAGCAGCACTACGCAATCCCATGGCCGATCCCTTTGTCCTGGGTATCAGCAGTGGAGCATCCTTTGGAGTTGCCCTTGCACTGTTCATCGGGGTTGCCCCTCTTTTGGGTTTTCCCTTGAGTGCACTCCTTGGAGCGACTCTTACCACACTTTTCATTGTAGGGATGTCCCTCAGGCGAAAGAGCAGTAATACGACGCTTCTCCTTACCGGAGTGGCGGTAAACTACATACTCAGTGCAGCGATGACCCTGTTGATGTTTCTGCATCGGGAGCAATATCAGCGCATTCTCTACTGGACAATGGGGAGTTTCTCCACCAGCTCATATGCGCAGGTTGTCACGCTTATGTTCACATTTTTCCTCCTCTTTGTTTTACTGCGTGCCAACCATCAAAACATGGATATGTTACTCCTTGATGAGGCTTCTGCACATGCAGGAGGTTTGGCAGTGGGAAAAACCAGGCTTCTTCTCTTGCTTGCTGGTTCGGCAGCAAGTGCAATTTGTGTCTCCTATTTTGGTGTCATTGGATTTATCGGTTTGATGGCCCCACATGTGACACGATTGCTGGTTGGCCCCAAGCATAACAGACTCCTCCTACCTTCAAGTCTCTTCGGTGGTTTTCTCCTCCTTGCCAGTGATACTGTCGCAAGGGTGATGCTTCCCAGCGGTGAATTACCAGTGGGGATCATCACCAGCTTACTAGGTGTTCCCCTGTTCATCTACCTGCTTCGCAAGGGACGGTACCGATATGGATAGTCTCAAGATCAGCCACCTCTGTGGAGGGTATGACAAACACAAAATATTCCAGGAGCTGGACCTTACCCTTCCCACGGGAAAGTTCATTGCACTCACCGGCCCGAATGGAAGCGGCAAGAGCACACTCCTGAAATTCATATATAAACAGCTTAAACCCGATTCTGGTGCAGTCTATGTAGATGGCCAGGATATTCAGCACATCAAGCAGAAAGAGCTTGCAACCAAGTTGGGCTTTGTCGCCCAGAATGGCAAGCTTGACTATGCCTTCACTGTCCGTGAGGCGGTCTCCATGGGACGCTATGCGCATGATGGAAAGGATGATGGACACGCAATAGAAGCCGCCATGGAGTCCTGTGACATTTTACATTTGCAACAAAAGACAGTGACTGAGCTAAGCGGTGGAGAGATGCAACGAGTGCTGCTGGCAAGGGCATTGAGCCAGGATGGAAGACTGTTGCTGCTCGATGAGCCGGTGAATCATCTTGATGTACGTCACCAGAGAGCTATATTGGGATTGCTCACCAACCTGGTAAATAAAGGGTATACAGTCATTTGTGTGCTGCATGATATGTTGCTTGTACAGGTCTACAGCCAACTTGCACTGGTCCTCAAGGAAGGGAATATTGTTTCCCAGGGACCTACTGAAACAGTATTCAATGATGCATTGCTCAATGAGGTATATCAAATCAGGGCGCATCAGGTATATGATGGTGAACTAGGTCGTAAGGTATGGCTACCGACATGGTAGCATTTAGGATTGTGGATGCATGAAACCTCTAAGCTTGTTCCTACATCGAATGTACCGTATCGTAGTCAAGATTGGTTTGGCTCTCAATTATGACTTCTTTACTTGGCAGGAAGAAGATCTGCCCAAAGGACCCAAAATATTCTGTTCCAACCATTTCAGTTCCAGTGATGTGCATTTTGTCACTACCCTCACTGATGAACCGTTGCATATGGTCATCGGCCCTGCCTTCGGTATCCCGGTTATTGGGTCTTTTCTTGGTTGGACGGAACAAATAAAAGCCCTGAGCAAGGAAGACCGCAGACATGTTGTTGACCAGGCAGTCTCTTACCTCAAGAAAGGGGACAGCATATACATTTTCCCAGAAGGGGGGTTGAACACGCAGGAGGAGATGATGCCATTCAAGCAGGGAATTGCTGAGATGTACCTCACCTACCCTGTTCCGATAGTTCCCATTGGCTTGATCGCCCCACGAAGAAGAGTGAGGAACAAGATCAGTAAAACGGCAAGGCGAGAAATGCGAGTCGTAAGTAGGAACTACTATGCTAATATCGGGAAGGTGATGGAATTCCCTGAAGCCTTGGAAATGGCCAAGATTGATAGAGCCGCTGCACGAGAGATGATCCTGACTGAGCTTAGGAAAACCATCGATTCATTGATTGTCGAGATCAAGACAGATAAGTTCTGGAGTTGAAATATGGATGATGTACATAAGATCTTTACAGATTTCAAGAACCGGGTTGATGAGATAGCTGAACATGCTGAGCATGTGCATTCTGTTTCATTCAAGGCGGAATTGAAGAATGGGACCTCATTCAACTTCTCTTTCAATGCAGAGAAGTTTGCAAAAGCCAAGGACCCGAAAGGGACCTTCAAGTCCTACAGTATCTTCAACGGGATTGTTGATATCGTAGCTTCCCTCTCCACTATTGCAATCATCATCTACCTGATGAACCAGATGGTTGAGGGCCAGGGTGTCAACCTGTTGGTTGTTCTCACCTACTCACTGTTTATCATCAGCTTCATCTGTTCTGCTCTCTTTCATTTCTTTTCCATTGAACAAAGAGCTCATCTCATCTTCTCGTATATCAAGGAGAGTGCAAAGATTTTTGCCTTGGCTTTGGTAAATCTGCTCTGGGCACATTTACAGGAACCCTCAAGCCTCACCATGGTCAGGAGTCTTGTATTGGTGCTGATCGCCCTTGCCTTTCTCTTTCTCTCCGGTAGAACGCATCTCTCCCTGCAGGTAAGTCTGGCGATTACCGCTCTCTTGCCCTTTGTTTCCTTGGCAGTTGATATGAGCCTGGATTCCATTCTTCGTTGCACACTATTCAGTCTCTGGTCAGTCGCAACCTTGGTATTCAAGCCAGTGTCTCGTATGAAAACCAATTCAGCATTTGCCTTGATGGGTGTCCTTTCACTCTCCACAGCACTTGGAGCTTTGTTGTAACGGTATACATTGCACTTTTCTTTCCGACTGGTTGCCTCTATACTGAGTACATCAGGAGGAAGGTATGATGAGAATGGGAATCTTGGGTGCTGGAAACATCGCCCGCAAGATGGCTGCAACGATAGCTGAGATGGAACAGGTGGAAGCCTATGCTGTTGCATCCAGAGACCTGCAGAAAGCGCGTGACTTTGCAAAGCAATGGAATGTCCGTAAAGCGTACGGTTCATATGAGGAAATGCTGGGTGACCCCGATGTAGATCTGGTCTATGTTTGCACCCCACACTCCTTGCACTACGAACATATGATGCTCTCCTTGGAGCATGGAAAACCAGTACTTGGCGAAAAGGCTTTCACAATGAATGCAAAGCAGGCCAGGGAAGTCATAGCACTTGGGGAAAAGAAGAAGCTTCTGGTAGCTGAGGCAATTTGGACACGATATCTCCCTATGCGTCTGGTTCTTGAACAGATTCTTGAACGCAGGGTTATCGGTGAACCACATTCACTTACCGCCAATCTCTGCTATCCCATCAAGGGCGTGAAACGAATGATGGACCCGGAGCTTGCCGGAGGTGCTCTTCTTGATCTGGGGGTGTACCCGATCAACTTTGCCATGATGGTGTTTGGGAATGAGATTGAGTCAATCGAATCTTCCTGCATCAAGACCGACAGTGGTGTTGATGAATCAAACTCCATCACCCTCACGTTCAAGGGTGGCAAGATGGCAATTCTTCACTCTTCCATGCTGAGTACCAGTGACAGGCGTGGTGCAATCTTCGGCAGCAGGGGGTTTATTGAGTTCCTCAACATCAACAACTGTGAAGGGATCAATGTATACGACCGTGATTACAACCTGGTTGAGACCTATAAGCCTTTCAGGAACATCACAGGGTTCGAGCACCAGGTTGAAGCATGCAGGAAGGCACTTGAAGAGGGAGAAATTGAGCTTAAGCAGATGCCTCACAGTGAAATCATCAAGGTAATGGAAATAATGGATACCCTGAGAAACCAATGGGGTGTACACTTCCCGGGAGAATAAGCATATGGAACTCTCACAACAAATTGCACTGGTAGAAAGCCAGGAAGAACTGTTGCAGTTCGATCATTTCTCAAACCGTGATGCATGGGAACTGGGGAAGATCCTTGCCGAGGAAGCTCTGGGCAAAAAGATTCCCATTGCCATATGCATCAGGACAATGAGTGGCAAGACACTGTTCCATTTTACCGCTGAAGGATCGAATCGTGGCTCTCAGGACTGGATTGACCGAAAGTTCAATACGGTCCAGCACTTTGAAACCAGTACATTGGCATACTCCTTATTCCTGAAGAAACGAGGGAAGACGTTGAGTGAACGGGGTTTGGACCCAACCAGGTTTGTTGATTGTGGTGGAGGATTTCCCATTGTTGTCCGATCAGCTGGATTGGTAGGGGCTGTGATGGTAAGCGGACTTACCGACCTTGAGGATCATGATGTACTGGTTAGATGCATCAGCAAGTATCTGGGAAAGGAAAATGTACCTCACTACCCTACAAAAGATCCTTGAGCAGATGCATGTAATAGCGTTCCTCGATACGTTCTTGGGGAACACCCAACCATGAGAGTGCTTCAAGTAGACGGGTCCTGGCATACGGGACCCGTTCCGCACTCTCCAACACAAATTCCATCTCCAAGAACCAGCCAAGGGAAGCAATCTCCACCAGTTCTACATGCAGGGGAGAGAGCGTCTCGTCGAATACCCAATTGCAGGCGTATCCCCGCTTGGTTTTCCTGACATACACCTCATATCCAAGACTGAGGAAGAAGGCATGGGCCTTCTCTGCCTGGTCGGAGGATGAGAGAAACTCAACTTCCTCATTGACCTCAATCCCATCCTTCAGGCTTTTATATTTTCTTGTAAACCGTACATTCCCTGAAAGCTTATGAAAAGAGGGCCCGAATCGTTCCGTCCGTAAACGGAAGAGAGGCTCCTGTCCAGCCAAGGCATAGTAGATATCATCCTTCTCTTCACAACACACCTCCCCAATGCCTGGCTGTTGCTCGATGTCATGCTTGAGCGTGATAGGGTCATCTACATGGGCTTTCAGTTCGACTTCATAGGACATGTCAGTCCTTCCAGGGGAAAATCATATTCTTCAAGGAACGGTGTCCAACACTCTCGCGTTCTTCATAGAGCAGTTCGTCCCAAGGGATATGCTTCCTGTCTGCTTCCGGTTCCTTTTCAAGATAGTCATACTTATACATCATCAGTTTGACGGCATCACTGCTGGCAAGCAACATGCCGGTCACTCCAGGGGCAAGGCCTGCAAGAAGTGCTGATAACAAAAAATTCACTATCTGGTACACGGCAAGGAACAAGGTGAAGAAGAGATTGTCAAATACGATGAGAAAGCTCTTTTTCAGTGTCTTGGCCGGACGGTCACCAGGCATTGCACGAAAGAGCGCCCAGTAATACAGTAGAGCGAAACTCAACCCCATGAACAACCAGAAAAGTATGACACTGAGCAGCGTCCCTACGGCATTGCCATAACTTAGGTAAAAAGGAATGACAAACAGGATAAGTGAGACATCAAGCACGGAAAGCAACCAGTAAAAAAGACTATGCCTCCATGAGTCCCTGATCCCATGCTTGAACCCTTCCCAGCCAGGGCGTTCATATTTTGCATATGCCCAGGTAGAAGCTGAGGTACCTGCTGTAAAGAAGGCAAACAGGCCTACTGTAAGTATCATGGCAACTACAGAGAGTATGCCATGTATTTCCATGAGGCTCATGCTTCCCATGAAGGCAAGCAATATCAAGAGGAACCCAAGGTTGTGGACAACCATCGAAATGAGGTTGTCCCAACCATCGAAAAACGCTTTTTTAATGAAGAATCCAGTCATGCTACAAGAGTACTCATACGCTTGCAGGAAAGCAAGAGGTTTTAGAAGGAGGTTTCATCCGGGTTCTGTGTAGGTCCACAGATATTCTCCATTTCATCGAGCCTTGCCATTTGTTCTGCATTCAACGTGAAATCAAAGATATCCTTGTTCTGGAGAATGGAGGAAGGTGTAACCGATTTGGGAAGCACAACATGCCCTTTCTGGACATCATAGCGAAGACACACTTGGGCGGGACTCTTCCCTACCTCTTCAGCAATGCTCTTGATCAGTGGACTGCTGAGCAGGCCTCCGGTGCCTAGTGGGCTATATGCTTCCAGAACCATCTGCTTGTCCTTGCAATATTGCACCAACTTGTGCTGTTGTTCGCCTGCATAGAGACGGATCTGATTGACCTGCGGTTTTATCTCAGCCCTCTCGAGCAATGATTCAATATGATGTTCACGGAAGTTGCTGATACCGATGCTCTTGATCAGGCCTTGCCTTACAAACTCCTCCATTGCCTTCCAACTCCCTCTGTTGGCATCCTGCCAATGCGAGCGTGATGCAATGGGATTGGGCCAATGGATCAGATACAGGTCAACATAGTCGGTATCCAGTTTTCTCAAGCTTTCCTGGAATGCTTCCTTTGTCTGTTCATAGCCATGGTCATTGTTGTGTAGCTTGGTGGTTAGGAAAATCTTCTCCCGATCAATACCGCTCTCGCGTATTGCGCGTCCAACACTTTCCTCATTGCCGTAGGCAGCTGCTGTATCGATATGCCGATATCCTACCTCGAGAGCGTAACGAACACTCTCATATGCTGCTTTTCCTTCAGGGATCTGCCAAGTGCCAAATCCAAGTTGCGGGATCTCAAGCTTGTTGTTCATCGTAACTGTCTGCATAGTACCTCCTGTCAATTCAAGAAGAAGTCCAAAATATTCCATCCTGTCTGTTCATTTTGTTTGAACAATTCAGTGTACCCACAATTGGTACAAGTGACGGTGATGAACCGTTTGTTTTGGACATCGAAAATCTTGGCAAAATTGCCGCCCGTTGCCTGGAACCGGTCGCTCTCATAGTGAGTGCCGCCACATTTTGGACATACATATCGTTTCTTTTCCATGAACTTAAGCATACCATGGTTTTCCCCAACCAAAAAGTGACAAAAACCCTCTTGACTAACTGTTTGGGCATTGGCTATAGTGTGGGAGTTGTTACGGCGGCATAGCTCAGTTGGTAGAGCAAACGGCTCATATCCGTTCGGTCAGGGGTCCGAGTCCCTTTGCCGCTAGAGAGACCTCCTTGGAATTACCAGGGAGGTCTTGTTATTTCATTGCAAATACCCCAACCACTTACGCTGACGTTCTATCATCACCCCCACAAGCTCTGGTATGTTCCTCATGGTGTGTACCACTGGGTTGGCCAGCAATGCCTGGATTACATACTCCTTCTTTCCTTGCAGCACAGCCTCGGCTGTCAGGTCATATACACCACAGTAGTTTCTCAGGAGCGCGGCGAACCCTTTGGGAAAATTGTCAAAAGCAACACCTTTCATGCCCTTGCTGTATACTTTTGCCGGAACCTCTACAGCAACCCAAGGGGGAAGATCCCCAATCAATCCATTGTTCAGTATGTTTACGGCCAGTTCCTCATATCCGCTGTTCTCTACAATGCCTTCAAGTATACAGACCAGACGCTCGGTTACTTTCAGTTCAATCTTTGGTTCCAAGCGGGAAAGCATTTTTTGATATAACAGATAGAAATCCTTTATCCCCTTATGGTCTACTACCTCATGTGCCCAACTGATATATTCACCAAAATGACTGTCAACGGTGATGGGCAACAAGTGGTAATGATCGAGAATTTCCTTGAACAGTGTCCTGTCCGCCCAGGGCTTCTTGCTTCTTGTTCCCTCCGGCAGTGGACGATGGGTGGATCCCTCTGTAATGAACGCCTCTCCATGCTGCTCCATATAGGAAAGAATATCGGAATACCCTGGTTCCTTTTCGAAAAATGCAGGGGCTTTTTCCAGGATATCAGGATAGGCATCCTTGCCGCTGTCCCGGTAATACGCTTCCAGAAGTACACTGAAATGATTCAAACCAGCACTTCGGGTTTGTAAATTGGAAAAGGGAGTTAGAAGGATTGAGGGAAGATACCGTTCCAGGGATGCAATCTCATGGCAGATCCCCACGAATTTGAGCGATGGATACTTTCTGAGTACGGTTGTCACAATGGCGGTCATCGGGTTGGAGTAGTTGAAAACCCAGGCGTCTGGACAGAGGGAAACAACATCTTCACAGATTTCCATGATGACAGGAATAATCCTCAGCGAATGGAACACTCCCCCCGGTCCACCGTTTTCCCCATACACCTGGTTAATTCCGTACTGTTGGGCTAAGGTCCAATCCTCATCCCAGAGCTGGAAACGGTTCCCCACTTCGATGGAGATGACCACTACATCACAACCCTGCAGTGCTTCCTTCCGGTCGGTGGTTGCCTCGATGGTAAAAGGAAGATTATTCGCTTCGACAAATGCTGTGGCCTTGCTATACACGTTCTGCAATGCCTGGACATTGATATCCACCAGGCTGATGGTACTTCCCGTCAACATGTCACTTTGCATAATATCCCCAAGGGTACCAAGCCCGAACTGTGCACTGCCTGCCCCAATAAGAACTATCTTCATGTTCTGCTCCTCACAACACTATACTATGCTTTTCTGTGACCACAAAGTCTTTGTTTCATTGTATACTTTCTTTCATGAGACTTTTTTATGCACTGCTCTTTCCAGAGACCACCTTACAACAGCTGGCTTCCGTCCAAAGTACCATTGCTCCCTATCTCTCTAAAGGAAATCCAACGAGCAAAGGAAACCTCCATCTCACCCTTGCCTTTCTCGGAGAGCAGGACGAGAAGATCCTTCCTTTGCTTAGTGACATCCTTGAGGCAATGCCTAAAAGAGAGATGGAAGTCCTGTTCAATCATCTAGGAACATTTCCCAAACAGGGAGGTGACATCATCTACAGTGGGATAGCCCATCATACAGGATTGTTTCAGTTGCAGAAAACGCTTATTGCCCTCTTGCAGGAGTATCATGTAGTGTTCAAGGATACCCGTTTCAAAGCCCATGTTACCCTTTTTCGTAGGGCTCGGTATACAGAGCTTCCGGACATCACAAGTTTTGCCAGCAGAGCAAAAAGTATCGCACTTATGCAGTCCCATCGCGTACAGGGGGTTCTTACCTATACTCCTCTCATTTCTAAAACAATACAATAAAAACAGTTGTATTTTATCTCATTGCAAACTATTCCCTTCCATGCTACCCTCCATACATGGATACATATGTTGAGCACAATGCAAGAGCCTGGGATAGTGAAGTTGAAAAACATACCATCTGGACCGATGGGTGCACGGAAGAACAGATAGAGAAAGCACGAAGGGGGGAATTGGATATGGTTCTCTCTCCTTTCAAGCAGGTCCCTCCTTCCTGGGTTGGTGGCATTAAAGGGAAAAAGGTCCTTGCCCTTGCCTGTGGTGGAGGGCAGCAAGCGGTTCTCCTTGCCCTTGCTGGAGCAGAAGTAACCCTGTATGATATTTCAGAAAAACAACTTGCACAGGATGCATCCTATGCTGAGCGGCTCCATCTGGAGATGGAATTCGTCAAGGGCGATATGCGTGATCTCTCATGTTTTGCAGACTCCACCTTTGACATGATATACAACCCAACCTCCACATGTTTCATTGATGAGGTGCACAGCATGTATCAGCACTGCTACAGGATCTTGAAGAGAGGAGGACGACTGCTTACCAGCATCACCAACCCAGTGCTCTACCTCTTTGACGAAAAGAAAGCCTTGAGGAACCACCTCCAGGTGAAATACACCATTCCTTACTCCGACCTCAAGAGCCTTGGGAAAAAGGAGTTGGAAAAACGTATAAGAAAACATGATACCATTGAATTCTCCCATACATTGCAAGACTTGCTCGGAGGGCTTACGGATTGTGGGTTCCATATAACCGGTATCTACACCGACACAGCAGGATGCATGATGATCGACAGTTACATCCATGACTGCTATCTTGCAGTTCGTGCAGAGAAGAGCTTGTAGGGTATAAACCCATGTGTGTATACTAGAGATATGGAAAACTATTTTGCACGATTACTACTCTCAAGTGAACTCGATGACCCGATCTATTTTGCACGGGTGCATCAGAATATCGCCGATCTGGAAAAGAAGCGCGTAGCTCACTTCAACGAATATGGCCCCATGAATCAAGAATACATTCTCCTGATGGGGGATTTGAACATGGCCTACTACCGTGCAGGAGAGACCCATAAAGAGCTGGAGGTTGCTCAACAGATTTATCAGACAAGCCAGATCCTTCATGGTGATGATGATGAGTCAACCATTGAGGCCATGATCGCCTTGGGTAATTCCTATCTCGATGATGGACAGAGTGCGGAGGCACAATCCATTGTTGAGGATCTGCTTGGTCGTGATTACACCAAAGAGAATGGCCCCTCCTATGATCTCTATATCGATTCGCTCTGCCTGCAGGCAGACATCTACCATATCAAGAAGAAGTTTGATGAGGAGCTTCTGCTCCGTCAGCAGGTACTTACCATCCTTACCTCATTCGAAGGATCCACAAGCAGCCAGAGTATCATGGCCCGTTGTGCACTGGGGGTATGTCTGGAGAGGCGGTACGCATGGAGAGAAGCACTTGAGCAGTACAGAATCATCCGGTCCTACCTTGATATTGAATCAGACTTTGCCTCTGAAGCAGAGAAAATTGGACTGCTTGTACATATAGCGCGATGCTATCGAAAGCTCGGGGAAGTGGAGGATGCAAGGACGCTCTACCGGTGGGCCCACAGGAAAGCCCATGTCTATTTTGGTCCTGCCTCTCCATTGGCTTTGAAAATGCAACGGCTTCTCAAGGCAGCTGAGAACAGCAACCGATAATCTCATTCTTGACATGCTTCCCTACAATGGTGTAGTACTTATCACATGTGTTAGCGTGGCCTAACCCTTATAAATTTACTAGTATTAATCTCCATTGGAGGAACTATGAAACGTATTGCAATTGTATATTACAGTGGGACGGGTAATACCGAAGCCTTGGCCCAAGCGGTGGCAAAGGGGGCCATGGAAGCCGGTGCAGGTATCAAGGTGATCAAGGCCGGGCTGTTCTCAGCCGACTTGCTCGATAGCTATGACGCAGTAGCGTTTGGGTGTCCTGCAATGGGCTCAGAAAGCTTGGAGGATGAGGTATTCGAACCAATGTTCAATGCACTCCTTCCCCATCTGGAGGGAAAACCTGTTGCGCTCTTCGGTTCCTACGGATGGGGAAACGGAGAGTGGATGGATGAATGGGCTGAACTCACCAAGGACGCAGGGGCAGTGTTGGTTGCCGACCCGGTCATCGCCTTGGATACTCCTGAAGATGATGCACTGGGTGCAGCCTTTTCACTGGGAACAGCGCTTGCTGGCTAGTCCCATCAGGAAATACGTAAGCTTGCTTGCAGTATAGGAGGGGTGATGCAAGGCATTGGGAGCCAATTCCACTACATCGCACCCAATAATCGTCCTATCCTTGGTAAGAACGGTAAGTAACGTAATTGCATCCCACCATGAGAGTCCACCTGGATCAGGGGTCCCGGTGGCACTCATCAACCCACAATCGAATGCATCGACATCGAAGGTAATGTATAGCTTTTTGGGGAATGAAGGAGGAAGGGCAAGTGTTTCCAATGAGTGCAAATTCTTTTGGCTGTAGAGGAACGATGCATCATAGTGACCAACCTGGTAGCACTCACGTGCTTCAAGATCCTCTTCACTATAATTCCGAATTCCTACCTGGAACAATGGGATACCAGCCTCTACGACACGCCTCATGACCGATGCATGGCTCAGTTTGCTCCCTTCATAGGCATCCCTTAGGTCCATGTGTGCATCAAACTGCAGGATACCGACATCCCCTTGGGGGAATCGGTCTCTCAAGAGAGGGATTGCAGCATTGGTAACCGAATGCTCACCACCGAGAAGTACAGGGATGGATCCCTGGTCATACGCCTGGAGGAGAGCCTCAGCAGCGGCTGCTATCGCTTGTTCGGCCATACCTTCTGTTTTTAATGGTTCCCGGGTATGAATTCCCAAGGCCCCAGGATTCCCGAATCCTTCAACAAGTTGTTCAAGCTGGGATGAAGCTTCTATGATGGCCTCTGGTCCATCCGCTGTGCCTCCCATGTAGGAGACTGTATGCTCCAAGGGAAAAGGAATTACATGAAATCGTGCTGTTTCCTTGTCACAGTTGGGGAATTCTGAATCCAAAAACCAGTGTTCCATTCTCTCTCTCCTACGACAATCGTCGTTGATAATCATCAAACCCGAAGGATTTCACCACGGTATAGGTCTCATCACGATAGATACCGATATCCGGCAAGGCTATCCCATTGAACATGGTGGTCTTGACCATGGTGTAGTGCATCATGTCACAGAGTACAAGGCGATCCCCAATCTTGGGTGCTTTCTCAAAGGTGTAACTGCCCACCCAGTCCCCTGCCAGGCATGATGACCCCCCAAGGCGGTAAGATCCTTTCTCATCCAACTGCGCTCCGATCACTTTTGGGGAGTACGGCATTTCCAGACAGTCCGGCATATGGGCTGCAAAGGAGGCATCGATCATCAGTGTCTTGATACCACCATTTTCAACGATATCAAGAATTTCAGTTACCAGATACCCAGTTTCCCAAACAAAGGCTGCACCAGGTTCCAATATGAGCTTGATGTGGGGATATCGATCGTGGAAATCCATGATCGTTTTCCTGAAAAGGTCCAGGTCATACCCTTTCCTGGTTACCAGATGGCCTCCACCAAGATTCAACCAATCAATATCACCAAGTAAATGACCCCAATGCTTTTCGATTGATGAAAGCGTATGTGCCAGTTCCTGTGCCCCACTCTCACAGAGGTTGTGGGAGTGCAATCCACTCACCCCCCCTGGGAGTTTTGGAAGGTCCTTGGGAAGTATCCCCAAACGGCTCCCTTTGCTGCAAGGATCATACAAGGCAGTAGGGACTGTCGAGTACATGGCATTGATGCGAAGCCCCAATTGAGCATTACTGCTTCTATCCCGATATGTCTCCAGCTGGGAAACAGAGTTGAACGTAATATGTGTTGCCATTGAGGCAATGGTTTCAAATTCGTTCTTCTGATACACGGGAGCATATGCATGGATTTCATGAAAATAGGGGGATGCAAGAAGTGCCTCATTCAGAGAAGACGCAGTTGCCCCGCTTGCCACAGAGGCCAGCTCCGGGAATACCGCGTGCATCGCAAACCCTTTAAGGGCGAAGAGGAATGAGAGGGGAAGTTCCTTCTGCAACTGTTCAATGAGGGAAAGGTTCTTTTCCAGAAGCTCATACTCCAGGACAAATGCTGGAGTATGGCTCATCTTTTTCAAATCGATCATGGGCTATTCACCAAAGGCAAGCTTGCCATCGACAACCACTTCCCAGGGAAGGCCCAGTGGCCCAAGTTCCTCAAGGAATGGGTCAGGATCGAACTGTTCCATATTGTTTACCCCAGGCTCCTTCCAGATGCCACGGGCAACCAAGCTGGTTCCAAGTGCTGCAGGAACACCAGTTGTATAGCTCACTGCCTGTGCCTTGGTATCCTGGTAGGCCATCTGATGGCTGCAGTTATTGAATATGTAGAGTGTCCTCTCCTTGCCGTCCTTGATCCCCCTGATCTGGCAACCAATGGAGGTTTGCCCCTTGTAGTTTTCACCAAGTGAGGAAGGCTCAGGAAGTACGGCCTTGAGGAACTGCAGGGGTTGGATTTCCATTCCCTGGAACCTGACCGGCTTGATGCTGGTCATCCCAATATCCTCGAGCACCTTCAGATGGGTGATGTATTCCTGGCTGAAGGTCATCCAGAAACGTGCCCGTTTCAGACTTGGGTAGTGTTTTACCAAGGATTCCAATTCCTCATGGAAAAGCAGATAGCTCTCCTTACCCCCGATACGTGGATAATCCACGTTCTGGTGGATTTCCAGAGGTTCCGTACTCTTCCACTCTCCCCCTTCATAGTATCGGCCGTTTTGGGTGATTTCCCGGATATTGATCTCTGGATTGAAGTTGGTGGCAAAGCTCTTTCCATGATCCCCTGCGTTACAGTCTACAATATCGAGATAGTGCATCTCATCAAAATAGTGTTTTGCAGCATATGCGGTGAATACATTGGTCACCCCAGGGTCGAACCCACTTCCAAGCAGTGCTGTCAGGCCAGCTTCCTTGAACTTTTCCTGGTAGGCCCACTGGTAGGAGTATTCAAAATGTGCTTCATCCTTTGGTTCGTAATTTGCAGTATCAATATAATCAACACCGTACTCAAGGCAGGCCTCCATGATCGGGAGATCCTGGTAAGGAAGTGCAACATTGAGTACCACATCAGGTTTGAAGCTCTTCATGAGGCTGACCAATGACACAACATCATCAGCATCAACCTGTGCAGTTTCAACAGGAACTGGTCCTGCATCAGCGGCAATTGCATCACATTTTGCTTTCGTCCTGCTTGCAAGCAGGATTACTTCATAGAGGTCTTCCATTCTGGCCGATTTGCGTACAGCCACATTACCGACGCCACCTGCTCCTATGATCATCAAACGTTTCTTTTCCATGTCTTACTCCTCTTGGTCGGTTTCGTAGTAGGTATATCCTCTGAGTCCGGCTGTATAGGCAGCAATGATGCGCCGCCTCTCAAGCGGGGTTATCCTTCCATCCTGAACTGCACGTTCAGCTTTGTTCCTGATCAGGGCCTCCAGATGTTTTGGCTCATACTCCACATAACTAAGTACATCAGCCACAGTATCACCTTCCAACTCATTGTGAAGTCGGAATTTCCCATCCTCATAGGTAACTGAGGCAACATTGGTATCTCCCAGCAGATTGTGCAGGTCCCCCAGTGTTTCCTGGTAAGCCCCCACCAGGAAGACTCCGAGGATGTAGTCATCATTCTCAGGAAGAGTATGCAAGCTGAGGGTGTTCTCCACTTCCCAGCGACCGATGAATCGATCGATCTTTCCCTCGCTGTCACAGGTGATATCACTCAACACAGCCTTCCTGTCCGGCCTCTTGTCCAGCATATGGATAGGCATGATGGGGAATAATTGATCAATCGCCCAAACATCAGGAAGTGATTGGAAGAGACTGAAGTTCCCGTAGTATATATCTGATAATTGCTGCTCCAGCTTCTCAAACTCAGGAGACTCAACCTCCCCATAGGTCTGCTTGATCTCTGCAACAATTGACCAGTAAACATGCTCTGCTGCAGCACGCTCCCTCATATTCACCTTACCATAGAGGAACTTGTTTCTCATCTCCTCACGGTAATAGTTCAGGTCGTTCAGGCACTCCTGTGCATTCTTCTCGTTGAGCATCTTCCTCACGTAGAGGAGATTCTCCAATGCTGGCAGTACTTCTGGGTCGAGATTTGCCTCAACATCTTCCCCGTTCCAGAAAACATTGGTATCCAGGACGTTGAGCAGCAGGACCGAATAGTAGGAAACCAAGGCTCTTCCTGACTCACTGAGCAAGGTTGGATGGGTAACATTCTCTTCCTTGCAGATGGTCATCACTTCCTCTACAACGTCATCACAATACTCTTTGGTGGAATAATTTCGGCTGTTCGAGCTATCGGTATGTGAACCATCATAGTCAATTGCCAATCCACCGCCGATATCCAACAAGCCCATGGGGGCTCCCTCATGAACCAATCCACAGTAGAAACGTGCTGCTTCCGTTGCACCCATACGGATGTCACGGATGTTGGGTATCTGGCTTCCCAGATGATAGTGCAACAATTTCAGGCTATCGAGCATCTGCTCATTCCTGAGCTTATCAACCACCTGGATAACCTGTGTGGTGTTCAGACCGAATACACTGCGGTCCCCGCCACTGTCTGTCCAGTGTCCACTTGCTACCGTTGAGGGTTTCATTCTCAGTCCAATATTGGGCTTAATGCCCATCGCCCTGCTACGTTCAAGAATGATATCCACTTCTCCCGGCATCTCCACCACCAGAACGGTTTGCACCCCCATCGAGAGGCCTCTCAGGGCCAAGTCGATATATTCCTCATCCTTGTATCCGTTACAGACAACATAGGCTTCCAGATCATCGATATATGCGAGGGCAAGTAAAAGTTCAGCCTTGCTGCCGGTTTCCAAGCCATGGTGGTACTGCTTACCGTATTTGCATATTTCCTCAACAACCTGTTGCTGTTGGTTTACCTTGATAGGATAGACGCCCCGGTAGGTACCGGTATAGCCGGCATCCTTCATGGCTCCAAGGAAACTCTCATTGATATGTTGGATCCTCGAGTCAAGGATATTGGAAAATCGCAGGAGTACAGGCAATTTCATGCCTCTCTCTTGCAAGCCCTTGACAATGGATAACAAGCTTACTTGACTTTTGGGGTCTTCTTCTTTGAGCCGTACTTCCACTTCCCCTTTCTCTGAAACATGAAAATACTCATTTCCCCAGGAATCGATGTGATACAGCTTTCTTGCGTCATCTAGTGTCCAAGTATCCATTACTTCTCCTCATAGGTCTTTTCGTTTCATCAGTATACCAGAAATAATCGACAATGCACACAACAGTAATAGGGTACCGATACAGAGTGATGAACCCTTCGGGTTGTGAGTTGTAACAAGTAGAAACATACAAATGTCTTGCATCTCTAGTAATTCACAAGTCCTAATCTGATAAATATCACAGATGAGTGAATTATCCAATTGAGATCATAATGATATCTTTTTATATCATACCTTGAAGGTATTCGTATGAATGAACCTGTCTACTCAAAAAAAAGTCCTGGACCGACCTTCAATCGGATTGACAATCCTGGTAGTCAATGTGCTGCTTATCCTCTTGTCATTTGCCCTGTTCCTCTTTGGTATTGTAGCAGATATTCCAGGATCTATTTGTGCAGTTGTCATTACTCTTGGAGCACTCTATGGTTTTATCATTGGTCCGATCTTGTTTGGTGGGTTGAAGATTATCAAACCGAATGACGCGTTGGTGCTTACCTTGTTATGCCAGTATCATGGGACACTCAAGAAAGAGGGCTTTTTCTTTGTAAATCCTTTTGTCACTGCAGTGAAGCCTGCATCATCAGAAAATTTTTCAGGTTCCTATAAGCTGGAAGGAAAACCCGGTGCGAATAAGAGTGGAACCACAGCCTATTCAATACAGATTCCAAAACGAAAGTTATCCCTCAAAGCAATGACGCTGAACAATGAGAAGCAGAAAATCAATGACTCACAGGGCAATCCGATCATTATCGGTGTTGTCGTTATCTGGAAAGTGGTTGATACTGCTAAAACGGTGTTTGACGTTGACAACTATGTGGATTATCTTTCCATACAGTGCGATAGCGCACTGAGAAATGTGGTACGGCTCTTCCCCTACGATAGTGATGATGATGAAAAATCACTGAGAGGAAGCAGCAGGGAGGTGGCTGAGGATCTGCGAAAGAAACTGCAAGGCAAGGTTTTCGTTGCCGGCCTGGGAATTCTAGGGGCAAGAATCACCCACCTCTCTTACGCACCAGAGATTGCTGCAGCAATGTTGCAGCTTCAACAGTCTTCTGCCATCATCGCTGCGAGACAAAAATTGTGGAGGGAGCGGTTGGATGAGAGTGAGATAGTGAACCTGGATGAAGAGCGTAAGGCTTCCTTGGTAAGCAATCTTCTGGTGGTCCTTTGTGGAAAGAAGGAGGTACAGCCAATCGTATACAGTGGGTCGCTTTATTAGCGTAAGGATGATGACGTATGGATGCAAATGATAAGAGCAATAAACAGGTATTGTTGCGTCTTTCGTCATCGCTGTGGAAAGAGCTGGCCGCTTGGGCTGAGGATGACTTCCCCTCCATAAACGGCCAGATTGAGTATCTGCTCACCGAGAGCGTACGTTCCCGCAGGAAAGCGCTCAAGCATGACGATCAAGGGATATAGCGTTGTGGGCTGGCTTGCTGACCAGCCCACACTTATGCTATTTGATGATTCCCTGTTTCCTGAGCTCGTCGATATTCAAGGATTTGTTGTAGGGTGATTCAAGCTTCCCCTCATTTACCATCTTGATCACCTGCTTGCGATAGGGACTATCAAGGTTCACCCCAACGATCTTCCAGTTGTTGTCTACCTTTGGATATATCGTCCCCTTTTCCTTGATGTATGCTACGAGCATATCGCGAATTGAGTTTGGACTCTCCCATTCCCGTACTCCCGATACCAGTTTCTGTGCTTTCAGGGCCGAAGAATATCGGTAGTTGTTCACGGCAAGGGTAAGTTTCTGTGTATCTGAGAGCGGCTTGCCCTTGAACATGACATTCTTGATCCTCTGCCCTTCAGGTTTGCTCAGGTCTATCTCATAGTCAACACCACTGAACATATCATAGAGATAACCCGGCTTGTCTGGGTTGAAGCTGATGGAGATATCACCAGGTTTCCACTGGTTGTAACAGGTTGCTGACCACTCCATGTAGGCTTTCAGCTCAGCACCGGTAACCGGTACACGATAGAGGGTGTTGTCGTACTTGTAGATGCCAAAGATGGTTCCGTAGTTGATCGGTCCCTGGGGAATATCACTGGTATCGGCAAAGAGCGCTGCTGCCGACACATCAGCTCCACTGTTAAGCAGTTGTACCTCATTGATGAAATCCATGACTGCGGTATCACGAAGTTTTCCCTCAGGTATACCCATAATCTCATTCTTGGGCTGGAAGTCAGCTGCTGCTGTTCCGAAGATACCACCGCTGGGACTTCCATCAGCAGAGGGGGCTCCACCGGAAATAAAGTCCCTGGTGGCTTGATGTGCCTCCTTGATGAAAGTATTCCCCCTGATCAACTCACTCGGTTCATAGTCAGTCATATCAACGATGGTCACTTCCTGTCCATCAACCTGCTTGTTCTCATCAAGGCTGAGGTCGATGCGGATAACCTCACGTCCGAGGTTCTTTGCTCCACCGATAGCAATCCCATTCTGTATCTCTGCGACCGTGGTATGGGCATGCCCAACGATAAGCACATCAATCTCAGGGCAGAGCTCAAGGATAGACAGACCTCCATCACTGCCACCATCAACATCATATTCAGGATACAGTCCTACATGAGCTACAACTACCAGGACATCGACCTTGTCATCAAGGATATCCACTACCCGTCTTGCAGCAGGACCTACCGGAGCATAGACAAATGGATCGGTCTTCTCGCCATCCCATCTAGGAGCATTCGGATTTGTCAAGCCAATGATACCGACCTTTACTCCAGATCTCTCTACTATGGTGTATGGAAGGGCAGCCATGGTACCGTCAACACGTGACATGTTTGCGGCAAGCACTGGAAAATTTGCCAGTTCCTGGATTCTTTTGATCAGGTTTTCCCCAAAATTGAACTCATGGTTTCCCAATGTCAGGCTATCATAATCCAGGAGATTCATCGCACGGATGACAGGATGCTCACCTTCTCTCTTGTTGTATAAATCATCAGTCATGATATTCCCTTGGATAACATCACCATTATCCACCAGGATGACAGCTGGATGCGATGCACGTACCTGCTCCACATAGGTAGCAATGCGGGCCATACCGTTGTTGTTTGTCTCCTTGTCATTCTCATAACTGAATCCCCATACATTTCCATGAATATCTGTGGTGGCAAGGATGACAAGTTCCTCAGCCTGTTCCGGCAGTGGTTGAGCAAAGAGGAATCCCATTGTGATGCAAAGCATCACAATGCCAGGCAATACCCGCTTCAAGAGTACTCGTTTCATTATTCGGCTCCTTTTATCCGATTCCCAATCGGTTAGTGTGACATCCCTATTCTACCACCGCTTCTCCAGAATCCAATATCAATGGTACAACCGTTTGGTGATTTCTTTTCCGTCTTCGAACTGTGCCTCATACTCAACAGCCCCTACACGGTCATACCGAACCCACGGACCATGTTTCACCCCATGCTTGAAACTCCCTACCTGCCATACAATCCCATTCTCCCGATAGTAATGCCAAAGTCCATCCATAAGATTATCCTTGATGGGTCCCTCAGCCTTGATATTTCCATCCTTGAAGAAATAAGTCAGTTTCCCATCCTGCATCCGCTGTTCAACCTGACCGTTCGAATACATTTTTTCTTCTTTCATTGGTTCCCTCCTTGTTGATGCACAAACAAAAGAGCAAGAACCGTATTGATCCTTGCTCCTACCTTATGATTGCACATACATTGATTGCTGCAGATTTGACCTGCAGAGAGTTCTGGTAGTTTCATGACAGGAAAGCCAACCATTCTGCTTGCCTCCCGACTACACTTTACCGTAGCACACCTTCCATGATTCGTACATCGTCTGCCTATGCCTCTTGACAATAATCCATCAACTTCCTGATGGTAAGCGGGGCGCTCCCTTCATAGTGGTTGTTCACATTGATGTAAATCACTTTACCCTCTTGTGCAAGCTTTACCAGTCTTGGGGCAATTGCAATCATCTCCTGATCATGGCTTTCAAGAATTCGATTCCACTTCCCTTCACTCTCTTTTTCAATTTCTTTCCTATCTTCACCGTGCAAACGCACACAGAATGGAGAATGGAGATGGGACCCTGCTCTCTGCAATTGGGTGGCAAGATCATCCATCCAGTACCCAGAGAGCAATACAGGACCGATTTGCCGTTCCTCCAGAAAGGAGAAGTAGGAAGCTTCCATCCATGCAGGGTTCCTGATCTCTACGGCATAGGGAAGAGAATCAGGGAGCAAGGAGAAAAACCTGTCAAGTGATTCCAGGAACTCATCACGATCCTTGAACATGCTGCGGTTCAGGTATCCAAACTGAAACATCAATAACCCTATTTTCGGGATAAGCGGTTCTAGGGTTTCTATGAACCGATAAAACACCTCGGCATCAAGAAACCAAGGGTTTGGTTCCCTCTTGCTCTGGTAACGAAATGGAAGGGTCAAGGTGTTTGGACACTTGATGGTGAACCTAAAGCTGTCAGGAGTATCCTGGTCATATTCTCTCACATCATGGGGGAAAGGAAGACCATAGCTCCGCTTTCCCAGCGACCAGAACCATCTATCCACTTCCACCGAATCATAAGTATCGGCATACTGGGCTAGGTATCGCTTGGTACTGCCAGGCTCATATACCAATCCTTCCCAACTCTCATATTTCCATGAACATGTTCCAAAGTGCATGGTACTCATGCCTTACTGTAGCAAGGCTTGAGAGACGGAGCAAGGCCGGAACCTTGCAGTTCCGGCCTTGTCAGGAAGGTATATGAACACCCTAGGGCGCCACATTCAATTTCCCAGCAGCCCATTCCTGGCTGATATGGTAACCAAATGTGCAAGATTGTGAGCAATGGTATCAGTAAATTCATCTGCAGTGGCTCTCCAACTCCAGTTGACGTCATTGCAAGTTGAAGGATAGTTCATCCTTGCTTCCTCATCCTTTTCCAAGAGATCCTGCATGGGGATGATGGCTGTACGAGCACAGGAAAGCATCAGGGTGCGAATCATTTTCCGCACCACCTCTGACTCTTGACAATCAAGATAGGTAAGCACCATCTCCTTATCCTGTGCATCCAGGGAATTGAACCAACCAAGGGTGGTATTGTTGTCATGGGTACCGGTATACGCTACAAAGTTCTCCTGCCAGTTATGCGGCAGAAAATCATCATAATAATTGCTTCTCCCTTTCTCATCCTTGCTGAATCCAAATTGCAATATTTTCATTCCGGGAAATCCATTTGCATCCCGCAATGCTTCAACTGATTCGGTCATCAACCCAAGGTCCTCTGCAATGATGGGAACTGATCCAAAGTGGTCTCTCACTTTCCTGAAAAAGCTTTTACCATCTACATCAATCCATTTGCCATGTTCTGCGGTTTTATCCCCAGCCGGTATCTCATAGTACGCATCGAACCCCCTAAAATGGTCAATTCGCAGAATGTCTATCATGGCAAACAGTCGTTCCAATCGCTTGATCCACCACTGGTAACCTTCTGCTTCAAGAACGTTCCAGTCATAGACAGGATTGCCCCAAAGTTGCCCGGTTGCACTGAAGATATCTGGGGGTACCCCACTGACAGCGCTGAAATGCCCTGCACCATCCGTCTTGAACAGATGTATGTTGCTCCAGGTATCTGCACTGTCAGCTGCCACGAAAATGGGGACATCACCAACCAGATGAATACGCTTTGCATTTACATATCGTTTGAAGGCATCCCACTGTAAAGCAAAGAAATATTGCAACACCTTCCAGATGGCAATCTCTCGCTTATGTTCCTCACAAAACGCCCTCAATACATTCTTATCACGTTTTGCAAAGCTTTCAGGCCATTGGCTGAACCACCTGGCATCCTGATAGGTCTCATAGAGGACCATGAAAAGCGCATAGTCATCCAACCAGAACGCTTGCTCATTGCAAAAGCGGAGAAACGCATTCTCTTTATCCATTTCGGCAGCAAGAAAAGCCCGTGCAGCCTTCTTCAGAAGTGGTAGTTTCCGCTCCTGCACGAGTTGATAGTGTACCCTATCATCCGGAAAAGATGGCAAGGAAAGCAAATCCTCAGGGGAAAGATATCCCTCATGCATCAATGATTCAAGGTCAATGAGCAACTCATTGCCGGCAAACGTGGAACGTGGAGCATAGGGAGAATTCCCAAATCCTGTTGGATTGAGCGGCAAGAGTTGCCAGAGGCGGATATCTGCCTTCTCCATCCAATCGGCAACAGCATAGGCATTACGCCCCAAGTCCCCGATACCATACGGAGAAGGAAGACTGGTGATGTGCAAGAGAATACCGGCATCTCGTTTATGCTTGCTATTCATTGTTGCACACCTCTCTCATGATAGGTGCTTCCCATTGTCATCAACCCTTCACAGCGCCAGCAACTACACCACGGATGATGTGCTTCTGTGCTACAAGATAGAAAGCGATGATGGGAACCATGGCCAAGACCAGCATAGCCATCATAGCCCCCATATCGACCGCTCCATAGCCACCTCTCAAGTACTGGATGGCAACAGGAATTGTCTTGTACTCTGTTCCAATGGTCAGGTAAGGGAGGAGGTAGTCATTCCAGATCCACATGGTATTGAGGATGGCAACTGTGATCGCAGTTGGCTTGAGCATCGGAAAGACAATGAGGAAGTACGTCTTTACAGGCCCAGCACCATCAATCATGGCAGCCTCTTCCAGGCTGAGGGGAATACTCTTGATGAACCCACTGAACATGAAGGTTCCCAGTCCTGCACCAAATCCTACATAGAGCACGATAATGCCAACTGGATTATCGAGATGGAGTAAGTTGGCCGTTTTACTCATCGTAAACATGACCATCTGGAAAGGGACAATCATGGAGAACACCAACAAATAATAGACAAAGTTGGTGAACTTTGTTTTCACCCTGGTTATATACCATGCCAGCATGCTCGTGACCAATGAGATGCTGATCACGGAGAAAACGGTGATGAACAGTGAATAGCCGAATGCATCAAAG
>NZ_JBFXGH010000015.1:0-36018 GCF_050178175.1 Sphaerochaeta sp.
CCTTTGCAGTCTTCTCCTAGATCAAATTTACTTCCCGAACCAGCTCATTGTGTGACAACCAGGGGAACATCAGAATAAAGCGGTTGCCCCCAATACGGAAAATCTCAGCTTGCTCGTAGGTGGTTTTCAGAAAATCAGCAAAGGAGCGCAGGATTGCATCACCCCCATCTTCCCCATAACGTTCGTTGATCAGGCGAAAATTCTCGATATCCAGAAGTAGGATGGTCCTGTGCTGATGAGAGGCAATACCTTGTTTGAGTACTTCCATAAATGCCTGATTATTTGGGATCCTGGTCAACCAATCCAACAGCAACTCCCTCCTTTGCCAGGAGAGCAGACTGAGCAACATCATGAAAGCGCTGCTGAGGGAGAGCATATAGGGTTGCCGAAACACCTCAAATAAAACCAAGGAGAACAACAGGAACAGTGCAGTGAGCACCATGATGGCCCGTTCATGCCATTCGATATGCTTCCATCGCACCAAGGCAGCATAGAACTCCACCAGAACAAAGAGCGTACTGAGACCAAGCATGAGTGGTATCCCAGAACCTCCGATTATCAGCAGCTCTGGGGAGAAAACAAACAATCGATTCAGGAATAGATCAACAAAGGAAGCGATACAGAACAACACAAGCAAGGCTCTCTGTACAGGGAAGAGTACTGAATAGCTCCTTTTTGAAAGAATCCGTTTTTCAATACTGTTCATCCAGATGAATACAAACAGTGGGATGGAGACAATATGGAGAATTGTCATCAATCGGGCAATGGCTGGCGGGAACGGGAAAAGACCAAGTATATGCACATGGATGAGCAGGGCAAGGACAAGGTATCCAATATAAGCACCTGCCACTCCTACAGCATCCACTTTGTGATAGATGAATAGTGAAGAGGTGCCTTTCTGGTTTAATACGATGGAAACAACCACAATCAGTAAGAACAACTCCATCACTACCAGTTCCATGCACCCTGCCCCCTAGAAGATCAGCCATTAGTGTCTGCAGCTTGTCATCCCCAGAAAATACTGGAGGACCCGAGTATCATTCGTCAATTCCGGATGAAACGCAGTGGCCAGCATCGTATCATATCTTGCTGCAACGCTGAAGCCATCATACTTTGCTAACTTGTGCACATTCTTGTCTGCCTCCAGAATAACCGGGGCACGGATAAACGTCATGGGAATTTCACCAATACCCTCAAACATTCCAAGGGAGGAAAAACTCCCAAGCTGCCGACCGAATGCATTCCTCTGGACCGTGATGGGCATGAGCGCCAGATGGGTATCGGCATCTCCCTCCAATTCTCTCGCAAGCAGTATCATGCCGGCACAGGTCCCCCATACCGGCATTCCCTGAGAGATCAAATCCTTGAGGGGGTAGTAGAGATCAAGCTCCCTGAGCAGTCTACCCATGACGGTACTTTCCCCACCTGGCAGGATCAAGGCATCAAACGGAGTCTGTAGATCTTGCGTGCTACGAATCTCAAGGGAAGAGACCCCCAGCTTGTTCAATGCGTGAACATGCTCTGCAAACCCTCCCTGCAGTGCTAAAACACCTACTCTCATACGCCACGCTCAGCCATAAGAAGTGCAATTTCCTGTTCGTTGATACCAATCATGGCTTCTCCCAGATTCATTGAAAGCTCAGCCAATATCTTGGGATCCTGATAATTCGTAACGGCCTTTACAATGGCATTTGCCCGTTTCTTCGGGTCTCCAGACTTGAAGATACCCGAACCCACAAACACTCCTTCCGCTCCAAGTTGCATCATCAGTGCGGCATCGGCGGGAGTAGCTACCCCACCGGCAGCAAAGTTGACTACCGGAAGCTTTCCGCTCTCAAACACAATACGCAATAGATCGTAGGGAACCTGAAGAAGCTTTGCTTCCTCAAACAGCTCATCCTCGCGCATGGATTGGACCTTCCTCATCTGTTGCTGGATCAAGCGCATATGTCGAACAGCCTGGATGATATCCCCTGTCCCGGGTTCCCCCTTGGTCCTGATCATACTCGCGCCCTCGCCTATCCTACGAAGAGCTTCCCCCAAGTCACGTGCCCCACAGACAAAGGGGACGGAGAATTGTTGCTTGTCGATATGATAGAGGTCATCGGCTGGGGAGAGGACTTCACTCTCATCAATAAAATCAATCTCCAAGGCTTCAAGAATCTGTGCCTCAACGATATGACCTATACGCACCTTTGCCATAACCGGGATGGAAACCGCTTCCTGGATCTGTTGGATCAGGATTGGGTCACTCATACGCGAAACTCCCCCGGCTGCACGGATATCGGCAGGGATTCTCTCCAATGCCATCACAGCACAGGCTCCTGCATCCTCAGCAATTTTGGCTTGCTCTGAAGAGGTGACATCCATGATCACCCCTCCCTTGAGCATCTGAGCAAGATTCCTATTCAACCCACTTCGTTCACTCATATTGTACCTCCCACCATTGTGCTATTCATTGTTCTGCCCTAGTATAGGTGGTATCTGATAGTATAAAAAGTTCCAGTTTATGAATTTTTTATGGTACCAGATCATGGAGGAATATGTACAGGATCAATCTACAGCTGCAGAACAATGCTCCTGAAACACTGACAGAGCAACTCTACCGGTATCTCAAGGAAGAGCTTATCAAGGGGACCTTCAGCCGAGATGACAAACTCCCTTCCAAGCGCAGGCTTGCAGAAAATCTCCAATGCAGCATCAACACAGTGCAGGCAGCGTACAACCAACTTGTTGACGAAGGCTACCTCCAGACAAGGGAGAAGAGTGGCTACTATGTAGCCGACCTCAGCGGCATACTCGTCCTCGGACCAGATGAGCGTACGCCTGTCGTTGATACAGTAAAAACACCGTCCTATCTGTATACCTTCTCCCATCAAGGAGTAGACCATAAGCAGTTCCCATTCTCACTCTGGAGAAGGTTGAGCAACCAGATCATCAGCTCACGCGATAAGGAGTTGCTCACGATCAGTGACCCAAAGGGATTGCTTGCTCTGCGTTCCAGCATCGCACACTATCTGCAGTCAAGCCGAGGGGTTCATTGTGGTGAACACCAAATCATCATCAGCAGTGGTACGGAGTTCCTGATGCAACTGCTCATCCAGCTCTTGGATGAAAAGACTGTCTATGCTATTGAGAACCCCGGGTATGAGAAACTTACATTGTTGTTCAAGAGCAATCGCGTACAATATGTTTCACTGCCCTTGGATGAACAAGGTGTTGCCCTGGAAGCACTCTATGCCAGTGGAGCAGATGTACTCTCCATCACACCAAGCCATCAATTCCCTACCGGCCGTATCATGCCGGTCACACGGCGACTGCAACTCCTGCAGTGGGCAAACGAACAATCCGGACGATATATCCTGGAAGACGATTATGACAGTGAGTTTCGCTACAGTGGAAAACCAATCCCTTCCTTGCAAGGCCTCGATGGCCAAGGCAAGGTCATCTACCTAGGAGCTTTCAGCAAATCACTCTCCCCCGCACTGAGGATCAGCTACATGGTTCTTCCTGAGGCACTCATGGAACGGTATGAAGCATATCTCAGCTTCTACTACTGCCCTGTTCCACTCATTGAACAGAAGGTCTTGCATGCATTTCTCGAGAAGGGACATTTTGAGCGGCACCTGAACAAGATGCGTAATCTCTATCGTCAAAAGCGGGAGCTTCTGGTCTCCTGTATCAACAGACTCCTCCCCTTTGTAGAGATTGCCGGAGATTCAGCGGGATTGCACCTGCTCTTGTACGTCCATAATGGAATGGATGAAAACACCCTGGTAAAGAGGGCTGGTGACCATCAGGTAAAAATATATGGGATTACCCGTTACTATTCAGAGCCTCCTCGGGAGATAAAGCAGGCAACGCTCTTGATGGGATTTGCAACATTGGACCTAGAGGAAATACCAAAAGCAGTTTCACTTCTGAAAGAGGCATGGAGTGACTAAGATTCACGCACTACAACAAAATCCCGGCTTCCTTGCTGTTTGCTGTAACTCGTTTTTTCCTTATGCTCCGCGCCTTGAGTTGCCCCAGAAGCGGAGGATCCCAAGAAGAGGGCTTGTTCACGTTGTTCTGATTATCCGAAACCTGCTGTATGACATGCATAAGAATTCGTTTAAATCGGGTATAGCTAAGCTTGGAATCTTTCGTCCAGAATGACTCTGCCCCTGCCAAGAGCCGCGGATAGAGATGAGCTTCCCTCTTTTCCCTAGTATTCAGGTACTCAGTCCAGAGCAATAATTCCGCACCCAACACTGTTGTATTCCTCTTCCTATCCTTTTGTACCCTCTTGCCATATCGATATACTCTGGAGAGAGGAACCAAAGCGTAAGACATATCAAGATAGGAATGGAAATAATCGCTCTTAATGGTCTGGCGACCGTTGCAGGTTTTCTTCTGGTTCCCTAGAAGCGGATTCCAGACTTGTGTAATGATTGAGGAATCATATGAAGCATCAACGTAATCACTCCATAGGATTGTGGTTTTGCCTTTCTCTCTTGCATAGGCAGCAATCTCATTGCAAAACCATCCAAGCAATGCTTTCTCCTCTCCATATCCCAACTCCTGCATACGATGTTGACAATCGGGACAGGTCGTCCAACGGTCCAATGGGATCTCATCACCCCCAAGATGAATATAGGGTGAAGGGAAGAGCGAACAAAGCGTGTCCACTACCTTTTTCGCGAAAGCAATGGTATCAGCCTTCCCCACACAGAGAATATCCTTGAATATGCCCTCTCCTGCTGGAATTACAAAAGGCCCCCCTGTGCAACTCAGGTTGGGATATGCACTGAGGGCAGCAATCATGTGCCCAGGCATATCTACCTCAGGGACTATCATGATATTTCTTTTCTCTGCATATGCAACCACGTAGTTGATATCATTTCTCGAATAGTATCCCCGTTCCTCGCTCACTAAAGCAGGATATCCATCCACAGGGAATCTCCATCCTTGGTCATCACTTATATGCCAGTGTAGAACATTCAATTTGTACAGGGCCATGATATCAATAATTCCCAGTAACTCTTCCAGTGGACAAAAGGAACGGGCAACATCCAACATGAGGCCCCTCCAAGAGAGAGCTGGAGAATCGGCAATCATGCAACACTGTAGCGTCCTGTTGGACGTTACCAGCTGAATATATGTCTGGATACCAGTGAAGGTTCCCCTCCAAGAGGTAGCGGTCAACCTACACCCCGGAGTTTCTACCTCCAGAAGGTATCCTTCCTCGTCAACGAGATCTTTCCCCTCGATGATAAGCAAGTCTGGTTTCTCCGATTCACTTCCAAGGATTACCTTCCTGCCCAGAAATCTCTCCAGATATTCCCTGAAAAAAGATGCACGTACTGGGAAACAGGAACCGCGGAATGCAATGGTAAGAACTTCTGGGGGAATATAGCTTCCTTTCAGAATCATTATTCCGTCTGATGGATGGGGAAGAAGAGATCTGTGATAATTCATACGTGCAACACTATTCCTTCAAGGACCCAGCAGCAAAACCCTGGGCAATCTTGTCTTTGAAAATCATGTAGAAGATGATCATAGGTACAGTACCAATAACCAATGCAGCAAATTGCAACCCATAATCCCGACTCATCCCTCCGGCAAAGCTGTTGATTCCAACAGGAAGAGAACGGATCATCATGTCGCTGGTCAGGGTCAGGACCAAGACAAACTCATTCCAGTTTCCTAGAAACGTGTATATGAACATGGTCGATAAAATAGGTGTCGCCACGGGGATGATGATTTTAACAAAAATTTCCAGGAAGGTTGCCCCATCAATGATTGCTGATTCCTGCATTGAGTCAGGGATACCTTTCACGTAGGTGGTGGCAAGAAAAACCTGAAAAGGAAGCCCAAAAGCAATATAAGGAAGTATGACTCCCAACCGTGTATTGGAAATCCCTAGTTTGGTCTCCATAATGAAGAGAGGGACGATGACTGAATGCACCGTAATAAGCAAGCCAAGGGTGTAGAGCCCATAGATAACGCTGCCAGAGCGATAGTGAAATTTTGAAAGGGCATAGCCGCTACTCATTGCAAGCATCACCGTCACAAAGGTTGCACTCAGGGAGTACACGATACTGTTGAGGAAATAGATTCCCAGGTGGCCTTGTACCCAAGAAAGAATGAAATTCTCTGTATAGAATGTGAACGGTGGAGCCAAAGGCTGACGGACGATCAAGGCGTGCGGTTTGAATGAGCTAAGAATCATCCACAGAAGAGGCACCACCGTCAGCAACGTGAAGGTAATCATGAGTATATATGCCAGGATTTTTCCAATCGTCATTGATTTTTTCATGTTGCTCCCCTATTCAAATCGTCTTTCAAGTTTTCGACTAAAGTATTGCAACAGCAGAATCAAGCCAACGGCAAGCAAAACGATGATAATGGAAGCAGCGCTGCCGAACCCATACTTATAATACTTGAAGGTATTCACATACATGTAGATTGCTATCACTTCTGTAAAATGGGCAGGACCTCCACCGGTCATGGCATAGATTAAATCAAAGGCCTTCAGGCTACCTGAAATTGCAAATATTGCAGTGGTGGCAATCGTTCCAATCATCGAGGGAAGGATGATACGCGTCAACATTTGCTTCTCACTTGCTCCGTCAATCTGGGCTGCCTCCAGAACCGAAGGAGCCATCTTCTGCAGATTTGCATAATAGATAATCATGTATGTTCCGGTATGCATCCACAGCAAAACAAAAAGGATGGGAACGATGGCGAGCCTCTGATCCTCAAAAATCCTGATCACATATTGTGGATTGCCGGTAATTGAGCGAACCAGGGCTACCACCATCCCCGATGATGAGAATATCTGGTTCCAGAGTAGTGCAACCACTACCGGGGATATGGTAATGGGCAGAAAAATCATCGTTTGGAAAAACGTTCCATGACGGACCATACTCCTATGGAGCAGGTATGCCAAAAGGAACCCCAAGGGTATCTGGCCAAATACTGAAACAGCAACGATAAGAAGGTTGTTTCTCAGTGAGTGGAGAAACACAGGGTCGGATATGATTGTCCGATAGTTCCCCAACCCCGTGAAATCAGGCATTCCATACCCATTCCACGTCGTAAAACTCAAGGAGAAACTGAAGAACACGGGGAATATGATGATTGAAGCAAACACCAAAATTCCTGGCAGCACCAGAATCCAGTAACTCATATGTTTTTGTTGTGCATACGTCATGGGATCCAACCTTCCTATCAGAACAGCGCTTCCCCCCGAGGGGAAGCGTTGCTATCACCTATTAACGACCTACAGAAGAGACCATTCTCTCCAGGTCCTGTGCAACTTCCAGTGGGCTCATCGTATCAAACATCATATTCTGAAGATTGATATTGAATGTTCCAATTGGTTCGGCAGCTATGACTGAGTCCATGACATACCCCATCGGGACCTCTCCAGCAAATGCAATCAGTTTCTTGATCATGGGATCCGCATCCTCAGGCTCTTCAAGATTGTAGGCTGGGAGACGACCATACTGTTGGCGGATGGCAGACCCTTCTGGTCCAGAGTAGAACCAGATCCACTTCCATGCTGCCTCAGCTTCCTTCTCATTAAGCTTTGCATTCATGCCAAAGCCTTGCCCTGCTGTTGCAGAAACCGAATGGCTCTTTCCCTTCTGGTTGGGAATATCAGGGAATGATTCAAGACTTATATATGTCTTCTGCTCATCGGAAAGCTCACCCACCATGCTGTTTACAGTCCAACCACCATCAAGGAGATATACAGCACGTTCATTGACAAAATCATCCAATCCCTGGCCATAGGCAAGTTGGTTGGTTCCCGGAGAAAACATCTGCTTATCATTCAGCTCTTTGATAATCTCCAGGGCATATACAAACTCAGGGTCATCATAGCTTGCTTCACCGGTGAGCGCATTGTCCCACCACTCCATTCCACAAGCACGCTCAACCAACATTCCGGCTACACAGGACTGCATTGGCCAAGCATCCTTATTCGCAATAGAGATGGGTATCAAACCGGCTTCTCGAATCACTGGTCCTTGTGCAAGCAACTCCTCATATGACTTGGGATATTCCAATCCAAGCTCTGCAAGCAACCGGTTGTTTGTGTACATGATCGAGGTGATTGAGATATCCTCAGGCAGTTCCCATATTTCACCATTATCACCCTGTGCTTGCATCGCCATATCCGCAAATTCATCTTCATGACCTGCAAGATAGGGACGAAGGTCTTTCACCAACCCAGCAGAGGTAACCTGACTGGTTCTCTCTCCAGGATAAAGCAGGACTATGTCGGGCAACTGACCACTCATCGCCATGGTCTGCAGCTTGTCATGGAAAGACTCCCCATATCCATACTCAAAACTGAGCTTGATATCAGGATTTGCGGCTTCAAAGACATCCACCAAATGTTGAAAATTGGGTGCAGTGGTCTTATCTGTCTGATCGAGGTAGTGATATACAGAAAGTTCAATCACTCCATCCGTTGCCACTTCCTTTGTTCCTGCTGCAATGAGCAGGGAGGGAATCAAGAAAGACACGAATGCCAGAATCAACAATCGTTTCATTTTCATACAGGACCTCCATTTTTTTCTCACCCCCTTCGAGGGGGTTGACGTTATGACAACAAGTGAAAGAGCGGAACAGCTTGCTTGGCAGTGTTCTCACTGAGCGGTTCCAGATTCATCAACACCTTATCGAGGACCAGTGCAGCAGCACCGAATGAGACTGCATCATACCCCAATGATGAAAACTGGATTTGGCAATTCCCTTCGCTTTGGATCAAGGAGTTTGCTTGTATTTCTTTTTTGAGCATCTCCGGCATGAAAGAAGCGAAAGGTTCTATCGTACCCCCGATGAATACATGCCCTATATCCAATGTATTGATAAGAAATGCCAAGTTCTGGCATATTTCCTGGATATAATTACGCAAGGCTTCCCCATCTTCGCTTACAGAAACTCCTTGGGCGATCTGCACTTGTTGCAACGAACCAGGGTCTCGGTTATATACACTCTTGAATTCACCGGCCTGGCTGCTGCTCCCCCGATAGATTTTCCCATCGAATCCAAACCCTAAACCAATGGTTGGCTGTGGGGCTGCTGTTTGTACTTCATAGCGTTTCCAGAATTCAATGAGCACGAATAGAAAATTCTTTAGCTTTTGTTTCCTTTGGAAAACCACCTCGCCCCATGCCCCACAGTTGGCATCATTTTCCAGGATGACGGGAAAGGGAAAGTGGGAGGCAACCTCTTTCTGGAAGTCAAAAGGCTGTTGGAAATCGAGAGAGACCGAGCGATAGATTGTTTGGTTCTCTGCATCAATTACTCCAGAGAAGCCAATGCCAATTCCCAATAGATGTCTTTGCATCTCCTCGAGGTCTTTGCAGAGAGACTCAATGAGATTACATACTTCAGCCTTGAATGTCTTTGCAGTGAAGCCTTTGGGCTTGGTTTGTGAGAAAAGCACCTTACCCTCCAAGTCTATGGAAAGAGCTGTATAGGAATCAGAGCGAATTTCTATACCAATAACATGAAAGTATGCCTTATTGAGGGTAAGTCCTATCGCTCTCCTCCCTCCCTTCGGGCTTGCTTCGAGTACCTCATTCTCAGTCACAATTCCAAGCGCTATCAAATCGTTGACTATGTTTGAGATGGACGATTTGGTAAGCCCGAGCCGTACAGCGAGATCGGCGCGACTGAGTTGGTCTTCTATCCAAAGACGATGAATTATCCGTGAGGAGTTAATTAGTCGTGATCTTCTTGGTTCCGACAAGGGAAACGCTCCTAGTTTGTTCGCTTTTGTACTAACCTAGATACAGTATAACCCCTTGGAATACCACGTCAAGAAGAATAACAACTTATTTTATTGTATGGTTTTATATACAACATGAACTAACGTAAGTAGTATATTGCATTTGGACAAGACCCTCTTTTTGTATTACTTGAACAGATTTTCATAGAACCGGAGTGCATTCTTTCCGGCCACCAATGCCAAAGCTTCAGATGCATCCAGCGGCTTGCTGAAGAGGAACCCCTGGGCCTTGTCACAGTTGTTGCGCCGTAGATAATCAAGCTGCCTCTGATGCTCAATCCCTTCTGCTACTACACTCTGTCCCATTTTATGGGCCATGGAAATGATATCTCCGGTGATGGCTTGATCATCAGAGAGGACCATCAGTTTATCGATGAATGGCTTGTCAATCTTCAATTCATCGACACAAAGCTCTCGCTCCCTTGAAAGAGAGGAATAGCCACTGCCGAAATCATCAACTGATATCTTGACCCCTTTGTGTTGCAGGGTCTTCAGGACTTTGTTGATTTCCTGGAAGTTCGAGGCAAAGATGGACTCGGTAAGCTCCAAGCAGACGCAAGCTGGGTTCACATCCATTGAATGCATCAATCGGATGAGGTACTCAGCAAACCCTTCCTTTATCAACTGGATGGCAGAGATATTGATGGAGACCGTACAATCCATCACCTGTTGCTCTTCCAGCTGTTTCAAGAACCGGAATGCCTGCCGGATGATGATATCGCCCAAGGGTATGATGAGTTTTGTCTTCTCAGCAATCGGGATGAAGTGCAAAGGCGGGATCACCTGCATATCCGAGCTCTTCAATCGTGCCAAAGCCTCAAATCCACAGACACCTCCGGTCCGCATATCTATGATGGGTTGGTATTGCAGGAATAAGCAATCCGGGCTCTTTCCCGAGACTATCCTTGAAAGAAGTGCAGAGAGTGTTGCTTCCCGCTGGATCTCTGTCTCCATACTCTCATCAAAGAAACAGGCCTCCGCCTCTCCATCATAGAGAGCAATGGAACGTTGGGAGGCTATCAAGACATTTCTGAACAATTGATCTATGTTCTCTTGATTGGACTCATCGATCTCCAGAACTCCCAATCCATAGGGAATTCTTTCCAGAGATACTATATGTTCCAAGGTACTTTCAATCTTCTTGCAAAGCAGCAAAAGGGTCTGTCTCTCATCATAGGACCGAAGATAGAACACGAATCGATACTCATGGGTAATACTCAATACAGCAAGGTCGTTGCAGAGGATACCCAATTCCTCTGCTACTTTCTTCATGATATCCTGGCTGTATTGGTAGCCATAGGCAATACTCTTTGCATTCAACGCACCCAGATCGATTGAGATGAGGGCTCGTTTGGATCTCTTCCTTGCCTTGATATCCTGAAGCAACAGTTGCTCAAGGTATCTTCGATTGTACAATCCGGTCCACAGGTCATGTACATCCCGATAAGCAAGGTTCTGCTCCATGAGTTTCCTGTCAGTGATATCGAGGATGATCCCTTCCAGGGCTTCTATATCCCCATCATCGGTAAAGACTGCCTGTCCCATCTCCCAAACCCATTTACGGGTTCCTTGGGCGGTAAGTATCTCATACTCCAACTCAAAAGGCTTATTCTCATGGATTGCCCACTTCCATTCGCTGTAGATTTTCTGTCGATAGGAGAGCACAATCACATCATTGTAGGAAATATCACGGTTGTTTATCAGCTGGTCCGGGGTATAGCCTGTTAATGTTTCACATCCTGCCGAGACATACAGCATAGTCCAATGAGCATCGTAACGGCATCGATATGCCATTCCAGGCAAGTGTGAGAGCAGTGCTGATTTGCTGCGTTCACTCTCTGCAAGCAGTTGCTCAGCTTCTTTACGTTTCGTAATATCCTGCATAAGACAGATATGGGCAAAGAGCCGGCTGTCACTTGCTTGCAAGGGAGCCACCGTCATCTCAACCCATACGATGGAACCATCTGGGCGGATAAATCGTTTCTCCAAGCTGTATTTTTCCAGCTCCCCTTGCTTCAGCCGCTTGAAATACTCCAACTCCCCAGGCAGATCATCAGGATGGGTGATTGTTGGCCAGCCAATCCTGCGGACCTCTTCCATGCTTCTTCCCGTAATTTTCTCATACATGGGATTAACATCGAACTGTTCCCTACCGGGTTCCACCCCCAGGTCAACACGATGAGAAATGGAAATACCAATAGGAGCTTGATAGAATATGGTGTTGAACAGGTGTGCCTGTTCCTGCAAATTCTGTTGCTTTGCATCAGCGTCCTGCTTCAACACCGCCCTCTCGAGGAGTTCTCTCAGTTGTGTTTCTTGCAAGGGCTTTGTCAAGATTGTCACAATATCCAGATCAAATTCTCGCTTCTTTTCCTGTAGTAGATGCTGCTCACCAAGGACAACGATTCTCAGTGGTTCCTGCTGTGACCTGTAGACCAATGTGTGGAGCAATTGGAGGCTCTGCAGATACGAGCGCTCTATATCGATCATCACCATATCAATGAAAGCGTGGTGCTCCAGCAGGTGAAGCGCCTCCTTGCTGTTTTCTGCTGCAAACACCTGATCACGCCCAATAATCTTTCTCACCAGAGAAAGATCTTCTTCGTTGAGCTGGACGGCGAGCAGTTGGGTTAACAAATGGGACTCCCTGTTCACAGATTCTTATACCTATCCTAGAGGAGAACGGACCAATTTTCAATGAGAAGCTTCAGAGAAGACCGCTTGATTGGTCAAAGCTATAGGCAACAGGAAGAACCATAAGGGAAAGGATATCCTCTCGCTTCACAGGGATTCCCCCTGCTTCAAGGTTGGTAAGCAACTCCTTGGCAAGATCAGCTGAAGCCAATGGGGCAAGGATCACCAACTGCTCTCCTTCCATCTCACTCCTGCTGTGTAGAAATCCGGTGAATAGGCTGAATTCGCTCTCAAGACTCCGATCCATGCTTTTGGCATCGAACACGGAGGCTTTGGTGATCCCGACACTCTGCATTGCCAGGAACACATCCTCCTTATAATCCAGTTGCGAGAGCACCATAAGCAATAAATTCATCGTTTCCTCCTAGATCTGCTCATTCGTTTCGCCCGCCTTGCGTAGTGCCAACCGTGTCAGCAAGGGTCCTACGACCTCAGTTATGATTGTGGTAAACAACAACACATTGATGATTATGCTCGCTAGTTGCTGACCTGTCTCCCCGAAAGCTGGGGCTGAGAAGGTCTTGTTGATCGCCAATGCAAGAGCCAGGGCAACCCCGACCTGCGGTAAGAGAGAAAACCCGATCAGAAAACGCACTTTCTTCGGTGCGCGCCCAACCAAAGCTCCGAGGGTAGCCCCCCCGACCTTCCCGATGCTTCTTGCTGCAAAGTAGAAAAGCCCAAGCATTCCAATCTGTGTAATCAAGGAGACATCAAGATGAGCTCCACCAAGAATAAAGAAGGCAACCAGGAACACAGGACTGAAAGAGGAGACCACCGTTTCACTCTTCTTGCTCAATACCGCCGAGCTATTCACAATGGTCATTCCGAAAGCCATGATTGAAAGCAGCTCAGAGACGCCAAGCAACTCACAGACGCCCAACAACAAGAAGAGGAAGGCGGCGAGCAGCAACATCACCCAATCGTTATTTCTCCTTCCTCGTAAAAGCAAGATATAGAGAACCCCGGAAACGGCACCAAGCCCAAGCGCAATTGCGACAGAGAGCAAGGCGGAGGCTATCATCGGCCCTATTTCGAGAGAACTCCCGAGCAGGTTGGAACTGACAAAGCTCTCCACAAAGACATAGATGATGAGTGCAAACGCATCATCTATACCCACCACTGCCAGGATGGTTGAGGTCAGAACCCCCTTCGCCTTGTACTGCTTTATAACAGCAACTGTTGCCGCAGGGGCTGTTGCCGATGCTACGGATCCAAGCAGAAGTGCAGTATTGAGATTGGTCTTGAACACATAGAACAAGCCAAAGAAAACAACAAGGAATGCTCCAATGCACTCGAAGGTTACAATGGTTATGATGCTCCTTCCCAGCCGCTTGATCACATCAATCTTGAGCTCAATCCCGATCATGAATGCAATCAGGGCAAGCGCTATGGAGGAGAGAGGGGCCAAGATATCCAATACTTCAGGAGAGAGAAGATTCACCAAGGAGCCACCAAGCAATACACCAAGGAGGACATAACCGGTGACTTCAGGGATTTTCAAGGCTGAGGTGAGTACCTTACTGCCATATCCCGCTGCAAAAATTGCAGCAAGATAGAGAAACAGATGAAATTCCATTATGCAATCCTACAGATCGGCAAATGCATCGAGCACCGCCTGGGGGGTCTTTGCAGCCATGAGTGCTTTCCTTCGTTCAGGGTTCTTGATCACCAAGGTGATCTTGGAAAGGATCATGAGATAATCGGACTGTCGGTCGGAAGGACCGCCGATCATGAAAACCAGACGTACCGGTTTCTTGTCCAAGGAATCCCAAGGAACATCTTGGTCCAACACTGCAGCAAGTACGAAAAATTCCTTGATCCCATCCATCTTTGCATGAGGGATGGCAACCTGAAGACCAATACCTGTACTCATGATGGTTTCACGCTCCAAGATTGCCTTGGTAAAAGCTTCTTCGCTTGAAACACAGCCGCTTTCAGCAGCTTTTTTGGCCATGGTTGTAAGTATCTGGTTCTTATGAGTTCCTTTGAGGAACAAGATGGAAGATTCAGTAAGATAATCGAGTATACGCATTGACACCTCTCCTACGTATGGAAAAGCATAGAAGCTTGCTGAAAGTTTGTAAAGTGAAGGATAAAAACGATGTGAAATTTGTATACTATTGCAAAAAAATTTTATTTTATTATAAAATATATGATTAACCTTTATTCTACCAAGCTTTTTTTATGATATAATTACAAATCTCTTAAGATTCTGCTCCTTGCTTACTCTTACTTATTAATGTTACTTAAGATGAACTGATGTGTGAATGCGATTGACCCAATAGTTAGGTTTTCACAAAGATGTGAAGAATCTCCCTCTGAAAAGCCTCCAGGCCGTAGATCCTTGCAAAGAAGCGAGCCAAACCGATTGCGATAGGTTTCCGCAAGGACATAGGCAAGCTTGGCGACATCCTGCTTCTCCCACCCTCTTTCCAAGTGGTATATACCAATGAACATCACGGCGCCTTCAACCAACCCGCATTGATCCCCGTGGTCGCCACAACCATGCAAGGCAACAGCACTCTGGAGTGCCGGTGGTACAATGTTTTGGTCGAACAGTTTGGAGAGTGCAAGAAGCATTGTCCATGCACCATGGTGCTGATTGTGGAACAGGTATTCATAGGCTCATCCTAGAATAGCACTGTTCACAAGGAAAGATGAGCTGTAGTTCTGCTTGCAAGAACTACAGCGATGGACTAGAGTACTAGGCCATATGGCAACGCATACGAAGCTTATGACAAGCGGCTCGATCCAAAAAAACCTTATTGCCTTTGCAATCCCAATTTTCCTCGGGAATTTGTTTCAACAGCTGTATCACACAACTGACACCTTGGTGGTGGGAAACCTTGTCGGCAAAGAGGCTTTGGCTGCCATTACCTCAATCACCAGCCTTATCATGCTCTTGGTAGGACTCTTCCAAGGTATTTTTGTAGGAGCGGGCGTAGCAATCTCCACAGCATTCGGAAAAGGTGACCATGAAGGAGTCAGAAAGGCTGTCCATACCACCGTTGCACTCAGTTTGGTCACCAGTGCACTGCTGACCGTCCTGGGCTACTTCTTTGCACCGGTGGTCCTCCATTGGATGAAAACTCCCCAGAGCGTATTCATTGATGCACAAACCTATCTCCGGATTTTCTTCTTGGGTATCTCCACCCTGATCTTCTACAACACTGCAAGCGGGATTCTCCAGGCGGTGGGAGACAGCAGACATCCGCTCTATTTTCTTATCGTTGCTGCAATCCTGAACATCGCCCTTGACCTGGTTTTCGTCGGCGTGCTGGGTATGGGCATTGAGGGAACCGCCTATGCTACCATCATTGCTCAAGGAGTGAGTGCTGCTCTCAGCTTCCGTTTATTGCTTACAACTCCTTCAATTGTGCGAGTACACATCCCTTCCATCAGGATTCACAAAGGATACCTCAAGCAGATTCTTACCTTCGGCATTCCATCCGGCATCCAGAATTCGGTAA
Source organism: Sphaerochaeta sp. (assembly GCF_050178175.1). GTDB lineage: Bacteria > Spirochaetota > Spirochaetia > Sphaerochaetales > Sphaerochaetaceae > Sphaerochaeta. The sequence continues at coordinate 15,955 of NZ_JBFXGH010000015.1, forward strand.
CCAGCTTTGCAAATGTCATCCTCCAATCCTCAATCAACCTCTTTGGAGCCTCAGCCATGGCAGGAAATGGGGCCTTCATGCGTATCCAAGGCTTTGCCTTTATCCCGATCACGGCCTTTGCCTTGGCTCTTACCACCTTTACAGGGCAGAATCTGGGAGCAAGGGAGTATGATCGGGTGAAAAGGGGTGCACGCTTTGGGGTGTTGTTTGCCATGATCCTCGCAGAGGCCCTAGGCCTTGGCATGCTCTTGGGCGCAGAACCCTTGATGAGACTATTCAGCCAAGACCCCGAAGTCATCGCTATAGGAGTCTCGAAAGCCAACATATCCAGCCTTTTCCTTTGGGCGCTCGCGCTCAGTCATGCAATGAGCGGCATCTACCGTGGGGCAGGAAAGGCAATCGTCCCTATGGTAGTTATGCTTGTCATCTGGTGTATCTTCCGTATCATCTTCATTTCAACCGGGCTCTGGCTCTTCATGGATATCAGGGTCATCTTCTGGGCATATCCTGTTACCTGGACACTCAGTTCCATTATCTTTGTCATCTATTACTTTAGGGTCGACTGGATGCATCAAACAGATTAGACTTACATCGGATAAGGAGGAGACCGGCATGGATACCATTACCAAACAATTGGCACAGATTCGGTGCATCCCGATGGTCAAACAGGGCAGAGAGGACCAGGCCGAAGCATTGGTCAAGGCACTGCGTGCAAGCGACCTACGTGCTGCAAACATCTCCCAGCAGATGAATGGGGGGCTTGCCTTGCTGCGCCGATTGGCCCGGGAAGAGGACCTTCTCATTGGAGCGGGCAATGTCCAGACGCTGGAGGAGGCAAAAGCAGCAGTGGAAGCAGGAGCTGCCTTCATATTCTCCCCTCTTTTCCATGAGCAGATGGTGGAGTTTTGCCAACAAGTGGGAAAACCCATCTATGCGGTCACCACCCAGGCCTCGGTAGCCAAGGCGTGGAATCTCAAGACGCTGGGTTGTTATCCTGTGGAGGAACTTGGTGGACTACCGTTCATCAACACCCTGGGAGAACAGGAAGGCCTTACCTTCATCGTAGCGGGACATATCAATGAAGAGATGACAGCCACCTATCTTGAGAATCCACACGTACTTGCCATGACAGGAAGCTGGATGCTCAATGAGACGGATTGGGAAGCAACCACCGCTGCACTTAAACGTGCAAAGAAATTCTCTCTCCCCTCAGCTCAATAAGGCTTCATGGTGAGATGAGCTGTTGATCATCAACCCCCTTGACTCCAAGAGCGGAGCGAAAATACCTTTGCCGGGAATAAGTATGCCACCGAAGGTTCCATCATAGACCACCCCGTATCCACAGGATGGGCTGCGGTCCATCAGGAGTGCCCGCTTACAACCACTCGCCTCTGCAATTGCCAAGGCTCGCTGAGCTCCTCGCAAAAAGGACTCAGTACAGGCCTCTCCCTCTCGGACCATCACCCTGCCATCTACCATTCCAGATGGGAAACGGGGGTTTGTAATCCACCCAAGACTTCCGGACATACCGGAACATTCTTGCAGCATTGCTGCCTGGGGAAAGTGGACTGAGAATCCATCATACCTGCATTGCCTGCCAAGCAGGTATGCACTGAACCGTAAAGCCCCTTGCAATTCCGCTCTCCTACCTGGATAACATACCCAGCCCCTGCACATGCATTCCCAATTTTCATAGCAATTTCTCCTGCTAGAGAGGATTGCAGGAGGGAAGCTTCAATGGCATTGCAAAAGGGAAGGCACCCCTTACAAAACCGGAATCAGAGCCCCAACTCCTGGAGTTTCTGACCTATCGCATTCACCGTTGTCTCAAGGATGTACTCCCCGTAGGCAGCACTGGAGAGCCTTGGGTCCTCCCCTTTCACCCCAAGAGGCCAGGTATCCTGCTCCAGGATTGCAAGATTCACCAACTCAGGGTGAAGCGCCATCATCGTAGAAGTTTCACAGCGGCCCGCATGATCGCCCAAAGCCAGATACGTTTCTGGTGGGAAATCATTGATGGCAGAGAGCAGAATAATGTCATACTGCTTTTCCCACTGGCTGGCCAACTCTGCCCAGGCCTTCCTGGAGGGACCATGCCCATCAGCGATCAGGCAGATGAACCCTGCCCGTTTGGCCTGGGCAATCTGCGCTTCAAGCATCTGGAGAAACAGCCCCTTGGAAACCCAGTAACAACTCCCTGGAAGCTTCTGATGGGGTTTTGTAGCCTCACTTGAGTCCATCCCAATCAGGCTCTTGCCCTCACCTGCATCGGTAATCCTATCTGGACCAAGATAAAAAGGCGGGAACACGATGCCGCCAAAACGCCTCGCTGCCCTGATAAACAAACCTTCTGCCTGTAGGGCATCCGCGCCCAAGACATTCTGCAGCCCATGCCACTCAAGGGTTCCCAGGGGTATGTACCCCACGGGATGCTCTGCCAGTCTCTGTTCAAATTGGGGAACACTGAGATAGGCATATTGTACATGCGGGTCCATCAGGTTACCTCCGTCCTTGTTTCATCTTTTTCTTGGTATCATACATATTGTTATCTGTTGCTACATACGTATTGAATAGATTTCCACCACAGGATTCACACCACGACCATCCAGTTGCCAGAGAAAGCGGCACGGACTTGTTTTTATTGTACAACTTTATCTGGCTCTCAAGCAGGGATAGTGATCGTTCAATCTCCAGTGGTTCCCCCTTGGTGCTGATCACGGCAAACTCATCACCACCGATACGATACGCTTTTCCCACTCCGCGAAAACAACGTTCCAACAGACCACCGGCATGCACCAATAGATCATCCCCACTGGTATGACCATAGGTATCCTTTTTCAGTTCATTGACATCACATACCAAAATGGTTGTCGGTCCCTTGCATATTCGCTGTAAATCTGAGAGATCACGCATGAACGTCAATCGATTCCTCAGCCCGGTAAGCACATCAAACGCATAATACTGCTCTTGCAAGAAGAGATAGAACAACAACAGGGAGAGTACGATACCAGGCCAGAGTGTCAGGATAGGGGGGGAAATAATCTGGATGGCTGCACCTACAATCGGGGTTGCCAGCGCAAAAAACGGACCCCTGCGATACACGTTCAGGGGATCCACAGAGAAGTACCAACCATTGAAATAACTGAGAATACTCAACACTCCATTGATGGAAAAGGGAAGGAACAACCACTTGCTTATCTGTTGGTACTTTGTATGGGAAATGTACCTGAACAGGAAATAGCAGACAATAGGTGACAGCCCGAAACCCAGTACATTGGTGATGCGGTGGGGAGCGACCTGGGAGGAAACACCGATATCATCGACCCGATAAGCGAACAACTCGGTCCCTATGACAATAAGCAGGGTGACAGCGGCGAGAATATACCAACGATTACTCGGCTTGCCCTGCAAACTGCGGGAAGCAAGAGCTATGGCAAAAATCAGAAGCACCACAGATAGTACATCCAACTCAAGTGTCGCGTTCATAGGCCCTCTCTTGCATCCATGATGCCATAGCACATGCTATTTGCCTAGGGTAGACCTTGCATCTTAAGCAGGACTTTCGTACCATCAAAGATGCCATGTACCCACCACTGCCAGAATACCCAGCACACACCTATGCCCTGCACCTCCAGCAACTTCTGCTAAAAAACGGAGTAGTGGATTTTGAAGGAGAGGGGAAAGTACCCATCAATGGGTTCTTCTTGCCAGGAGGGGGTGGCATGTTCGGTGTCCTGGTTGCACGTGACCAGAATGGGAATGAGGTCCTGCTGAAAGCATTCTCAGGTAGTTGCATGGGACACCTGAACCTCCCCGGTTGGGTTGACCACCTGGTCGATGAGGAGTCATACCACGAATACCTTCGCATGTTTGATGCCCCGATCAAGGAAATAGGTAGGCTTGCTGAGGCAGCCTCCTCTGAACAAGAACGCCGATTACATCTTACTACTCGCTCAGAGCTTTCCCGTATGGCCTTATCCTATTACCGAGAGCTTTACCGCATAGCCACGCTTGAGGGAAACCGAGTTCGTCTGGAATCCATCTTCCCCGGAGGGAAAGCCCCTACAGGGAGTGGGGATTGCTGTGCCATCAAGCTCCTCCAGTATGCGTTTACCCGCCAATTGCATCCTATCAGCATGGCAGAATTCTTTTTTGGGGCTCCTACCAAGGACAGTGGGCGAAGCCATCTCAGCTTCTATGGCCCTTGTGATGAGAAATGCAAACCAATTCTCCATGCCATGCTTACCCTGGATATCATCTACCAAGATTCGCATATCATCATTGTGAACAAGGATGCAGGACTGCTTTCAGTTCCAGGGAGAGGACCACAGAAAATAGACAGCGTGGAAACCCGCCTCAGGAAACTGATGCCAAACCTCCCCTTGCAGTGTGCTGTCCATAGACTCGATATGGATACCTCCGGATTGCTCATCCTGGCAAAAGACAAGGAAACACATAAAAGGATGAACAAGCAGTTCAGCGAAAAACAAGTGATCAAGAGTTATGTGGCACTTCTGGAGGGAGTTGTCAGGCAAGAAAAGGGAGAGATCAGCCTTCCCTTCCGCCTCGATGCCGAACATCGTCCTCTCCAGGTATATGATGAGCAGCAGGGGAAATGGGGGACCACCCGTTTTCAGAGAGTCCGGGTAGAGAGAAGAAGCGATGGATCACTTGCAACAAGAATGCTCTTCTTTCCGCTGACGGGACGAACCCACCAGCTCAGGGTGCACAGTGCGCATGGGAAGGGTCTTGGACACCCGATCAAAGGTGACCGCCTGTATGGAAGCGGGATGTCAGACCGCCTCTATCTTCATGCAAAGACACTCTCCTTCCATCATCCGATAACCGGAGTGTGGATGGAGTTCTCCACAGAAGACCCTTTTTAAGGCTTTCGTGTACCCCTCATGTGTTGTATAGTAACAAACGGAGGGTCTATGCGGAGAAAAAACAATGCTATTTACATTGACTTGGAGAATATCCCTTCGGCTCTGGATCTCAAGCCGCTCTTCGAGGAGCTGACACTGAAACACAATGAATCCCCTGAAGAAGAGAATATTTTTGTCATCAAGATGGCTTGTGGGAATTCTGCTTCCATAAAGAAAATGGAGAAGCAGTTGGCTGAGTACAACTTCACCATCAGGGACACCCCGTCCATCACCACCAACTACAAGAATCGTGCTGACTTGATCATCAGCCTTGAAGCATTGGAAACCATCATCGTAAACACCCCTGTCATTGACCGCTATGTCTTCATTACCAGCGACAGCGACTTCACGGTCATCATGGAGGCACTTCGCAAATATGGCAAGGAAGTCTATCTGGTTACCAAGGAGATGGTGAGCGACAAGCCCATCTTCAACAACTGTTGTGATGAAATCCTGATCATTGAATCATTCATGAACAAGCCTCAAGCAGAAGAGCCGAAGGAAAGTGGTCCACCGAAGGCAAAGAAAGCAGATAAACCTGCTGAGATCAACCATACAAAGAAGATGGACAAACAAGTGGAAACACTCATGAAGCGGGTGGTGGACTCCTTCGATCCAGACAGCTGGCAATTGGTAAGTTATGTAGGGGTTAAGTTCCATCAGATGGACAAGAGCCGGATGATCGAACGAAGCAGCTACCACAGTCTTGGGAATCTGCTCTCCAAACTGGAGAAAGAGAAGTATATCGAGCGTAAACTCAATGAGAAGGGACATCCGGAAATTCGGAGGATCTCGAACTAGAAACCAACAAGAAGAGGAATCCGAATGGCTGCTTTCTCACGTGAAAACCATATCCAGAGAATTGTGCCCTGATTGTATTCGTCATGACTCTCTACTATGATTCGTTCCTCCAGACTGAACCGCTCTGCGGTGTGAAAGTGACAGCATGGGATGAACCGTAGACCATCAACATCGATGGACAGACATTTGCCGAAGATGTCTTGCTTCCCTACTCACTGCAGAAGCCTGTCAAAAAAGGTGATTCCGCTTCACCATACCATTCCCTCTCAACTGCCGGGAGAACAAAGAACTATCGCATTCAACTCCAGCATGGCAAGTGTCTTGGTACAGGTGGATAACGAAACAATCTACCGTTTTAAGGGGCCTGAGAGAGGATGGGCGATCCCTGTTTTTGGAGGAACCTACACCCATTTCATCCGCCTCGAGGAATCTTACCTTGGAGGCGATTTGAGCATTACATTCGGCTACACCTCAAACAACTCCTTTGCTGGTCATTTCAAGTCAGTCTACATTGGGAGCAAGACCGATTTGTTGTTTCACGAACCAGGAGAGTGGCCTTCCCTCTTCTATGGGTTCTCACTTCTCTTGATCGGCCTGTTGGTGGTTCTTTTTTCTCTTTCCATCCAGACAGATGAAGAGAGAAAGAGTTTTTTCTATTTTGGCTTGGTACTGCTTGCTCTCGGTGGGTGGGTTTTCAGCCAGACCCCCAGCAAATTCATACTCTTCAGGAACCCCGCTCTCCCGATGAATCTCAGTTTTGCTGCACTCTTTCTACTCTCTCTGTTTGTACTCCTGGTAATTGAATATTATCGGGGAAACCAGGACCTGCAATCCTTCCTGATTGCAATGGGATTCTAGCTTTCGTCCATCGTTGCTGAAGTGATCCTGCTCATGCTTGGCATTTCCCTCGATAGTGCCGTTATCCTTCATTTTGGTATGGCGGCCTCGGCGGTCGTGCTTTTCTGGCGCAGTGCCACCTTGATGAGAATCAAGACAAAATCGATCTGCAAAGAACATTCAGTGATGCACTGACAGAGGTAGGAAACCGGGCAGCCTATGACAGGGAGGTCCCCCGGGTCCAGGCATCGAAGGACATACCCAAAGCGATGTATCAGAAGAAGCAATACAGAAGATGGCAGAATGGGTACGCTCCCACTTCCCCTTTGGCAATACACTACACTATCATGTAGCAGTAGGATTTGACCGATACATTCCCAAGAGAAAAGACCGATTTCACCAGTGTATCGGTCGTGCTGATGAAGCCATGTATGCATCCAAACATTCCATGAAACAATCATCTTCAGCTACTTGACCTTGTATCAATCGAGGGGCACCCTGTGCCTAGGAGACCTTTATGAAAAGAGCACTGCTTCTCTCCCTGCTTATTTTGTGTCTTGTGCCGATATTTGGCAGTACGACCTTGGGCGGAAGTTCGGGTTATATTGTAGTACCAAGTGCTGATGTTGCTCCCAGCAAGGCAAAGAGCTCAGTCAGTACGGCATATTCAGCTACCATCACAAGTGACAGGGTTATCCACATACCCTCAATTCTCTTGTCGTTTTCAGACGCTGTTGAGACCAGTTTTGCCGTTGATATCGGGAATGACATAGACATCCTGCTCAATGGGAAATGGAGATTTGCCAAACGAGAAACCACGAGTTTTGCTGCAGGAGTTCTTGCCCAAGTGAGTGGGGTGTCAGAGACGAATGATTTTTCTGCCCAACTCTATGCAGCCTCCACATTCGAGAGTTCAATCATGGATTTCCCCTCAAAGACAACACTTCGCCTTGGCTATACCTTCAAGAAATCCCTGGACAGCAATATTGACTTCGCCCTCGGTTTCCAAACGCCATTCTTTCCCGCGGTATTCAAGGAGAAAGTGGATTTCCTCCTGGACTTCGGCAACGTCAGTTACAGCACCACCCCGTCTGCAGGGAATGCTGGGGATAGAGGGTTGGTCAACGTTGCACTACGATTACTCCCCATTGAATTCCTTACCGACACCTACTTCGGACTCGATATACGGGCGCTTGATCTGTTCGACCATAAGGGTAGAGCGTTAAGTATCGGTGCCACAATCTCATTCAGGCCACAGTGATCCTGAAGGAAGGCCAGAGCTTTCTGCACCGGCCTTCCTTTTTCTTTATTCGATCTCCACTACCTTGATCATATTGGTCTTCCCACTACTGCCTACAGGAACCCCGGCAGTGATTACCACGGTATCCCCCTGCTTCACCATTCCCTGTTTCATCAGATACTCTGGTGCGTATGCCAGCAACTCATCCACACTTGCAAGCTGGTCGATGAGAATCGGGGTAACCCCCCAGCTCAAGGAAAGGTAGGTCACCACCTCCGGTAAAGGAGAGAAGGCAATAATAGGGACCGAGGGACGGAATTTTGCTATCAAGCGTGCTGTAGAGCCAGTTTGGGTGAAGCATGCAATGAATGCCGCCCCTACAGAGAGGGAAAGCTCACGGGTGGCAAGTCCCACAGCCTCCGTGGTGGTAATCTTTCGCGCTGGATCCAACATGCTGATTTGGTTGAAGACCTGTTTCTGGAATACATCACTCCGCTCAGCAAGACTTGCAATCCGACTCATCGTGGTCACTGCCTGCAAGGGATATTCCCCCGCAGCGGTTTCTCCACTGAGCATTACGGCACTTGTGCCATCCAATACTGCATTCGCTACATCATTGGTTTCAGCCCTGGTGGGTTTTGGATTGTGCATCATTGACTCCAGCATCTGTGTTGCGGTAATGACAGGAAGCCCACGATCGATACAGGACCTGATGATAGCCTTCTGGATCAGGGGGACCTCCTCAGCCGGGGCCTCCACTCCCAGGTCTCCCCGGGCGATCATAATCACACTTGACTCTATCATGATCTCCTGGAGGTTGGTAACTGCCTCAGGCTTCTCAATCTTGCTGATAATGGGGATGGTTCTGCCGTAAGAGGCCATCATATACTCTTTCAAGGCCTTAACATCTTTTCCGCTGCGAACGAAAGAGAGCGCCACGTAATCAAGCTTATTCCTGAAGGCAAAATCCAAATCTCTCTTGTCTTTCTCCGTGAATGAACTCAGATGACGCAAGGGAACCTCTGGAAGGTTTACCCCTTTACGCGGGAGAAGCACTCCCTCTTCCAACAAGGAGCAATGAATGTCTTTCCCTTCAATGCTTTCCACGATAAGGGAAACCAATCCGTCATTGATCAATATCCGTTGCCCTATCTTGATCTCTTCATGCAGGAATGGATAGTCGATACTGATACGCTCCCTGGTACCCATGCAAGGCTCAGTGGTCAGGGTGATTTTCTCACCCTTTTGCAGCACATACATCTCTTCCTGCAACTGTCCAAGACGAATCTTGGGCCCTTGCAGGTCCATGAAGACTGTTACGGGAATCCCCAACTCCTTGCTTGCCTGTCTGGCATAGTCAAACCGCTTCTGCTGTTCTTCATGCGAACCATGGCTGAAATTCAGCCTAATCACACGGCATCCTGCTTCCAAAATGGCTTTGACCATCTCATATGTCCCGCTCGCCGGGCCCAGTGTGGCAACAATCTTGGTGTAGGTCATATCCCTGCCTCCTATTCGTATCATGAGGTGAACTACCGTGATTTGTAAAGCATTGGTCCCACTTGGGTGAGAAGAGAATCACCATAGAAGGTGAAGAGAATACTCTCTCCAGGCGATTGTTTTCCCATATCCAAGCTCTAGCATGAAAGTATGAACAGGCAAATTGTTCGTAGCTGGATCATTATTGTTGTTTCACTTCTTTTCAACCTTATCTGCATCAGCAGTATAGGAAGACTCCATATTGACAGCTCAACCGATGCATTCATCCCACAATCACATCCGGTGGTAGCAACCAATGAGAAGATTGAAGAACGATTTGGCTCCCTTGACTCGGTTGTGGTAAGTCTGTATGCCCCTCAATCAATTCTGAATGAAGAGTACCTTGAACAGCTTACTTCACTGACAAAACAGATAGAGGCACTGGATGGCGTCAAGCAAGCTTCAAGCCTGGCAAATCTCAAACATCTGGAACCATCATCCGAGGGAGTCGCGGTTGTCCCTCTCTATGATGGGGATATAGGACGGATAGAGGAACGTATCGCATCCTGGCCATCTTTCTATGAAGGAACGTTCATCTCTGAAGACCATCAGGTTCTCTCCATCCTGATCCAAACCACACGAGAATACAACGCAGGGATCCTGCTCTCCAGCCTCAAGGAGCTGTTGCTCCCCCTGGAAGGACTTGAGTTCTCTCTTCTTGGGCTACCCGCAGTTACCGATGAGATTGAAAGGAGCTTGCTCCGTGACCTGGCAATGCTTGCCCCGATCGTGGCTCTGTTGATCATCCTCGTGCTCTATCTTTTCCTCCGTAGGATATCTGCTGTACTGCTCTCTCTGGTTCCCCTTGTATTCAGCAGCTCCTTGACCCTGGGGATCATGGCATGGACGGGAATCACGGTTACCATGGCAACCATGCTTGTCCCGATTCTCCTGCTCATCGTAGGGAGTGCCTATACTGTGCATATATTCAGCCATTTCTACCAAGAATATGATGGAAGAAATATTGAGGAAACCCTGCAGGACGTAGTGCACACCAATACCTACCCGATCATTGGGGCCGCTGCAACGACAGCGTTTGCCTTCCTTGCCCAACTTTCCAGCCCCCTTGTGCCTTTCAGGACTTTCGGTTTGCTCAGTTTCATTGGAGTGGTTGCCTGTGCAGGTAGTTCACTGATCCTGCTCCCTGCACTCATCAGGGTCGTATATCATGCGAGGGTTCCAAGACCACAGAAGGCCGGCAAACCTCATAGCGTATTCCTTGTACGATTTGCAATGAGAGTATCCAACAAGTGGGGCAAGCTGACCATTACCTTCTTCCTGCTTATGATCATCGTTGTCCTTCCTCTCTCCTACCTGTCATTGCAGGAGGGTACAAACATGCTTGCATTCTTCAGGCCATCCTCCACCCTCGTGAAAATGAACAACCGTTACAACCAGGCAATGCAAGGGTCCTTCTCCCTCTCAGTGATGATCACTCCCCCTGAAGGCACGGCTACCCTCAGCCCGAAGGTCCTGAGAACGATTGAACACGCCATAGAGACTATCGAAGAGGAACCCGCGGTTGGTGGTGTTCAGTCCATCCTACCTTTTATTAAACGCATGAATCAGTTGCTTGGACCTGCTGAGGAAGCGATAGTGCAAACAGTACAGGATGAACCGGTATTTGACTTTTTCTCCGGTCCACTCTCCAGCGAAGAATCTACTACCAACCCTACAGCAACCAAGCAGCTTGAAAGAGGTGGCAATGGATCCTATGAGATTCCCAGTGACCCAGCAAAGTACGGCCTTTCCTCAGAGGAGGAACTGAGCCATCTTATCGCCCAGTATCTCTTGTTGTACAGCTCATCCCTGGATAGTTTCATCGATGATCCACTGGAACCTGATTCAACGCTTTTCACCATCCTGCTCAAGGAGTCACATACGGAAACACTCCGCTTGATCACCACCATGATTCCCACCCTTTTCCCCTCAACATGGAACGTGGAGATCGGAGGAGGAGAGGCAGTAAGCCTTGCTTTGACTGACCTGGTCACCAAAAGCCAGGTCATCAGTCTCTTCAGCTCACTCATTGCTGTCTGGCTACTGGTACTTATCATACTCCGCTCTGCAAAACTTGCCACGCTTGCCCTCCTTCCCTGTCTCTTTGCACTCTCCTCAGTGTTTCTGGCTATGGTGCTTTTCTCCATCAAACTGGATATCGTGACCAGCCTTATTGCAGCATTGGCAATTGGTATCGGGGTGGATTATGCAATCCACTTGCTCTCAGCGTTCATGCGCAACAAGCACTCACCTGAAGAGATCATGATGACCACCGGCAAAGCAATCTTGGCAAATGCTGCATCGGTTGCAGTTGGATTCAGCGGTCTACTCTTCAGTCGTTTCCTCCCGATTGCTAACCTTGGCCTGCTCTTCTGTATCGCCATGATTGCAGCAAGTGCTGCTGCACTCTTGCTCTTGGTGGCACTCCAGGTCCATCTCCCCAACCTATTCAACACTTCCAGGAGGAAAGCATGAAACGATTCATTACACTGTTCTCTCTACTCTGCCTTGGATGTTCTTACCTGGTCTTCAGTTCACCGACTGCTGGCCAGATCATGGAACAGGTACTTGAAAGACAAAGCTCAACAACTTCGGCACTCGATATCAGGCTCACCTTGATCGATAACGCGGGAATTGCCAGAGAGAGACGGGTGCAAACACTCAGCGCAACAAAAGAGGGAAGAACCTCCACGCTGACTGTATTTCTCTCCCCAGAGAGTGTACGTAATACCCGTTTTCTCTCCATTGAAGGGACAGATGGAAATACTGAACAGTGGATATACATCCCCTCCCTCAAGCGGATCAGGAAAATAGCGGGCGCTGAGGAAGCTGGCTCATTCATGGGCAGTGATTTCTCCTATAGCGATATGGTCTCAACCACCTATGATATCGGCCAAGCAGATCATCATCTCATCTCTGAGGACAGTAACACCTTTACCATTGAATCGATTCCCCATGAGATGAAAGCGTATGGGAAAACCATCACCGTTGTTGACAAGGAAACCTATCTCCCCCTGGAGGTTCAGTTCTATGAGCCTGACAGGAGCACGATTGTGAAAACATTGACCACAGAAGCAATTGACACGCTCTCTGGTCGTCCGGTCAGTACGACGATGGTCATGAGAACCCACTCCAGTTCACACTCCACACGCTTGGAGATTCTTCAAGCACGTTACGACATTCCTCTTCCAGAGGGATACTTTACGACCAGATTCCTGGAAACAGGGAGGCTCTGATGAAACGAACCCTTGCTATTACCATCCTGTTGTTGACTACCACAGCACGTTTGTTTGCATTTGATATATTTGCAGAGGGAGAGGAACCCAAGAGAACCTTCTACCTGCAACAGGAGACATCCTTGAATGTCTATCGCGACAAATCCGTGGTCCCCGGGGTACTGCTCGGACTCTCTGTCGATTATGAAGATGAGGCGTTTAGAGCAATATCCACCGTACAATTTGATGCAATGACAAACACCCTTTCAGCGGAACACCTCTCAATCAGCCTCTACTGGGGCAATCAGACACTTGCTGCAGGCTGGATGACCCATCCTTGGGGAAGTGCATCGCTCTCCCATGTCGTGGATGTGTTTAATGCCCAGGACCTTGGTCAAGGTATCATTGATGACCTGGAAGCAATGAAACAGAGGGAACTGATGCTCTCCCTGACTACCTACTGGGATCGAAGCTCCCTGGATATCGTCCTGAAACCAGGATTTCTCCCTACCAGCTTGGAAAACAATGGACGTTGGTCACTTATGCCGGCACAGTTTGCGTCAGTGACGTTGCATGAAGAAGAGACCGGGAGCCTTGAAAAATTTGGAGGGGGGGCACGCTACCGAATACAATCAAGTGCCATCGACCTTGGCCTTCTCTATTTCAATGGGTACTGGCCACAAAGTGGTTACACCAACATCACCTTCGACCCCTCGACGTTTGCCATCACTGTGGCCGATACCATCCATACCCGCTACCAACTTATCGGGTTGGAATCGAGTAGCTTGTTTGGGCCCTTTACACTTGCTCTGGAGGGGGGATTCTTCCTCAGTGAGGATACCGATGGAAGTGACCCAGGATTATACAATAGCAAATGGGCATACTTAGCAGAACTCTCCTATACCCATAGCACAAGTGGCACATTTCTGGCAGTTGCCTACCAGGGACACTATGTACTGCACTTCCCCTCCTCCCCAATGGATGTAGATGTTCTCTCCTCCTACGATGGGAAGACCTATGCCAATACGCTCATAGTAGCTGCAGAGGGCACACTCTTGCGGGAAAAACTTACTTGCAGGGTTGCTGGGACCTACCAAGCAGAAAGCACCGGATACCTCTTGCTTGCCTCCGCCACCTATGCCCTGGGGGACAATCTCTCTTGCTTCCTCAAGACTACCTGGTATGGTTCAATAAAGCCGAAAGCGAGTATATACCACACCTGGGATGCAAACGATTCTCTTCAGATAGGGCTGAAAGCATGGTTCTGAGCAGAGGTATGTGATAGGATTCTTCCAGGGGGGGGAACCAATGGTAATCCTATCCGATATCCTGCTCTTCCTTACCACCGCTTTGGTGGTTTCCATTACTTGTCTCTGTATCTTGCTCTTCTACCGTGTGCGTGATGCATATATCGGTTCCTTCCTTACTGTCCTTGTTCCTCTTTCACTGCAAATGTGTGTCTCTCTCTTGGTCACCTACCTGACCAGAACACTTCCGGTGGGAAACCTGGACGCTGATGCTTTCCAGGTATTTGCACTGGGAGCAACCATCTTCTCTGTCCTGCTCACTACCACATTGTTGCTTATGATGAGCAGATACCTGATTCAGCTCTTGCCGGCACAGGAAGGCCAGAAACACCTGGGAAACCGTATCCTTACATTCTTGATCCTGTTTTTTTTCCTGATCAGCCTCTGGGTCATCATCGCCAAGAGCAAGGGAGACTGGCAAAAAGCCCTCAGCGACACCATAGCCTACCACTTCTTCGCAGGTAGCATGTTCTTGGTAATCCACGCAGTCCTGAGTGTAATCTTCGTCAAGAAGGCCGCTACTTGGGAAGAAGAACGCCTGCTGAAAGGAATTATCTACACCTTTCTTCCTCTTTTCTTCCTATTTCCCCTGGATCTGCTGTTTTTCAGGAACCTTCCGTTCAAGCTTGTCTATCTCAGTTTCTCGACACTCTCGGTCTATCTCTACTATTTCATCAGCCGTAGATATTTCCTGACCTGGGAACAGAACGACCACGTGGATGCAGAGGGAGGCAAGGAGTACGGGCTCTCACTCAGGGAAGAAGAGGTATTACGACTGCTTGCAACAGGATGCAGTAATCAGGAGATTGCAAAGCAACTCTATATCTCACCCAATACCGTTAAGACCCACATCAAGAACATCTATGCAAAGATGGGCGTGAACAACCGACTCCAGCTCTTCTCCCTTCTCAAGAAGTGATCATGACTTGCAAGAAGCACAGATACCGGTGAGAAAAAACGTGTGGTCGCTGATGGTGAATCCATACTGCTTTTCCCAATCTTTCATCTGTTCTTGGTAGACACACCCCCCCAGGTCGATGAATGTATGACACTTCTCACAGTGGAACCAGTGGTGGTGGACTCCTTCACTGCGGTTGCGATAGCTATAGTAGCGTTCGGTACCGTGCTCAGTGCAGTGAAGGATGAACGATTCAGCAAAACCTTGCTCCTCAAGATAGTGCAGGTTACGATAGATGGTTGCCTGGTCAAACGGAAGTGAGTGGTCTCCGCTCAGCATCGATGCGCTGACAGGTTCCTTGCTCTCTTTGAGTAGCTCCAGCAGGGCTTTTCTTGCCTTAGTCATGGTGTTTCCTCCATTTTTTCAGCAGGTCACCAGCCGAACGTCCCAGATAGAACGCCCCAGCAATAACGACGACGGTAGCTCCCACAGGAATATCGAAGCCCCAGCCCACAACAAGCCCTGCAAAGGAGAACAGGAAAGAGAAGAGCGTGGCTAAGGCCATCATGGAAGCAAGGTTCTTGGCCTTGTACCCTGCGGTTCCCGCGGGGAGTGTAAGCATTGCAATGACCATCACGATACCCACAAATGTCTGCAGCAGCACTACGGCTACAGCCGTTATCGAGAGGATGGCGAGAAATACCACATGGGTCGGGATTCCTCTCACCTGGGCGAACTCCTCGTCAAAGGCGGTTGCCTCAATCTGTGGATAGAATCTCCATGCGAGTACAATGACCACCACATCAAGAATAGCAAGCAGAATCAGGTCAGAGGGAGCAATGAGCAGGATATTACCAAAAAGGTAGCTTGATGGATCGGTGTATCCGGGGGTCTTTGCCATGAACAGCACACCAATACTCATCCCGATTGCCCAGATTGCTTGTATGACCGTATCCTCACGCTGCTTGGAACGAAGGGAGACTGTCCCAATGATAACTGCTGAGAGGAGCGCAAAGATCATGGCTCCTACCATGGGGCTCAGATTGGGAACCAAGCCGGTGGCTGAGAGATAGAGAGCAATACCGATGCCCCCAAGCACCGCATGGCTGATGGCTCCGGCAAGGCCGGCTATCCGTTTCACGGTAACTACCGAGCCCAGTACCCCGAAGAGGACAGAGGAGAGCAATCCTGCAAGGAATGCATTCCTCACAAAGGGAAAATCGGGGTTGAATAGTGCAGAAAAGAATCCTAGAAGATCGTTCATACATCCTCCCTTGGGAAATGGCAGGAGTCTCCTGGGATCTCTACATCGTGTCGTACCCGTTTCCTTGTGCCTTCTGCTTCTTCCTCAAGTACATGCTGGACGACAGTACGACCCATCTTTCCATCCCTATGGGCATCGATACAGAACACCCGGTCGATCAAGGGGGAGACCTCTCTCATATCATGGGTAACGATCAGGATGGTTGTCGAACCCTTGAGTTTCCCAAGGGTTGCATAGAGCCGTTGTTCGCTCTCCTTGTCCAGATTGGCAGCCGGCTCATCAAGAATCAGCATGGTGGGTTCAGCTGCAAGGGCACGGGCAACCAACACTCGTCGCCTCTGGCCCCCGCTCAGGGCATTGTAGGGCCGCTTGGCAAGGTGCTCAAGCTCTACCTGCTTGAGCGCTTGCAACGCTTTCTCCGTCTGCTCAGCTTTCTCTCCCCGCTTTGATGCATCAACACGCCCCATCCTCACGACTTCCAACACGGAAATAGGGAAATTGGGATCATAGCTGGTGTGCTGGGGGACATACCCTACAAGGGCCCGGCTCTTTCTTGGATTCTCCCCAAGCAGTCTGATTGTCCCAGATTGGGGGGCTTCCAGACCAAGGACCAACTTCAGCAAGGTGCTTTTTCCTGCACCGTTTGGGCCAACCAAGGCGATAAACTCCCCAACATGAAAATGGAAGGAGACATTCTCAAGGACTTTCAAATGGGGATAAGAGAACGCAACATTATTGAAGGAGAGTGCAATAGGGGCGCTGCTCATAAGCTTTCCTTAAGGGCGTTGCCCATCAAGCGGATATTACCCAACCAATCATAGGCAAGGGGATCGAGTGGAACTACCTGTGCACCAACCACCTGGGCGACTTTCTCTGCACTGCCGGAGGGAAATTGCTTTTGTACGAAAATCACCTTGGCCTGCTCATCTTGTGCCCGCTCTATCAGGAGGGCCAAGTCCTTTGCTGTAGGTTCCTTCCCTCCTGTTTCGATAGCCTCCTGATGAAGGCCGAATGAGTCAAGGAAGTATCCAAAGGAGGGATGATAGACGAAGACGGTACTGCCAGAGAGCCCTGCAAGCTCTGTTGCCAACGAGGTAAATTCGCCATCGATCAGGGAGAGGAGTTTCCCAGCTCGCTCTTCTACTTCCGCTTCAGGCAATCCAAGGTGGGTGGTCAATGCATTGCTGATGTTCTTTACCAGCACCTTCGACTGTTCCCATCCAAGCCAGGTATGTCGATCAATGTTCAAGTCATGAGCAGGTACATCTCCTCCCGCTCCCTCATCCTCATGGTCATGATCTTCCAAGGTTCGGAGGGTCATCCCTTCTGTCCCATCAATGATTGTAAGATCTGGATAAATACTGGAGACCTTGTCGATAAGGACATGCTCGAAGTCCGTTCCACTGAGAATCCACAGGCTTGCCTTTGCCAACTGAGCCATTTGGGAAGGGGAAGGTTCATAGGAATGTGGATTCTGTCCCTCCCCGACCAGTACAGCAGTTTCCACCAGGTCACCGGCTATCTGGTCGACAAAATATGCATGGGGAAGAATACTCACCATGACAATAGGCTTGGAATCCTGCTCAGTATTTCCTCCTGCAAAGAGAACGAAAGGAGTTATGATGAGCGCCAGTAGTATAATAAATGCACGTGTTCGCATAGTACCTCCATCAAGTATCTACAACATAGTAAACCCATGATGATTTTGCAAGTCATTTGCAAAAATATTTCTGTCTGTACAAAATCATTGCATTCCGGCTATAGTCAAACCAGGGAGGAAACCGACTATGATGTACGCATATAATGGCAAGTCACCGAGCATTGCAGAAGGTTGTTACATCGCACCCAGTGCTGATGTCATCGGCAACGTCACATTGGAGGAAGGGGTCTCTATCTGGTTTCATGCCACACTCAGGGCAGATGTGAATACCATCCATATCGGTGGGCAATCAAACCTTCAGGACAACGTAGTTGCACATGTAGACAAGGGCTTCCCGCTTACTGTGGGAGAAAGATGCACCGTCGGACATGGTGCCATTATCCATGCCTGCACCATTGGGGATGACTGTCTTATCGGCATGGGAGCAATTGTACTCAATGGGGCAGTAATTGGGGAAGAGTCCATCGTAGCTGCAGGAGCGCTGGTTTCCCAGAACAAGGTTTACCCTCCCCGCTCGTTGCTGGTCGGTACCCCTGCAAAACTCATCAGGACCCTCAGTGATGAGGAGTTTGCCAAGGTGAGGGAGAACACCCAGGAGTACTGGGAGTTTGCTCACGACCTTGCAACCGGCAAGCAGACGATCAACTAGGCTTCATTTGCCTTTTCAAACTTCCTGATTGCATCATTGGTACCGCCTACAACCAAGATATCTTCCTCTTCCAATACAAAATTCGGAAGGATCTCGCTGATGGCTCTCTTCTGGCGGATGATCACAATAATATTCAAATGGAAACGCTTACGAAGGTTGATATCTTCAACGCTCTGGTTGGCAAATGCTCTGGTTAGCGAGATATTGGCAATGGAGAAATCGTCACAGAGCTCAAGGAAGTCCAGTGTTTTAGTTGAGACCAACGAACGGGCTAAGCGTTCACCCATCTCAACCTCAGGAAAGACAGCCTCAGCCCCAATACGCTCAAGCACCTTGCCATGATTCATGCTTGTTGCCTTGGCAATGACCCGGGGGATACCCAACTCGATCAAGCTCATCGTTACCAGGATATTTGATTCAATATCCTTGCCTATACAGACAATTGCAGTTCGGCAGTGTGAGATTCCAGATTCATGCAACACTTCTTCAGTGACGGCTTTCACTGGATAGATATTTTCCAACTGATCCTTGACTGCGTTCAGCTTCTCTTCCTCAATTTCCAGGACAATAACCTGTTTCCCTGCCTTGGTAAGTTCCATGGCCAAGGACAGGCCGAACCTTCCCAGTCCAATAATCCCATAGGCATCAGGATCATACTCTTTCTTCATGCCAAATTATCTCCTATCCAATAAACACCTGCTCTTCAACATAGCCCAGTTGTGAGGTTTTCCTCGCAAAACTGGTGGCAATGGTGATAGGGCCGACTCTTCCAGCAAACATTACTACCACCAATACGAGCTTCGATAGTGTAGCGATTTCGGTGGTAATCCCCATTGAAAGTCCAACGGTGGCAAAAGCGGAGACCACTTCAAACAGTACCTCAAGAAAGGTGAACTTTGGACCTTCAATGAGCAACAACAGAAAGCTTCCACCACCTATGAGCAGAATGGAAAGCATGAGGACCTGGAAAGCCTTGAGAATACTCTCACCTCCAATCTTACGCTTAAAGGAAGCTGTCTGCCTACCGAACATCAAGGAGCCGAGGCTAAGAAACAAGGTGAAGGTTGTGGAGGTCTTGATACCACCACCGGTCGATCCAGGGCTTGCTCCAATGAACATCAAGACAATGGTAACAAAGAGTCCAGCTTGACTCAAGCCTGCAATATCGACGGTATTGAATCCAGCTGTCCTGGTAGTGACACTTTGGAAAAATGCAGCAAGTGGCTCCAGATGTTCAACAATGAGATAGAACAGGAATCCGGCGGTAATGAGAATACTGTTCATGGTCACCACAATCTTGGAATGCATGCTTAGTTTTTTCCAATTACGATTCCTCACAATATCTGCGATCACGAAGAAACCGGTACCTCCGATCATGATCAGTAAAGCAGTCGTAAGGTTCATTGCAACACTATGGCGATAGGAGGTAAGACTCTGAAACTTTCCCATGAGGTCAAAACCTGCGTTATTGAATGCAGAGATGGTATTGAATAGTGCGTGACCAAAGGCATCGAGTGGTGCATAGGTCGAACGGAATATGAAATACTCAATGAAAACGCCGGTTCCTTGCACCACCAAAGCAGTCAAGGCAACTGCACGTACCACCATCAGCGTGCCTTGGACAGATGAGAGGTTGTAGGCTTCCTTGATGAAGGAGCGCTGGCTGAGACCAATATTCATTCCTAACAGGAGGGAGAAGGATATTACCATGGAAGCAAATCCCAAACCT
>NZ_JBFXGH010000016.1:0-11236 GCF_050178175.1 Sphaerochaeta sp.
TTTTCTAGCCTTGCTCCTCAGGTGATTGCAGAATTCTTGGGAGTGTTGCTTTGGTGTTGTGTTCAGGATCTGAACGCCTAAGCAAGAGTTGGGAGCGATGGTCGGTATCCTTCCTGAATGCTGATGGGCTCATCTCACAGTACTGATGAAAGACACGGTTGAACTGGCTGAAAGAGGGGAATCCGCTTTCCTCACAAATCTGCTGTATGGGTTTCTTGCTGTAGAGCAGGTCATTTTGTGCATGACGGATTCGGATCATCTGCAAGTAGGTGACAAAACCTGCTCCAGTTACCAGCTTGAATTGCCTGGAGAGATAATAGGGACTGATGGAGAACATCTTTGCAATTTCAGGGAGTGTAAGTCTCTCGTCAAAATGGATATGCATATAACTGGTGATTGCATAGATTTTCTCACTGACTGAGTTGGTACTCGCTTGCTTGACGTATTGGTTCTGTCGTTTATGGGTATACAATACCCAAAGCAGCTCCATGAAACTTTGGTGGATCATCATCTCCGCATTGGCAGGCTGTTCAGTTCCCAACTGATAGATTCTGTTCAAGAGTCGGTGAATTTCTTCCTGTATCTGCCCATCAAAACGAAAAATGGGTATTTTTTCCCCAAAGAGGGAGAGCAGACGTTCTGTCTGCCGTTCGAACCCCTTGGGGTGCTCCTCAATCCTGAATCCGATGACCAGGCGAGCCTTTGGCTTTGCATGCTCCTCGTAGGTGCTCTTATGCAGCAAACCTGGCTTAAGCAGCACAAGATCTCCCCGTTGCAAGGAAAAATACTCGCCCTCTATGACATGGCCGGCAGTATCGTCAAAAAGGATGTACACCTCCCAATAGGTATGAAAGTGCTGGAACTCCATGTTCAACCGCCTCTTTTGGTAGTCAAAGACATAGAATACCGGATCATCAACCCGGTTTACTGTGATGACCAAGGATGGGTCGAAAAGTAGCTCAGAAAGTGAATGTCTCATGTGTGTATCCTACCCCAGTTCGCATGAAATGCAAGAGATTCGCGGTAAGAGAGCAAGAAATACGTGGATTTTGCAAAATTGTCATTTCATACTTATCACTAGGAGGGATATTCCATGTACCATTTACGTTATCCACTGCAAAACGCAAGGCATATCAATCGGTTTCTGATATCAGAGATCCATGAGGAGCCGGTAAGCGGCACCCCGGTGAAAATAGAACAAGAAGCAAATGTCTGGGAAGGGTCGGTTGGTTCGGCCAGCCATACCAATCCTGTACGTGAAGCTTTCGTTGCTGGAAGAAGAGAGGCTAAGGATGGCTATCCATACTTTTCTGATAAACAAGTAGGGGGATCGGTAACCCAAAAAGGTACAAGCCATGTACTCTCTGCCCATTTTCCCTTTGATGATCCGGTAATTTCACTTTCTGGATTTTATCCAAACCCAACATGGATCAGCGCTGTAGCCCTTACGTACTTGGAGAGTGAGAAAAAGCGTGAGGTGGTATGTGAACTTGCCGTTGCAGGAGGAGCACGTCTCTTTCTCAATGGGGAAAAGATTATGACCTTTACCCCCTATCTGAGAAATCAGATACAAACCACTGATGTGACCCTGCCTCTGGAGATTGGGGACAATGAACTGGTTGTCTTCTGGGATGAGTTTGCTGAACGTGACAGCGATTGTTCGTTCTCTCTTACCTGTGTGGAAGAGCAACCATCCTTGGTGCAGAAGCTTCCCATAGCTGACCGTTCTCCACAACTGGTATTGGCTGTGGAGAATGCCCTCGGTGATCTTAGTTGTTTGAGCAACCATGTAAGGGAAGGGGATGTCATACTGTCCTGTCCCAATCCGTATAAGGAATCGGATTTGGTGATCTCCCTTGTTGGGGCTACCGAAGAGAACTACATGGTAGGTGACCTCTATCGTGCTGAAGCTGTCTTCAAACCTGGGGAGAGGACCGCTTCCCTCGGCCCATGTGAGAAGCTCCCTATCGGGTATCTGCAGTTTGTAACCAAGACAACCGTAGAGGATATGGAAATCCGCTATAAACTTGCTTTTGAAAACTTTCCGCTCTCTTTGGTTCCCAAACCAAAGAAAACAATGGATGAACGCAAGAGACAGGCGTTCAGATTCCTTGAGCGCTATGGAGAGCGTAATGGGAACAGGGCGGTTGCAATCCTGCACGCAGGTGGCGATAAACAGGAGTTTGTTCACCTGCTGGAGAGACAGATTGCATTCATCAACAAACGTAGCGACTGTAGTGACTTCTACCTTTCTTACTTTCCCCATATTCTGAACACCTTTTCTGAGCATCCTTATCTGACAGCGGAGCTGAAGGATGCAATGAAATCTTGTATGTTGCACTTCCGCTACTGGCATGATGAGCCAGGGGATGATGCCATGTGGTTCTACAGTGAGAATCATGCGCTCATGTTCCATGTCTGTCAGTTGCTTGCCGGGGAAATGTATCCAGATGAAATTTTCACCAATAGTGGTATGAGTGGGAAAGAGATGCAAGAGAAAGCGATCAAGCTGCTCAGAACATGGTTCGAAACCTTCTTTTCCATTGGTTTTACTGAGTGGAACAGCCCTCCTTACCTGCCAATTGACGCTCTTGGATTTGCATCCTTGTATGCACAGACAACAAACACCGAGATGAAGAACCTTGCAAAGAAGGCAATGGATTACATCTACTACATTCTTGCTGTCTACTCGCTTGATGGAATTTTCAGTACCACTGCAGGACGTACCTATCCCAAGGAGCTGTTTGGCAACAACTCCAACTGTCCCTCTTTCATAAACTGGATCGGCTACGGTATCGGGAATACCAGTCATGCAGGAAAGGGAGTTACCGCACTCTGTTTCAGTGACTACCAGGCGCCAGAGGAGTACCGAAAGTACTTTCAGGTCCCTGAGGGCATGGCCTTGATCAGTCAATCGACACACGGCTACCAGGGTTATGCCGACGTATATGCTTGCAAGACGGCATGCTCTCTGCTTAGCAGCGCCAACAACTTCCGCGTTGGTGAGCGTGGGTTCCAGGAGAATCCAATCCACCTCCTGTTCTCTGCCACAGAGCAAATCTGGGTGAATCACCCAGGGGAACATGCACTGTTCGGCCACGCACGTCCTTCCTACTGGGCGGGTAATGGAACCTTGCCTAGGGTGAACCAGATAGAGAACTTTGCCTCAATCAGCTTCTCCCTCTCTTCCTCCCATCCTGTGGATTTTTCCCACATCTATCTTCCAACCATGGAGTTTGCAGAGTTCCAGCAGCGGGATTCCTGGTTGTTTGTACGCGCCCACAATGGTGGGTACGGAGCAATCTACTGTTCTTCTCCTCTCAAGATGGTCATCTTTGGCCCCAATAAGGAACGTGAGTTCATCGCCGAAGGGAGGAATGTTTTGTACCTGTTGCGTGTAGGATCCCCTGCCAGCTTTGGCTCCTTCCAGGATTTCATTGCAGCTATTGAGCATGCCCCGCTGAAAGCGGATTCCCACTCCTTTGTTCTTGAGGACCCCAGCCTTGGAACGCTGGAGGGGGGCTATGGACAATCGTTGCAAGTCAATGGGACAAGTGTAAACTATTCTGGGTTCAATCCTGTAGGACAGAATAGATGGACTGTAGAACGCTAAAGCAAAAAATGCAATCTTTATTGGAATATTTGGACAAGATACTTGTAGATTTATAGGTCTCAACGATTACACTGACACTATGAGCAGTAGCTCAACAAATTGGAAACTGATATTCATACAACAGGAGGTATGATATGAAGAAAGTATCGATTCTCGCATTGGTGGTTTTACTCCTTGGCAGCATGGTTTTTGCTGCAGGGTCCAAGGAAGAGGCTACCCAGGGCCCCAAGGTTCTCAAGGTGATGCTTAGTGAAGAGCCCTCAAGTGAGGATGCTTTGCTGAACACCATGAAGGATTGGGCGGCAGAGACCGGGAACACCCTTGATGTTATGGTCATTCCCTACGAAGACCAACTCACCAAGTTCCCCTTGATGGCACGCAACAATGACTTGCCGGATTTGATCGCCACCACTCGTCTTGCTCGTCTCTATCCAGATGAATTCATCGATTTGAGCGAATATTTTGACATGTCCATCTTTGAACCGATGGCTGTGGAAATCATCGTGCAGGATTACAAGAGCGACAAGAAGTCAACGCTTCCCCAGCAGTTCACGATTACCAATGTGTACTACAACAAGGATGCTTTTGACCGTGTCGGGCTTTCTGCTCCTACGGTAGAAGATCCTTGGACCTTTGAAGAGCTTGAGAAGAATGCAAAGCTCCTGAAAGAGAAGGGCGGGGTAAAGTATGGTATGGCGATGGACTCCTCCAGAGCTCGCTATGACAATCTGATGTATGCAAACGGAGGATCCATGGTGGAGAAATCTGGTGATTCCTTTGTGGTTGCCATCAACAGCCCACAGAACATTGCGACCCTGGAAGCTTTTGTCGACTGGAACAATTCGTTCATGCCGAAGGCTATCTGGGCCGGTGGTACCACCGATAACCCGGCCGACTACTTCAAGAACGGGGATGTTGGTATCTATTTCAGTGGAACGTGGAACTACAATTCCTTCTACAACCAGATTGAAGATATGAATTGGGGCGTCATGCCTTCTCCAGTCGGTCCAGAAGGTCCAAGCGCAATCCTAGGTGGAAGTGGTCTTGGTGTCCCTGTGAATGCCAAGAACAAGGACCTTGCAGTCGACTTCCTCAAGTGGTTCTACACCGAGGAGAACTTCCAGACCTACCTGAACCGGGACAAGGGACTCTCCTCCCTCGTTGGGGTGACCTACTCGCCAGCAGACCAGCAGGTTGCTGAGGATTACAAGGTATTGCAGAGTGAGGTTTCCAAGGTTTCCTATGCCTTCAGTGTCGATGAGAGCTCGATGTGGAGAAACTTCTACGACAACGAGTATCGTGACGCACTCCGTCAGGCGGTCAATGGGGACATCAGTCCTGCAAAGGCACTTAATGACTTTGCTGAGCTGCTCTCCAAGAAGTCCGGCTGGCCTCTCAAGTACTAATGTACGTGGTGCTGGGCTGTCTGCGACAGCCCAGTATCTCTCTTACCCACTACCCGTATGTGTGTAGATCATGATTGTATGCACGTACTGTCAAACGGATGCACTACCTATGAAGACACCCTATGTAAAACGGCATGTCAAAGCGTTCTGGTTTTTCATTGCGCCTTGTCTTATCCTCTTCTCCGTCTTTTTCTTATTGCCGCTGGGGTTGAGTGTGGGATTGTCTTTCACCAATTATGATGGGTGGAAGACCATGGATTTCATTGGCTTGAGCAATTTCAGTGAGTTGATCCGGGACTCCAAATTCTATGCTGCCTTAGGTCGTACTTTTGGGTATACCCTGTTCAGTCTCCCCTTCAAGGTGATTGTCCCGCTCTTGGTTGCCATCCTGGTAACCAGCAAGCGCGTTGCCATCAAGGGGCTTGCCCGAACCATGGTGTATGTTCCCAGCCTGCTCAGCCATCTGGTTGTCGGTATCACCATAAACTGGATGTTCAGCGCCGAGTATGGCCTGATCAACTATCTGATCCAGACCATCGGAGGGGAGCCCATGCAATGGGCGCTCAACCCAAGGCTTGCCACCTTCGTCATCAGTTTTGCAAGCAACTGGGCATCGACTGGATTCTATATGGTGATTTTCATTGGAGGTATCAACAATATCTCTGGGGATATATACGAGGCGGCTGCCATTGATGGGAGTTCCTCCATCCAAACCTTTTTCCATATGACTGTTCCCATGCTGGCTCCTACCACGTTCCTGGTCACCCTGCTCTCGACGGTAAACCTTCTCAAGGAGTATGCATTGGTCCAAGGTATCACCCAGGGTGGTCCAGGATTGAATACCACCTTCATTATCCAGTTTATTTTTGATAAGGGTTTCAATCAGATGCAGTATGGCTATGCCTCAGCAATCTCATTGTTGGTAATGATCATCTTTGCCCTTATCGCCTACGTACAATTCAAGATCAGCAATGGAGGGGACCGACGATGAAACAGACACTATCCAAACACTTCTGGCCATCTCTGTTTACCTTTCTTGTAGCCGTATTGATGCTCTTCCCCATCATCTGGCTGTTTTTCAGCTCATTCAAGCAGACCGGAGAGCTCTTCAGCTATCCGCTTTCCCTCTTCCCCTCTGATTGGACGGCAGAACACTACCTGAAAGTTGTAAGCGACGATTTCTTCAACTACGTTTACAACAGCCTCTTCCTTGCCGTTGTAGGCACTGCAATCACCCTCATTATCAGTGCCATGTGCGGCTATGCACTTGCCATCTACCGCTTTGAGGTCTCCTATACCAATCTGATATTCTCAATCTTTCTGCTCGGTACCTTGATCCCCGGGGAGACCCTTACCGTTCCCCAGGTGGTGGTCATCAGTGAGCTCGGTCTCTACAACAATATTTGGGGAGTCATCCTTCCTGTGGTGACTACCACCACCGGTATCTTCCTGTTCCGCCAACACTATCTCTCCATACCCCTCTCCTTTGTTGAGGCAGCACGCATTGACGGCAGCAATGAAGCCCAGACTTTCCTCTATGTTATGCTTCCCTTGGGGACCAGCAGCACGGTAACCTTGGCTATCTTCAGCTTCATGTGGAGATGGAATGACTACATCCTTCCCCTCTTGGTTCTCAGCGACCAGAAGAAGTACACCATACAGATTGCCATCAAGAACTACATTGGGTTCAACGGAGTTGATTGGAGCAGCATACTCGCAGCCTCGGTCATGTCCATCATACCCATAATCATCTTGTTCATAATCTTGCAGCGCTACATCATTGGAGGCCTTTCTGCATCCGGGGTGAAAGGGTAAGATTGCTGTATGAATAAAGAAGCATTACGGCAATACGTTGAGGGTCCCCTTAAGCAACTGAAAGAGGCCCATTACCCTGATACCCTTTCTATCAAGGAGATTTGGGTACAGGAGTGTGCTTACCACCAGTGGGAGAAGCGGCATGAGCAAAGCGGGTGGAAACCCTTTCACCAGAACCAGGGATTTGGAGGGCATGAGTACCACTGTCTGCTGCGCTGTGAGGTGATTATCCCCGAACAGTGGAAAGGGAAGACGGTACGACTCAGGGTGCAAACCGGAGCGAATGATATCTGGAACAACAACAATCCCCAGTTTCTGCTCTTTTTGAACGATGAGCTCTCCTGCGGCCTGGATGTCCGGCACACGGAGGCTGACCTGCCTGATACAGAGCAGGTTTCCATCGTTCTCTATGCCTATACCAATACCCGAAAGCCGGATGTTTTTTTGAGCTTGGACCTGTATGCTCCCAATCTTGAGCGTGAGGCGCTCTTCTATGACTTGGAACTTGCCTATGAGACAGCTCTCACCGTTGAGGAGTTTAGTGAGGCATATCTGCTTTTAAGTGAGGCTGTGATCAAGACACTGCAGAATGTGGATTTCAGCAGTATGAATGCGTTACAGGATGAGGTGATGCTGTCAAGGGCCCGCAGCATAATGAAGCAGCATCTTGCTCGCTATCAAGATTCCAATCGGATGCAACTGTCTCTTACCGGACATAGCCATATCGATATGGCCTGGCTTTGGACACTTGACCAGACGAGGGAGAAGAGTCTTCGTAGCTATGCTACCGTGCTCTCCCTCATGGAGCGGTATCCTTCCTATATCTTCTCATCGAGCCAGATGCAACTTCTCGAGTTCATCAAGCACGATTATCCTTCCTTGTTTTATCGGATCAAGGAACGGGTCCTTGAAGGGCGCTGGGAAGTGGAAGGGGCGATGTGGGTCGAGAGCGATACCATCCTTACCAGTGGCGAGTCCCTTGTCCGCCAGATTTTCTGGGGAAAGCGTTGGGTGAGAGATGAGTTTGGGATGGATCAGGAGGTCCTCTGGCTCCCTGATTGCTTCGGGTTTCCTGCGACCTTGCCCCAGATCATGAAAGGGACGAATCTCTCATACTTCGTAACCACGAAGATGGGATGGAATGAGACCAACCGAATGCCTCATGACCTGTTTCACTGGAAGGGCCTGGATGAAAGCCAGGTGCTTGCCTACTTTGTCAGCAGCAAGGATTATGAGAGCATCGCTTCCTATCCAAAGCGAGGGGGAAATGAAACCACCTACAACGGTGAGCTCTCTCCCTCCCAGTTGTTGGGGACCTGGCAACGGTTTTCAGACAAGGAGTGTACAGACACCCTCATGTACCTGTATGGGTATGGAGATGGGGGTGGTGGCCCTACCAAGGAGATGTTGGAAAGGGAAAAGCGCCTAAGAGAGGGGTATCCAGGACTGCCAAAAGTCCATAGTAATACTGTAAAAGCCTATCTACAAGAACTGGATAAGAAAACAGAGGTATCAGCTTCATGGTTCGGGGAGCTCTATTTGGAGTACCACCGGGGGACCTATACCACGATGGCTGAGGTGAAACGCCTCAACAGGTTATGTGAAACACGGGCCATGCAGGCAGAGTTTTTTCTCTCCCTGCTCTATCTGTATGCAAAGCAAGACTATCCCCATGCTTCACTGGAACGGGCATGGAAGCAGCTATTGCTCAACCAGTTCCATGATATTCTTCCCGGCAGTTCACTGAAGGAAGTCTACGATCTTGCACTCCAGCAACAGCAAGAATCATTGGATATCTTTACAGGGCATGCAGATCGGGCAATGCAACACCTGTCTTCCCTAATAGCCCGAGCAGACTCTGATGTAGTGGTTTTCAACACCCTGGGGCATCAGCGCTCCGGGCTTTGCAGAATCGAGGGATGTAGTGCAGCAGGTGCGTATGATGAGAAGGGTTCTCTGTTGCCTTCATTCCACGATGGGAAGGATCTCTATTTCCACTGCACTGCAGTCCCTGCCAAAGGTTGGAAACGTTTTGTCCTGGGTGCCTATGAACCACTACAGGAGAAACCTTTCACTTGGGAGCACTTTACCTTGGAGAGTCCTCACTACACTGTACGCTTTACACAAAATGGAAGACTTTCCCGTCTTTATGACAAATCATCTGGATATGAGGTACTTGCCCCTGGAAGGGAGGGAAATGTCCTGATTTTGGCTTGTGACTATCCCAAGGACTATGATGCATGGAATATCGGCAAGCAGGGTAAGGATATGTACTATGAGATTGAAGGAGAGACACAGTACACGGTAGTAGCAAACAATGCATTGTTCTTCACTCTGGAATGGAAGCTGTCCTTTGGAAGCTCCTTATTCACCCAGCGCGCTACCTTCTATACCCATGATAAACGAATTGATTTCACGCTTGTGGCAGACTACCATGAGGACCATCTGATGCTGAGAAGCCTATTCACGGTGGATGTCCATGTACCACGGGCAAGCTATGATATTGCCTACGGGGTATGTGAGAGAACAACCCATACCAATACTAGCTGGGATGAAGCCCAGTTTGAGGTTCCATCACATAAGTGGGTAGATCTCAGTGACGAAAGCTATGGAGTGACGCTCCTGAGCAAACAGAGCTATGGCTACAGTGCCAAGAACAACACCATAAGCATCTCCCTGCTCCGCTCCCCAACCTATCCAAACAAGATTGCAGACAGGGGATTACATACATTGCTCTATGCGCTTTACCCCCATAAGGGGCGTTATCAGGAGGCAAAGGTAATTGCAGAGGGGTACAATCTTCATCAACCCTTGCTTGCAGTGAAGGCTGGGCAGGGGCAGGCAACACTTCCTCCTGTTGCCAGCATTGTCTCCTGTCCAGATGAGAATCTCGTCATCGAGACGGTGAAGAAGTGTGAGGACCGTGACTCATTGCTTATTCGGATCCTGCAATTGAATGGGAAACGGGTCTCCAGCAGAATCAAGACACAGCTTAAACCAAGAGAGGCATATCTGTGCAACCTATTGGAAGAGCGCCTGCAGAAGATACCCTGCAATGAAGAAGGCGTCGCAGTAAGCCTGCGGCCCCATGAAATACAGACCATTGAACTCATATTTGAACGTTGAGATTGAGGAGAGGACATGAGGACGATTGATGACACACTCACTACCTTGGTAGAAGGATTCATGCCAGTGCTGTATGCATCGGATGACCCTGACTTTGCCGCCAACAAGTTGGCTCATGGTATTGAGGATGCTATACGAAGCCGATACCAGTTCTGGGAGTGGCCGCACGGGGTAGGGCTGTTCGGTCTCTGGAAACTGTTTGAAAAGACAGGAGAGGAGCGTTATCTAAAGATGCTCACCGAGTACTATGACGAGCGGATCGAGCAAGGCCTTCCTGGAAAGAATGTGAATACGATGGCCCCTATATTGGCTCTCTCCTATCTTGCTGAGTACACCGCCAACCCACGCTACCTGGAAGTATGCACTGAGTGGGTCGGCTGGGTTATGGAGGGAGGTCTGGCAAGGACGAAGGAAGGGGGATTCCAACACCGTACCACCGATGATGAGAATCCAGGCCAGCTCTGGGACGATACCCTGATGATGACCGTATTGGCTGTTGCCAATGTGGGAAGGATTGTAGGCAAGGAATCCTACCAGCAGGAAGCGATCTACCAGTTCCTCTTGCATGCAGAGTATCTCTGTGATGTAAAGAGTGGGCTCTGGTACCACGGTTGGACCTTCGAGGGGAATCATCACTTCTCCCAGGCGTTCTGGGGTAGGGGAAACTGCTGGATAACCATTGCCATCCCACTCTTTCTGGAGACAAAGGGGTTGCCTGAGAGCATAAAACGATATCTGGGGACCATCCTGGTAAGGCAGATCAATGCGCTGGTTCCCCTGCAGGAGGAGGGTGGCATGTGGCATACCGTGCTCGATGATCCAACCAGCTATCTTGAGACAAGCGCAACCGCTGGATTTGGCTATGGCATCTTACGCTCAGTGAAGCTTGGATTGCTTGGAACCCCCTACCTTGCGGTTGCAAAAAAGGCGCTCAATGCGGTCATGGAGAATATTGATGAACATGGGGTTGTCCAGAATGTCAGCTATGGAACGCCCATGGGCAAGGATTCCAAGGATTTCTACAAGCAGATTCCCATCCGTCCCATGCCCTATGGGCAAGCCTTGGCAATGCTTTTCCTGATGGAAAGCCAGGGGATGGATGCATGGTCCTAACCATCGATGCCGGGGCAGCCAAGACGGCTTGGGCGCTTAGTGAGGCTGAATGTGCATTGGGTCCCTTCGAAAGACGGCCTACCCAGGATGTACCCTCCCTCCTGCAGGAGATTGTTTCAGCCCATGCCAAGAGTGTTGATGCAATCGGCATCTCCCGCTTGGG
>NZ_JBFXGH010000016.1:11336-35413 GCF_050178175.1 Sphaerochaeta sp.
CATGAGGTTCCCCTGGGTGAAGCAACCTGAAAGGTTCTTGAGAAGAAAAGATCCATGAACCGATTCCCTTTTGTAGGATAACGATGGGTTTGAAGCCAATCTTGCAGGCAAGGGAGATTATCCTTGTTGCAAAAGGCAGGGAAAAAGCAGATGTAGTCAAGGCATTGTATCAGGGCCCAATTGAAAAATCATTACCCGCATCTTTCCTGCAACTACACCCCCGTTGCAAGCTGGTAGTCGATGAAGAGGCTGCTTACAAGCAATAAAAATACGAATAATCCATGTCTCTGTGCTTGCAAGGGAATCTCTCAGTTAGTATCGTTTTCCATATGGAGCAACAAGAGAGTCGTATACTATTCAAGGAAGACTTCTCAATCAAGGTGAACGATGACCGTAAACCCCTGTTCTACCTCTTTGACTACGGGGTGCGTTCTGATGCAATGAATATGGAGTTCCAGCACTTCCATGACTTCTATGAACTCTTCTTTCTGGTCGACGACCATGCCGCGCATATCATTGAAGGTGAGTATTTCAGCCTGCAACGGTATGACCTGGTGCTCCTCAAGCCATCATCACTTCATATGACGATGTATCCCAAGGGTGAGAGACCAAAGGCCAGGCTCATTGTCGCATTCCGTATTTCTCCCTCTCTCTCCCCTATGGAACGACAGGTGAGACGTTTGTTGACTCTTTTTGATGAAGATCCCCCCATATTCCGTTTCTCCGGATCTGTGTTGCAGAAGATCATGCAGTTGTTCAATGCAATCTATATTCTGGGGACAGAGTTGCAACCAGGTTATGAGCTTATGATCCATGGGTAGTTTCTGGAATTGCTATGGATCATACAGACCAACAGGAAGGCAAACCTCTTTACAAAGGCTGAGATTACCGATTCCATTACCCAGAAGATTTATGAGGTGACCAGCTACCTCCACACCCACTATGCTGAGGAGCTCAGCCTCCAGGAGGTTGCAGACCATTTCTCGGTAAGTTCCTTCTATCTCTCCCATCAGTTCAAACGGGTTACCGGACTGAACTTTGTTTCCTACCTTCAGCAGATTCGGGTAAGAAATGCCCAGCAGTTGTTGCTCTACTCACAGATGAAGATCAAGGGAATCTGCTCAGCGTGTGGATTTACCTCATTCAGCCAGTTCAGTCGTGTTTTCTCCAAGTTCTGTGGGGTAGCCCCTTCCTCATTCAGGAAGAATATGAATCATCAGTCAGAGCAAATGTTACGAGCACTTGACCCGGAACGAAATGCCCGAGCAACCCCTTCCAAGGCATTGCAGAGTGAGGACGAATACCGATCAGTGAAACACAAGGAGTTGCTTACCCAACTAGAGGAACTGTAACGCATCCGTCAGGTAAGACAAGCACTGTCGGATTGGCAATTCCTTTCCTTCTTGCTTGCTCCATGGCATCATCCAGTGCTTGTTGCAGGTCATGCACGGGTTCCAGAAAGAGACTTCTCACCATGTTGTCGTTCAGTTCTGTATAGGCCTGTACCGAAATGCGTTTGCTTACAGAGGCCATCTTTGCTGCCTTATGGTACCCAAGTTTATAGTTCTCCTTGATCTTCTGAAGTGCCTCATCAACTGTGGAGCAAGAGCCAAGCAACTTTGCAAACTCCTCATCCCCAATACCTTCACGGCAGGAGGATACCAGAATCAAGGTACCACCATCCTTGACGGCAAGGGACCCATTGTCGATTCCCTTCTGACTCTGATAGAGGTTGATGTCCATCGGGAACTTGGCAACTGATATGACAATATCACTTTGCTGCTTGACTGGTACACAGAAGACGGATTGGGCAACCTGTACTGCCTCCTGGAAGGAATCAACAATATCACCGCTTGTTGCACCCACCACTTTCTGGTCCTTATCCAATACACTCATCAGTGAGAAAATGGGTGCCTTGATATGCTCCAAGGCATCCATCATATCCTCATGCACAGGGTTCCCATCCAGTGCAAGGGAGTGTGCTGCATCCTGGATGGCCAGCTTGTGGTTTGCCTCGATGGTGGCATATCCTGCAATCCCAGGCAGGAAGGCTTTTCTCCCTCCGGTAAATCCAGCAAAGTAGTGTGGTTCAACACTCCCTGTTGCCACGATTCGATCACAGGAGAAGAGGAGCTTGTTGAGAAGTATTGGAGTGCCGTTTCGGGTTTTTCCTACATTGACCAGCGAATTGGAATCCTTCGCATCATGACTGACCAATCGTCCCTTCAGTCGTTCAGTGTACGGTCCAAGCAGTTGGTCCAGCTCTTGCTCCTTTGCCCCTCTGTGTGCTCCGGTAGCTACGAGTATGGTAATCTGTTCATCACGTATTCCGGCTAGCTCTGCTTGGGGAAGGATTGCACTGAGCATTGCCGGGGTCGGGGTAGGGCGGGTGGCATCGTTGATGATCACCAGAACCTTGTTGGCTCCCTTGAGAAAAGCAGCCAGATTTGCTGTTGCCCTCCCCAGTGATTCCTTCTCACCTGCAGAAGGAATGGTATTTGGCTCAAGAACACCCAAAAGGTTTTCATCCGAAATGGCAACCTCAATCTTTTGATCGCCCAAATAGGGAATGCTCAGTTGCATTGCTTACTCCTTGCTCTCTCGCTCCCATGCTTTTTCCATTGCCTCGATCAGGGGAAGCTTCTTCCCTGAAAGGAAACGAACCATGGCCCCTCCTGCTGTACATACGTAGGAGTACTGGGAAAGGTCAGTGAAGCGGGTTGCTGCGGTAATGGTATCTCCACCTCCTACCACGGTATAGCCATCTGCCTGTGCGATGGCACTCCAAATTTCCTTGGTTGCCTTCTCAAAGCGCTCATCCTCATACACTCCGGCAGGCCCGTTGACGAAAAGAGATCCTGCTTCCGCAATCAGATCCTTGTAGCGTTTGATGGTCTTCTCGCCAAGATCGAGGAATAGTTTAGTCTGTAGATGCTTGGAATCAGCTATCGTTTCAACAGTTGCTTCCAATCGCTTTCCTCCCTCCTCATAGGCAAGGTCGAGAGGGATCACAAAAGCTTCTGGCCAGCTTGCAAGCAATGATTTTGCCTGTTCAACAAACATCAGGAGGTCACGATCCTTGAGAAAATTCCATGTGGCATCACCCAGAGATACTCCCTTTGCCAGAAGCATGACCAAAGCGGTAATGCCCCCACAAAGAATGGTATCAGCGGTCTTGTTCTCAAGAACATTGCGCATCATCCCGAAGGCATCGCTGATCTTTCCTCCTCCCAGGACAAAGACACAGGGGTGGATTGGCTGGGCAGCAACCTTGCTGAGCGCGGTATATTCACCTACCAGCTGCATTCCCCCAGCAGTGGGAAGCAACTCCTGGAACGCTACCATCGAGGGGGCGTTTCGGTGGGCTGCTGCAAAAGCATCGTTTACATAGAGGTCGGCCAGTGGTGCAAGAGATCTGATGAGCCAAGTATCAAGCATCTGCGATGGTTTGAGCTTTACCTCCTTCTCAAAGGCGGTAATCTCCTCTGAGAGGTAGCGGAGGTTTCCCAGCACCACGGCCTGACCCTCCTTGAGTGAGCGAACTCTTTCCTGGGCAGCAGGGCCGCAGACATCATCAAGATAGGCTACCTCGTAGCCGGTGAACTTGCTGAGGATTTGAGCATGCTCAGCAAGGGGGATAAGGTTCTGGTAGTCCAGGGTGTCGCCTTGGTGGGCGATCAGGGCAACCTTTGCACCTCCGTCAAGCAGCGCCTTGAGGGTAGGGGCTGCTTTCTCCAATCTATTGGTATTTACAATGCGCTTGGTCTTTGGATCGATGGGGGAGTTGATGTCGGGACGGAAGATGACCGTCCGTCCCTTCAATACTACATCCTCCAGACTGCGCATGCGGATGTTGGTTACTTTTTCCATGATCCAATTCCCAAATACTTGTTGGTCTCAGATGTGCCGCTCTCACGGTCACCCTGCATCTGCATCGCTGCTCTGATGGCATCGATGTTCTCGGGGATTACCACTGACTCCTGAGGAATGTTGATGGCAAACATCAGATCATTTCCGCTCTTGACCACTGAATCCTTCCATAGGGCAATCTCATACATGTCGCCTCTTGGGTTGCCGAGGTCCCGAGCATAGCGGAAGAGACTTGCATTGCCGAGGAATCCCTCATCGATGGATACAACACGAATTCTGGGATGCTTCTCGAAGATTTCAATGGCCTCTTCAACGGAGATATCCTTCTTTGGTGTCAGCACCACGGTAATGATATGTCCATGGGTGACCGGGGTATGCACGAGAATACCGGTTGCCTCCACGTGGGGCATGATGGTCATCAGGTCGACTGCCTGGTGGCTGGGAGCTTTGTCTATCTGTAGTGCATTAGTCAAGCCACGGTGGTAATCTCCCGGGTCTGCAACACGGCGGATGATGGTGATCGCAACTTTCTCTGCTCCAACCACACGGTCGAGACAGTCCACAGCACGGATCAGACCGGTGGTGTTGCAGCTGGTCAGCTTGAGATAGTCAACACCAAGCCCTTTTTCATAGTTTGCATAACCGTGAAAGAAAACATCGGCAATAGCATTCTTCTCGCCACCCTGGAAGACGGCTTTCTTGCCATACTTCTTGTAGATTTCCTTGTTCTTCAGTCCCACCCCTGCGCTGGTTGCGTCGAGCATGACATCAACCTGTTGCACCAGATCTTCCAAACTGCCGCTGATGGGGATGCCAGCATCTTCCAGTGCTTGGGTATTGTCCGGCATTGCCGTGAAGAACTTATAGGGCATTCCCTTCTCCTTGAGTGCACGAACACTCAATGTGGGGGCCACATCAGCAACTCCTACCAGTTCCATATCACCCTGCAAGGCAACTCCATCAGCAAGTCGCTGTCCGATAACTCCATAGCCTGCTACTCCGACCTTGATCTTTTTCATAGTGTTTCTCCCTCTTGGAACTCTAACGTTTCTCCTGCATATCACTGGGATCATGCAGTCTCCATCTGTTTTTTACTCCTCCCCCTTGCCCGCATGCTTCGTGGTGCACTGGGGGTGACTTGGCTCTATTTCATCGCGATTGCCTGCTTCGCTGCCTGTACGATATGCTCTGAGGTCAGGTTGAAACGCTGCAGGAGATAGCCGACGGTTCCAACCTCCCCGAACAGGTCCTGTATGCCCACCCGCTTGACTGGCGAGGGGTATTCCTCACCAAGGAACTCAACAACCGCACTACCCATGCCACCGGCCATCTGTGCGTTTTCAC
The DNA here is from genome assembly GCF_050178175.1 of Sphaerochaeta sp. Taxonomy (GTDB): domain Bacteria; phylum Spirochaetota; class Spirochaetia; order Sphaerochaetales; family Sphaerochaetaceae; genus Sphaerochaeta. Next base: position 16,551 of record NZ_JBFXGH010000016.1, read on the forward strand.
AGGTAACAACAGCCCCACTTTTCTTCGCGTAGGAGAGGACAAGGTCCTTATCCAGTGGTTTGACGGTATGCATATCCAGAACTGCAGCAGAGATATTCTCTTTTTCCAGTTCCTTGGATGCAAGTATTGCCTGCTCAAGCATAACAGCCCCTGTCGCAATTAATGTGACGTCTTTCCCGTCGCGAACAATGATGCCTTTGCCCAATTCGAAGGTTTGACCTGCATCATAGAAGATGGGATTGCCCTTTCTTTGCAGACGCATATACGTCGATCCCTTATGGGAGTAGAGTGCCTTTGTCAGGTGGTGTACGGCATGCCCGTCCGCTGGTTCCACGACAATAAGGTCTGGAATTACTCGGGTAAGGGCGATATCGCAGAACGGCATATGGGTTCCACCATTGAAGGCTGCGGTAATCCCAGGATCCAATCCCACCAGTTTTACATTTTGCCGCGCATAGTTGGCAGAAAGAAAAAATTGGTCGTAGGCCCTTCGGGTTGCGAAGCAGCCGAAGGTGTTTACAAAAGGGATGAAACCCTGGGAGGAAAGGCCACTGGCGATTCCTACCATGTTGGCCTCTGCAACACCACAGTTGATCGAACGATCGGGAAACAGATCCTTGAAGTGTCTAGTCCCTGTTGCACTCATCAGGTCCGCTTCCAATACAACCACCTTGGGGTCCTCTTTGGCGAGTTCAATCAGGGTCTCTGCGTAGATGGAACGGAAATCCTTTATTGCATCAATGTCAATCATGATCGTACTCCTTCCTCATCAGCCATGAGCGCTTGGATTATCTTCTTCGCCACCTGTGAGTCGTAGGCCATATTGTGGCTGGATGCCAACCCCTCTGCACCAGCGAACCCTTTTGCCTTGATGGTGTCACAGATAATCATGGAAGGTTGTTCCTTCTGGGTTTTTGCCTGGAGAACGGCTTGTTCAAGAGCCTGGATGTCATGGCCATTGACCCGTTGGACAAACCAGCCGAAACCCTGCCACTTCTGCTCGATATCTCCCAAGTCAATGATGTCGTAGGTGCTTCCATCAATCTGGAGCTTGTTGTAGTCGGTAAAGGCAATGATGTTGTTCAGCTTGTACTGGGCGGCAAACATGGCCATCTCCCAGATTTGTCCCTCTTGGCTCTCCCCATCCCCAATGATGAGGTACGTGTAGGCTGGACTGTTCTTCAGCTTGTCTGCGAGGGCAATGCCTGCTGCCGCTGAGCTTCCCTGTCCAAGAGATCCAGTGGTGAAATCAATACCGGGTGTCCGATTCATATCACAGTGGCTTGGAAGGTTTGTCCCCCCTTGATTCAGTGTCAGAAGCCACTCCTTGGGAAAGTATCCCTTCTCTGCAAGCACAGCGTAGAGTGCCGGACCGGCATGTCCCTTGGAGAGTACGAGTTTGTCCCGCCCCTCTTTCCCTGGGTTCTTTGGGTCAATCTGTTCCATCAGACGGAAGTAGAGAAGTGTTAAGATGTCGACAACCGACAAGGCTCCCCCAATGTGTCCAACACCCAAGTGTCCAATCTCATCAATTGTCTCACGGCGGATGTTTTTTGCAATCACTTGCAGCTGTTGCAATTCTTGGTCGTTCATGCGTATTCCCTTCTCATGCATTTCGTATGGGTGGCGATGATGGAAAGCACATGCCATAGAGGTTGTGCTTTTCCTGCATCGCATTACTTTTGCTTAGATTCCTGCTGTCTCTCGAATATAGGCTCTTGCTTTCATCGCATATTCAAGGGGGTTGGCTTTTGCAGGATCCTGTTCTGCCTCAACAACCCACCAACCTTGGTAGCCCTGATCCTTGAGGTAGGTGAGAATGGGCTTGAAATCAATCATCCCATCTCCGGGGATGGTAAAGACTCCTTCCTTGACTCCCTTCAGGAACGACCACTCTTCCTTGATAGCCTTTTCTCGCAATGCTTCCCTCACGTCCTTGAGATGGACATGACGAATTCTCGGATAATGGCGCTTGAGAATAGCCAACGGGTCCTCGCCACTGAACACCAGGTGACCGGTGTCATAGAGCAGGCCGACAAGTTCTGCATCAGTCTCAGCCATGAGTCTGTCAATTTCCTGGGTTGTTTGGACTCCAGTACCCATATGGTGATGGTAGGTCAGGCTTATGCCCATCTCCTTTGCCTTCTGCCCAAGCCGGTTCAATCCTTCGGTGAGCAACTTCCACTCTCTCTCCGAGTTGACTGGTTTTGCCTTGAAAACAGGAAGATCTTGCCTTCCTTGGATTGAGTTTCCTTGTTCTGCTACCCCAACCACCTGTGCTCCCATTGCCTTCAGGAAAGTGCAGTGTTCCACAAAGGCTTTCTCCACTTCCGCGTAGCTCTGGGTTGTCAGGAAAGTGCTGAACCATGCATTACAGATTTGCAGGCCGCGAAGATCCAAGGCTTTCTTCAGTACATTGGTATCTCGTGGATATTTATTACCTACCTCACTTCCCGTGAACCCCGCCAAAGCCATCTCACTGACACACTGCTCAAAGGGGATTTCTCCGCCAAGTTCTGGGAGATCATCATTTGTCCAACCAATGGGAGCGATAGCCAGATGTATTTGCTGTGTACTCATGTTCTCCATCCTTTTTTAAAACTGTCTTGACTTCTTGATTTCAGTCTGCATCTCTTTCCATGCTTGTTCAACTTCTGGGTTTGTGGAGACCTCAGCAGTTCCAACACGCCACCACGATTCATACCCATTGGTCATGGACTTTGGTGCAACGTGGCAGTGAATTACTGTAGAGCGATCCTCTTCGAGTGCTCTTGCAACTGCACGCTTGAGTTCTTCCACGGAGTCAGCATGCAGCCCGACGGCTCCCCAGCTTTCTGCGTTCAAGGCATAGTCCACACTGAGTGAGGTGCCGGTCAGTCTTCCTGTATGGTCTTCCCTTCGCTTCCACTCATTGCCATAGTGCACGATGCCTTGGCTGTGTTGCAGGTTGTCAATGCAATGGAACCCTGCATTGTCCAATACCATCACGATAATCTTCCTGCCCTCCTGTATCGATGTCAGCAGCTCGGTGTGCAGCATGGTATAGGCTCCATCACCGACAATGGCCACAACCTCCCGTTCAGGATGGGCAATCTTGGCTCCGAGTGCGGCAGCTATCTCATAGCCCATGCAGGAGAAGGCATACTCCATATGGTAGGTTCCCCTGACACGCGTTCTCCAGACTCGTTGCATATCACTAGGAATGGATCCAGAGCCTGAGACAACAATGGTTGAGGCAGGCAGAAGGTGGTCGTTCAACTCACCCAATACTCGTACTTGGGAGAGCGAGGAGGGAATCTCTTCACTGTAGAGCCGGTCGACTTCCTTGTTCCAGAGCTCTCGCTCTCTGCTGATCTGCTTGCCCCAATGGCTCTGATACCCTTGAAGGAATGCAGTAGTATTCAACACTGCCAGCGTAAGCTTTGCATCAGCGATAATCGGGCAGCTGTTGAGCTTGTATGCATCAGCTGGGGCAACATTGACGGAAACAAACTTGCATTCTGGATTTTGGAAGAGCCATTTTGAACAGGTGGTAAAATCGCCAAAACGGGTTCCTACCCCTATGACAAGGTCCGCCTCTTTTGCAAGACGGTTTGCAGCCTGGCTTCCTGTGGTCCCGATCCCACTCAGGTTGTATGCATTGTCCCAGAGTACCGTACCCTTTCCTGCTTGGGTCTCTGCAAAGGGTATATGATAGCGTTCACAGAAGGTGGCAAGCTCGTCTCCTGCCTCGCTGTAGCGGACTCCTCCGCCACAGATGACCAGAGGTTTCTTTGCTTCTTTCAGTAATTCGGCAAGTCGTGTGATTTGTCCTTCGCTCGGAATTCGTCTCTCTATGTAATGTACTCGTTTCTCGAAAAACTCAACGGGATAGTCATAAGCCTCACCCTGGACATCCTGGGGGAGTGCTATGGTTACTGCACCGGTCTCACTAGGGTCTGTGAGAACTCTCATGGCGTTGATCATGGCACTCATCAGCTGTTCTGGGCGATTGATCCGATCCCAATACCTGCTTACCGAGCGGAATGCATCGTTTGCTGTATTGGTATAGTCATGCGGGATCTCGATCTGCTGGAGAACCGGGTCGGGTTGCCTACAGGCAAAGACATCACCGGGTAGGAGCAGTACAGGAATGTGGTTGGCTGTGGCTGTACCCGCACCGGTCACCATGTTCAATGCACCTGGTCCAATGGATGAGGTGACTGCCATGATTCTTCTGCGGTTATGTTCTTTTGCAAACCCGGTAGCGGCATGAACAGCACCTTGTTCGTTCTTTGCTTGGTAGAAGGGCAGCTTGTTCTCCTGTGAGGCCAATGCCTCCCCAATTCCTACCACACAGCCATGACCGAAGATACCATAAACACCTTCGACAAACTTCTCTTCAACCCCATCATAGGAAACATATTGATTATCCAGGAACTGAAGCAGTGCCCCAGCCATGGTAAGTCGTGTCGTAGCCATAATTACTCCTTCTTTTCTCTACAGTCCCAATTCCTGTTTCATTTCTGCAATGGTGACCACTCGTTTTTCTTTTAGACTCTTCCCAGCAGCAAGGGCAGCAACCATGTTCTCAAGTCCATCCTCACCACTGACAACCACATCCTTATCCTCGCGGATTGCCTCAGCAAAGGAGGTGATCTCGTCGACGAATGCGTCCTCATACCGTTCGAGGAAAAAGTAGAGCGGCTTATCCATGGACACCTGCTCAACGGTCGAGAGTGTTACATTGGTCTCTCTGTCATTCTCAGCCTGGGCTGAACCTTTGCTCCCAAATACCTCTAATCGCTGGTCGTAGCCATAGACTGCTTGGCGGGAGTTGTCGATTACCCCGATCGCCCCATTTGCAAAGGTGAGCGTGACTATGGCTGTGTCTATATCTCCGGCTTTGCCAATTTCCGGGTCAATAAGGACTGCACCGGTAGCGTAAACACTGGTGATCTCACTACCTGCTTGGTAGCGTGCCATGTCAAAGTCATGGATCATCATATCCAGGAAGATGCCACCGGAGGCTGCTACATAGGAGGCAGCAGGGGGAGCCGGGTCACGGCTGGTAATCTTCACAATATGAATATCACCGACTTTTCCGCTGGAAGCCAGTTCATGGACATGGCGGAAGTTGTGGTCGAAGCGTCTATTGAATCCCAGCTGTAGCTTGACCTGGTGGTTCTTTGCCACATTGATGGCCTCCAGCCCTTTCTGGACCGAGAGGTCGATTGGCTTCTCACAGAAGATATGCTTGCCGGCCTTCGCTGCGGCAATTGTGAAGTCTGCGTGGGTAGCGGTCGAACTGCATACCAGAATCGCATCGATTTCAGGATGATTGATCAACTGGGAAGGATTCTTCGTGGCAATCTCTATTCCCAATGAGTGCACCCACGTTTCCATCTTTTCATCCATCATGACATCGCTGATGCCAACCACTTTGACCGAGGGGACCAGTCTGGTAATGTTCTCTGCATGTAATTTCCCAATACGCCCGGCACCGATAATACCTACTTTCAAGACTTCACTCATGGTTATTACTTCTCCCTTTCGGCTATCCTCTGGAATAGACGATTTTGAAAACGTTATCAAATACGTATAGCGTATACCATATTCCCATAGTTTGTAAAGGTAAAAAGATATCGCTTATTCACGTACTGCAGGACTTAAATCCTATATATTGAAAAAGTATTTGACAAATCATGAAAGTGATGTAAGCATAGATTTATGGTAACGTTTTCAAATTTGAAGCAAAGGTACCAATTCCTTGCGGAGAGAAAAGGGATGCATCGCTTTGCAACTCTTGGAAGGGGGGATCTGTGAAAGAAACCACGCATATATTGGAACTGAGAAATATAACCAAACGCTATCCAGGGGTACTTGCCTTGAATGCAGTTACCATGCATGTGGACAGCGGTGAAGTGCATGGGTTGGTTGGTGAGAACGGTGCCGGCAAGTCTACCTTGATAAAGGTTCTTGCAGGGGCTCATGCTCCAGACGGCGGTGAGATTTTCTTTGATGGACAGGTCTTTCAAGCTTTGATCCCCCACCAGGCAATGGAACTGGGTATCTCTTGCATCTATCAGGAGCTCAACCAAGTCAATTATATGACTGTTGCTGAGAATATTTTTCTTGGCAGGGAGTTGAAGAAGCGGAACAAGTTCCTCGACAGGAAGAGCCAGGTCGAGCAGGCAAGAAAGATCCTTGCTGAGTTTGAAATGGATATCGACCCAAACACACCCCTTGGTCTTCTTGGAGTAGGCAGGAGGCAGATGGTTGAGATTTGCAAGGCCGTCAACTCAAAGGCAAAGCTGATCATCATGGATGAACCCACTGCCAGTTTGAGCGAAAAGGAGACCGGGGAGCTCTTCAAGATTATTGAGAAACTGCGTCAACAACATGTCACCATCATCTTCATATCCCACCGCTTGGATGAGGTAAAGTCTGTCTGTGACTCCCTGACTGTCATGCGTGATGGGGAAGTGGTGGCAAACCGCCGAATTGATGAGGTTACGGTGGATGACATCATCAAGCTGATGGTTGGTCGTGATATCAAGAACAAGTATCCAAAGATAGAAACACAGCGTGGCGATGTTGTGTTGGAGGTGAAGGGACTCTCCAAGGCAGGGGAGTTTGAAGACATCAACTTCAAAGTCCATGCAGGAGAAATCCTTGGTGTATCGGGGTTGGTCGGCTCTGGCCGTACAGAGAGTATCCGGGGGATTACCGGTGCCGATCCCATCGACGCCGGTGAGGTGTTCATCCATGGGAAAAAGGTGCATATAAGAAATCCTCAGGATTCAATCAAGCAAGGGATTGCCTTTTTGACCGAGGATCGCAAGGGACAGGGTTTGATCCTCTTGCAGACCGTGGAGTTCAATACCACCTTGGTGGACTTGATGCAGTTCAAGACCAAGAAGCCATTCCTTGATCTCTTGAAGATGAAAGATACCGCAAAGGAGATGGTGAAGAGTCTTAGGATCAAGGTTCCCGATGTCACCACCCTTGCCGGGCAGTTGAGCGGGGGGAATCAGCAGAAGGTGGTTCTTGCCAAGTGGCTCCTGAGCAAATCAGATGTCTTCATATTTGATGAACCAACAAGGGGAATCGATGTAGGGGCAAAAATTGAAGTCTACAACTTGATTAATGATCTGGTTTCCAAGGGAAAAGCAGTGATAATGATCAGCTCCGAGATGGATGAGTGTATGGGCATGGCTGACAGGATCATCGTATATCACGAAGGAAAGATAATGGGAGAGCTTGAGCGTGATGAGTTCAGCAACGAAAAAATAATGTACGCCGCGAGCGGGTATCCCATTTAGGAGTGGCATGGATGGAAAAACTTAGATGTGCAGTAATCGGATTGGGGCGTCTGGGATATCAGCATGCAGCAAACCTTGCTGGGGGTATCCCCCAGGCAGAGCTTGTAGCGGTCAGTGATGTCAGCCAATCGTCTCTTGATCGCTTCTCCAAAGACCATCCTGCGGTTAAGCAGTACCGTATGTATCAGGATATCCTGGAACGGGATGATATTGACGCAGTGGTGATCGCATCCTCCACAAGCAGTCATGGACAGGTGCTCAAGGATACCATCCTATCTGGTAAGCCCGCTTTCCTTGAAAAGCCACTCTCTTTGGACTGGAAGGAAGCTGTATCTCTGGACGAGCTCACCAATGAGAAGCGAGCCTTCGTACAACTTGGGTTCATGCGTCGCTTTGACACTGCGTATGTAAAAGCAAAGGACACGATAGCAGGCGGGAAGATTGGGGAGGCGATATCGATCCAATGCATAAGCCGGGATCCGGGATGTCCCCCTATTGCATTCGCGAAGACCAGTGGGGGCTTGATTATGGACCTGTGTGTGCATGATATAGACCTCTGTCGTTGGTTCTTTGGTACTGAGGTAACAGAAGTGTACGCTCGTGGGGCGGTACTTCGGTATCCCGACCTTGGTGAGATTGGCGATATTGACCATGTGAATATTGACCTGACGTTTGCCAATGGCAAGGTTGCCTCCCTTGAAGGGAGCCGCAACAGTCAATATGGATACGATGTCCGCACTGAGATTGTCTGCAGTGAAGGAGCGTTGAGTATCGGTGGTGTACAGAAACAAGGACTTTCCGTGCATGACAGCGAGGGTACATGCCAAGCGTCGGTACAGGGATTCTTGGAACGATTTGAGGGTGCATACCTGAAAGAAATGAGGCAGTTTGTACAGGATGTTGCCTCAAAAAAGGGTGCGTCCCGGGTAGGAGTCGTAGATGGGGTAAAAGCCATGGAAATTGCGCTTGCTGCCAACGAGTCGATGAGATTGCATAAACCAATAACGATAGATGAATGGAAGACTGAAGCATGAAAAAGAAACAATCGGAAGAACTGCAGAAGGGAAACGTATTGGAAGCATCACAGAGTGAAGTGGTAGAGAAAGTGAAGAAGAGCAAGAAACGGGGAAGTCTCGGTATTATGCTGAGCCTGATTGTGCTCTGTGTAATTATAAGCATTCTTTCTCCTCGCTTCCTTACCGTGGCAAACCTCACGAACGTCCTCTCCCAGGCAACGGTAAGTGCAATCATCTCTGTTGGTGAGTTCCTTGCCATACTGACAGCCGGTATTGATCTTTCGATCGGTTCAATCCTGGCTCTCTCCATCATGATGCTGGGTATCTTTGGGGTGAACATGCAGATGAATCCCATGATGGCAATCCTGCTTGCCCTTGCCGTGGGTACCTTGATTGGATTCTTCAACGGTCTCCTGCTGACCAAGCTGAGACTGCCACACCCCTTCATCTCCACCATGGGCACGAAGATGATTGCGCGAGGTCTCGCCCTCGCTGTTACTGCCGCCCAGCCTATCAGTGGGTTTGCCCCTTCCATTCAGTATTTTGGCAGTGGCTCACTGGGCCCCGTTCCGGCCAGTGTCATCCTCGTAGCAGTGGTATACGGCATTATGTTCATTTTCATGACTCGCACCAGTACCGGGCGTCATATCTATGCTGTAGGGGGGAATGTTGAAGCAAGCCGCCTGAGTGGGATCAACGTGCACAGGGTGTTGTTGATCGTCTACTCCTTGAGTGGATTCTTTGCAGCTCTTGCAGGGCTTCTGCTTGTTGGTCGGGTAAATGCAGCATACCCCTTGGCTGGTACCGACTATGAGACTGATGCAATTGCAGCGGTAATTATCGGTGGCGCCAGTTTCAGTGGTGGTGTTGGCAAGATTCTCAATACGGTAATTGGTGTTCTGATCATTGCAGTTCTGCGTAACGGGTTGAACCTATTGAATGTCAACTCCGCATATCAGACGGTGGCAATTGGTGTTGTCATCATTTTGGCTGTTTACCTCGATGTAATCAGGCAGAAGTCAGCACCGGTGCAGAAGTAATGGTGGTTTGCAGGAATGTAAGGGATACGTTGTTTCCCTTGAAATAGAGTGTGTTATTTCATGACCTAAAAGGAGGATTCCATGAAAAAGACTATGATGATTCTGTTGGCTCTCGTTTTGATTGCCAGTCAGGTGGGATTGTTTGCACAGGGGCAGAAGGAGACTGCTGACTCCGGCAAGATGAAAATTGCTGTCGTCTTGAAGACGCTCAGTAGTGAGTATTGGCAGAGAGTTGTCAATGGCGCTGAGAAAGCAGCAGCGGAGTATGATGTTGAACTGATCAAGCTCGGGCCTCCAACAGAGGATGCAGTAGAGCAGCAGATCAACATGGTTCAGGATGCACTTACGGCAAATCCTGCTGCCTTGGTTTTCTCACCAAGCCAGCCTCCCACGGCAGTTAATGTGGTCAATAGGGCAAAAGAGCAAGGAATCCCTGTGATTCTGGTTGATACCCCGATGGCCGACGGATTTGACAACTTTGATACCTTCATCGGTACCGAGAACTATGTTGCCGGACAGATGGGAGCAAAAGCCATGGTTGATGCACTGGGCAGACCAGGCAAGGCTGTGGTTATCGAAGGGGCTCCTGGAAACCCAACCACCACACAGCGTGCTGATGGTGCTGAGGATGTCTTCAAGGAAGCAGGTTTTGAGATTGTAGCTCGTCAACCGGGATACAGTGATCGTGAACGTGCCTACACCGTAATGCAGAATATCCTGCAGGGCAATGCCGACATCGACGCAGTATTTTGCTCAAACGATGAGATGGCTCTTGGTGCTCTGCGTGCATTGCAGCAGGTTGGCGTGGATGCCTTGGTCCTTGGAACTGATGGTAACAAGAGTGCTCTTGAGTCCATCATCGAAGGTGGCTTGTTCGGCACCGCTGCCCAGAAGCCTGAGGCGATGGGGTATCTGGGTGTTGAGTACGCAATCAAGGCTGCCAATGGCGAAATCATTGATAAGCGCATTGATAGTGGTGTAGACATCATCACCAAGGAGAATGCACAGGCAGCTTTGGATGCCTTGCAGTAGATCGATTGAAACAAAGGGCTCTCAGCTGAGAGCCCTTTGTTGGTAAAGGATGGCAGCATGTCCAAGAAAATGACCGTAGGGGTGATTGGCACCGGAGGAATGGGAGCAAGCCATGTACGTACGCTCTTTGAGAGTAGTCAGGCTGTGAGCGTTGCGGCCTTGGCCGATGTGGATGAGAAACGGATGCAGGTACTTGCCCAGGAGGTGTCATGCCGGAAGTGTTTTACCGATCCCACACGCTTGATCGAGGAAGTGGATGCTGTTGTGATAGCCAGCCCTGATTCGACCCATGCACACTATGTCATGCATGCCCTTACACTGGGAAAGCCGGTATTTTGTGAGAAACCATTGGCAAGCAGTGTAGCTGAAATCAGGGAGATCATTGCCCTTGAGCAATCCATAGGAAAGAAACTTGTCAGTGTCGGGTTCAATAGGCGATTTGATCCACACCACACCTCTGTCAAGCAAGAGATTGATGAGAAAACCCTCGCTCGTCCCCTTCTCTGGAAGGGAGAGCACCGTAACCCACAGGCAATGTATCACAATTCCGGTACATTCATTCTCAACAACAGTGCTGGTCACGATGTTGATTCTGCACGTTGGATCCTGGATTCGGAGCCCAAGGAAGTCTTTTGCTCCGGGATCAGATCGCGGGACTCCCTGGATGATGATGCTTGTGACCTTCTGATCATGAATATACTCATGGAATCGGGAAGTCGTGCCCTGGCAGAAATCTATGTAAATGCCTCCTACGGATATGAAGTATCCCTGCAAGTGGTATGTCAGGAGGGGACTGTACAGTCCAATCCCGTACAACTTACCACCACAAAGCATGCCGGCAGGCAAATGGGACGTATTACCGATGATTTCCGGCGGTATTTTGCCCGTTCCTATGTATTGGAGATGCAGCAGTGGGTTGCCAGTATAACAGAGGACCGCCCCTTCAAGGGAGCGGATGCCTGGGATGGGTATATGGCACTTTTAACGACTGAAACAGCGGCTAAGGCATTGAAACAAGGGACAGTCTGCCCTATTGAGAGAATCGAGAAACCCACACTCTATCAGGGGCATTAGCATGATGACACTCTCCCTTATGACTGATGCCCTTTCTTGCTTGCCATTTCTTGATATGGTCAAGAAAGCCAAGGAGATGGGTATCCAGCAGTTGGAATTTGCAACAGGTAACTGGTCAAATTCCCCACACCTGCAACTAGACACCCTCTCTGGTTCATCAGATGCACGACAGGAATTCCTTGGTATACTGGATGAATATGGACTTTCTATCTCTGCACTGAACTGCAGTGGGAATCACCTTGCGCCAAACGCCTTGGGGGCGAGACACCTGGAACTTGTGCACAAGACCTTTGCCTTGGCGTCCTTGCTCGGCGTGAAGAAAATTGTGATGATGAGCGGATTGCCTGGGGCATGTGAAGAAGATGCAAGCCCAAACTGGATTACCACCAGCTGGCCGCCAGAGAACCTGCAGATGCTCGATTGGCAGTGGAGAGAGCGACTCATACCTTCGTGGCACTCTTTAATCAAGCGAGCTCAGGACTGCAACATTGATGCGATTGCTCTGGAGAACCATGGATCGCAGTTGGTATACAATGCATATACTCTTAAGCATTTACGCGAAGAGGTAGGACCCATGGTAGGCATGAATCTCGATCCCAGCCACCTCTTCTGGATGGGAGGGGACCCGAGGGCGATGGCACGCTCACTGGGGTCTATGATCTACCATGTGCATGCAAAGGATGCACGCATTGAAGAAGGACTGTTTCAGGTTCAAGGGCTTCTTGACACCCAACCCATTGAGGCGTATGCAACAAGGAGTTGGAACTATGTTGCCCTTGGTTATGGGCATGATCTTTCATGGTGGAAGGAGTTCTTCAGTGTGCTGGCCATGGTGGGTTATGATGGACCAATCAGTCTGGAGATGGAAGATATGACCATGGACCAGATCACTGGGGTTACCAAGTCGATTGAGCTTCTCAAGGCAGCAATGCCAAGATGCTGGGAGTAAGGGTATGATATCATTTTCATCCAATATAGAGATGCTGCACAACAATGAACCATTCCTTGAGCGTATGGGGAATGCAAAAAAGGCGGGGTTTGATGCAATTGAGTTTTGGTCATGGGAAAATAAGGATCTGGCAGCTATCAGGGAGTCATGCAAGGAGTATGGCCTTTTTGTAAGTTCAATATCTGGAGATGGCAGTGAGTATTCTCTTTGTGATGACACTCATTACAAAGGATATATTGATTATGCAAGGGCTTCCTTTGAGGCTGCCAAACAAGTAGGCAGTTCCCTCGTGGTGATTCACTCCAATGCATTATCTGATGGAAAGGTGGTGGATTCATACCCGGATATACCAAAAACCAGGCTCTATATGAATATGGTAAAGACGCTGCTTGCCTTGGCTCCCTATGCCGAGAGAGAAGGGATAACCTGTGTCTTGGAGCCATTGAATCGGTATGTCGACCATCCCGGTAATCTGTTGCATACCCTTCATGATGCAGCTCATGTCGTTCAGGTGGTGAATTCGCCCAGCATCAAGCTGTTGTATGACTTGTACCATATGCAAATTGAGTGCGGGAATTTGTGTAACAATTATGACCGCTTTAGGAAGCATGTGGGGCATGTCCATATTGCAGACCATCCAGGTCGTCATGAACCTGGGACCGGAGAGATTCACTACCCAAAGGTTCTCAGCCATATGGCAGGGCAGGGGTATGAAGGGGTATTCGCTTTTGAGCTGAGTCCCTCCCGATCATGGGAAGAAGCTGTATATGCTATCATGAATTTACGAGAAATGTACTTGTAGTAACGGCTTGTTGCACGGTATGATACCAAACACAATACCAGTATACAGGATGTTTACATGGTTAGTATCAAAGATATTGCTAGGATGGCAGGAGTCTCGGTTTCAACAGTTTCACGGGTGCTCAATGACAGGGCATGTGTGAGTGCTGACAAGCGAGCAAAAATCCTTGATGCAATTAAGCAGACCGGATATGTTCCCAATCGAGCAGCACGGGACATGGTCAGCAAGCATACCTCCACTGTGGGTATTGTGATGCCGGGTACCTTCAATATGTTCCAACGACAGCTCTTCAGCACCATCGAACATCACCTGGAACAGTTTGGCTATCACACCAGTTTCTATTTCGCTTCCACAGACTTGGAAGGTGAACGGGCTTGTCTGAAACGATTGAAGGCTGAACGGCTTGATGGAATCATAATCCTGCATGAGATTGAGCTTCCAGAGTTCCAGCAGTATCTGCAGGAGAATAAAATTCCTACCGTACTGGCTACATTCGAGAGAAACGGCTGGAAAGCAACCTCAATTCATATCAGTGAAGAAGAGGCTGCCCGCACTGCAGTGAATCATCTGATACATTTGGGACACCGGAGGATTGCCTTCATCGGAGGTACGAAATACAGCTTCCCTTCCCAGCGTCTGGAGGGGTATACGAACGCCTTGGAGGCTGCTTCCTTGCCGTTCAATGCATCCCTGGTGGTTTCAGCTGATACCTACAATATGGAGGGAGGAGCCAAAGGGTTGCAGGAATTGCTCAATCGCAAGGTACCTTTTACTGCTGTCTTCGCTGTCACTGATGAGTTGGCCCTGGGGGCAATGAGAATGCTTGCCGATCGGGGGATGCGGGTCCCTGATGATGTCTCGGTAGTAGGGTTTGACAACATCGAACTAGCATCATTCTCCCTACCACGGCTTACCACCATCGCCCAGCCTATGGTGGAGATGGGGCAGACCGCAGTTGCACTGTTGCACTCCCTCATCACCAGCAAGAACCGATTCCCTTTGAGTATCTCCCTCCCATTCACCTTTATTGTACGTGAGTCGACCGCTCAGCTGCAATAAATTGGGTTGGTCATCGCACAAAGCAGGTCCATGCCCAGCGTTTTGCGATAGAGCTCTGCCTGGTAGAACTTCCGCCTGTCCACTGAAAAGGGGAGTGAAAGTGTTCCTTCATACTCAGATACCCAGCTTCTCTCTTCCCCTCTATCGCTGTACAGTACAATCCTGTCTCCCCCTTTTGCATCATTGACAAGAATGTTTGCACTCAGTCCTTCCTGGTATGGGATGGTTTGCCCAATATGTGCATCGGCAATGACAAGGTCCAGTTGTGCTGCATTGGCAGTGGCTGAGATGGATACCCGCCCTTCCTGCAAGGCCTCCAGCAGGTCTTCTCTGCCAGCAGAAAGTGCATAAAGATAGGTTGTGGGGGTACCAAAGCTTCTTCCCTGTTCGATACGATGGGTATCGGATCCTCCAACTGCAACCAAGGGCTTTCCTTTCCTGAGTTGTTCACGCCACCATCTTACCGCTTTCCTGTCAGATTCCTTGAAGAATCCATTCCATACCTCAACATGGGTGAATGGCAGATCAAATCCCCAAAGCCAAGGACAGTTTGTGTCAAAGGGGTGATTGATGCTCACCAAGGCAGATCGGTCTTGTGCTGCTTGCAAGGTGGAAAGGAGCTCCTCACGGGTATTGGAGAGGGGATTCTGGGAGAATTCCTCGATATCCGGGAAGAAAAAGTTTGCATGTCCACGGTAGTTGGTATACTCCATTGCAGGAAGAACGGTAATCCCCTCTGGATTTCCAATCTCCTGGTTTTGCTGGGTGTTGTTGTGGTCACTTATTGCTATGAAATCGAGACCTGCATGCTTGGCATACGTGATGACCTCCCTTGTTGTATAGATTCCATCACTGTTCTTTGTGTGCATATGGAGGTCTCCCTTGAACCAGCGACGTTCCTTTTCCTGCATTCTGATGGTTATATCGACTGTCACCTGATCGGTAACCTTGTAAATACCCAGTGCAACTTCCCATCTACCAGGTTCTGTTTGTCCTCGCTTGTATCCAGGACTTGCCTTGGATGCAGAAACAAATATATCGGTCTGCTCGCTTCCTGACCATCCACGGGCCATGCCCCTGGAATCGAAGAGCCCAAGGTCGATAATATTTATCTCCTGTTTTGCAATCCCCCACTTCATAGCTTCTTGCTTGTAACGTTGGTAGCTGTAGGATAGCTCAATGCTTTCAATGCCTTCAGGTACATTGAACGGAAGGCGAGTATACTGTTGCTGCTCTTGATGAGTGAAGGTCCGGGAAATTCTCAATGATTCCATATATATCCTCTTAAAAAGGGCGCAGCATGATGCTGCGCCCTCCATGTGCCACTTACCACGCAACTTAGTCGATGAGACCATTTGCACGGAGCTCTTTTTCAGCTCCCTGGATGGCCATATCTGCACTGGTCTTGCCCATGATGCAGTCTGTCATCCATTTACTCATGATATCATAGTACTTGCGTGTGTCCAGTTCCCCGTTTGCATATCCCATGGGGGCAACGGAAACGTCAGCTCTCTGCCCGACTGCAACTGACTCAAGTACGCCAGGATTCATCTCACCGAGAAGAGAGAGATCAAACTTGGTGGAGATTGGGAACGGTGCCCCATGGTCTTTTGCGTGGGCCTTACCGATCTCGGTGTACTCGATCTTGCCATCCTTCATGACATAATCGTGACCCTCGATACCGGCGGAGAGCAACAAGCCCCCTTCTGCAGTTGCCATATACTCAAGGATCTTGAATGCTTCATCAGGATTCTTTGCATTGGATGGGATTGCCCAAAGGGATGCTCCTCCCTGTTCCAACAGATAGGTGCCATCGGGACCCTTTGTCCCAGGCAGACCAACGACATTGACCTTGCTTGGATAGGTACCGGCAGTCTTGGCATTATTGTTGTAAAGCCCGGTCCAGGCAGCCCAGTCTACGTCCATGACGATATCCTGGCTCTGCCACATCTTGCTCCGCATATCTCCTGTCTTTCCAGTGAAGGATGTGGGATCCATCAAGCCTTCCTGGTAGAGCTTTGCAAGCCACTGCCATACCGGCTTTGCCGCTGGATCTACATAGGGAGCATACTTCTTTCCACTCTCATCGACGAAAACACCACGTCTCAGACCAACCGAGCTGAACCATGGCTGGAGATCCCAGATGTCCGGCATATAGGTGAAGAATGGGTAGTAGGGCTTCCGTCCTTCCTTGGTCTCCATGTAGGTCTTCACCTCTTTGAGCATGCGATAGTACTCGTCCAGGGTATCCAGCGAATCGAGGTCAATACCTACCTTGTCTGTGATAGCCTTGTTGACGTTCACCAAGGGGAAAACCTCAAGTTTGTTGAAGCCTGCATAGTACTTCCCGTTGAGAGCAATCTTCTCAAGCTCAGCCTTGTCGACATTCTCAGCATAGACGGAGGAGCCCTTGATTCGATCAGTAAGATCGGTCAATGCTCCCTGTTTTGCCAATGTGTACATCTGGAACTGATTGAGGTAGATCAAGTCGTACTCCTCGCCTGCACCAAGTTTCTGCATCAGAACTTGGTCATAGCCCGAGGGAACCTTCTCCCAGGAGATGTTCAGGCCGGTTGCCTTCTCCATCTCTTCCTCGAAGAGCTTGTTCTCTGCTTCATCCTTTCCGCCTGTTACCCCTGCCAAGACCTTTACCTCAACATCACTCTTGTCCATCTGCCCTTGGGCAAAGAGTCCAAGACTGATCGTCAGTAGGACCAGCAATCCGACAATCATTCGTTTCTTGTTCATATGATTCCTCCTATTTGGATATCACAATTCGGTATTTCAGCATGATTCCACCTTTTTGGGGATCATCACTCCTTGATCGATCCAATCATAATTCCACTTGAGAAGAACGATTGGGTAAAGAAATATAGCAGTACAAGAGGCAGGGCTGTGAGCACCACCGCAGCCATCTTGGCATTTGCAAAAATATAGCTTGTACCACTGGTACTTGTCTGGTCGAAGAGGATGAAGCGCAGGACAACCGGAAGTGTCCATTTTTTCATGTCACTGATCAGGGTTACAGTGATGGTAATGTTGTTCCATCTCCTGATCAGTTCCAGGGTACCTATGGTTAGGATTCCACTCACTGCAAGCCGCAGGTAGATGGAAGAGAAAATTCTCAGTTCAGATGCCCCGTCGATCCGTGCTGACTCTGCCAAGCTTTGAGGAACGGCCTGGAAGTAGTTTCTCATCAAGAAAACACTGAAGCCGCTGATCATACCGTTCACTATCAATCCGGTATAGGTGTTGATCAGGCCCAGATCCTTGTTGACAGCATAGATACCGATCATGGTCAGTTCATAAGGCACTGTCATGGTCAGGAGGATGAAGGTTGTCATGGACTTCTTCAAAGGCAGGTTTGGTTGGCAGAGAATATATCCTGCCAAGGATGCCATGATTACATGCAATATCGTCCCAACAACTGACACATAGACTGTATTGAAAAAGGGGGTTGCAAGATTGGTGTACTTCCAGATGAATGAGTATCCTTCAAAGGTGGGAGGATTGGGCCAGAGCACCATTCCCGGGGAATCGCTGTTTGCCTGGGTGGAGAGAGATACCGCTAGAACGTTAAGCATCGGGAAGCCCATCAGCATGACTATAAATACCAACATCATAACATTGAAAACACGTACTGCTGTTGGGAGTCTGTCTTTTTTGCTCAATGTAGGCTGCATCATCCTACTCCTTGTCATACTCGGTTAGACGCCGGATCAGGGCGGTGAAAAGAAGTGTTCCTATCATCACCAGGGTGGCTCCCGCACTGGCTGTACCGGTGCGGAAATTTAGGATGCCATTCTCGTATACATAGAGCAACAAGGTGCTGATAAGGCTCCTGTTTGCTGGGTTTACCATGACATAAATTTCATCAAAGTGGGTCAGCACACCTATGGAGAGCAGTACGATGATGGTCTTCATGGTGGGCAGTAGGGAGGGGACAATGATCTTCCTGATTTGTATCATCCTGCTTGCGCCATCGATTCTTGCTGCCTCGAAGAGCTGCTGGTCTATATTCATGATGGCTACTGTAAAGAGGAGAGCAAAGTACCCGATGGATCTCCAAACCCCCATGGCAATGATCAGGGGACGGGCATAAGCCGGGGTAGCTAGGAAGAAGATCGGCTCTGTTCCGAAGAACCCCAGGAATTGATTGACCAGCCCATCAAGGTCGAATATCAGTGCCCATACACCTCCAATGACTGCCCAGCTGAAGAGGTAGGGAAGGTAGGCAATTGTCTGGATTCCCTGCTTGAGGTTCTTGTGGGTGACCTCGTTCAGTACCAAGGCGAAGAGCAATGCCAAAAAGAAGTAGAGCACCATGTCCGAAAATCCAATAATAAGTGAGTTGACTATTGATGCAAGGAAGGATGAATCACTGAGGACCAGCTTGTAGTTTTCAAGTCCTGCAAATGGTCGATCCCCAATGAGACGGTTCTCCTGGAAGCTCATGATCAGCCCGCGAAAGAATGGATAGTAGGTAAAGAGGATGAAATAGAGAGCAATGGGGATGAATAGCAGATAGAAGATTTTGTGTTTTTTTATTTGTCTGACATTTTGCCTGTCCATTGTTCTTCCTTGTTT
>NZ_JBFXGH010000017.1:0-32650 GCF_050178175.1 Sphaerochaeta sp.
GGCCAGTTCGTAGGCAAGGTTTGCGTCATGCGTGGTAAACAGAAGGGTTTTCCCTTTCGCATGCAGCTGTTTCAGGATGGTAAGCACGCGTTTTCGGTTTGCAGGGTCCAATGCACTTGTTGGTTCATCGAGCAAGAACATGGAACTCTGTTGAGCAATGGCCCTTGCAAGCAGTAACAACTGATGTTCTCCTCCGCTCAAGGTAGTGATATGCCTCTCTGCATAGTTTGCCAAACCCACATCATAAAGTGCCTGATAGGCAATCTCTGCATCCTCTTCACTTGGGGTTCCCAGCTCTGAAAGGTAGGGGGAACGTCCAAACAGCACGTAATCGATCAGAGAAAAGGAGAAGTTGTACTGTTCGAATTGGGGAACCAATGCCAATGTCCTGCCAAGTTCCTTCCGCCCATAGGAGGAGATTGGTTTCCCGTATAATGATACCTGGGCACTCTTCTGCCATCCCAACAGAACATCGAGCAGTGTTGATTTACCTGCTCCATTGGAACCCAGGATAGCTACACTCTGTCCTTCCTCCACCGAGAGTGAGACATCATCGAGCGCTTTTGTGCCGCTCGGGTAGATGAAACTCAGATGGTTTACCGTCAAAGCGTTCATGCCTTGCCCTCCTGGTGCTTGAGTGAAAGGATGATCATAAAGATGATGGCTCCCATGAAGCTGGTGAGCAATCCAATGGGGATCTCGGTGGCCAGGACGGTCCTGCCAATGGTATCGCAGACCAAAAGGAAAAATGATCCCAGGATCATGGAACCGGGAAGGCTGGTGGAGCTGTCGGAGCCAAACAACTTACGACCCAGATGAGGGGTGATCAAACCAACCCAGCCGATCAGACCGGTGATGGAGATGGTGACCGTAGTCCCTACCGTGGCAACTATCAGAAGAATGATCCTATCTCGCTTGGGGTTCATCCCCACAGAGAAAGATGTCTTCTCCTGGAGACTAAGCAGGTTGAGTTTCCATCTATATCCAAGGAGTATGGCCATACTGGGCACGACCACCCATAAGATGGAAAGAATCTGGGCCCATGAGGCATTCCAGAGCCCCCCCATCATCCAGAAGGTGATGTCTTGCAGATCCTTGGTAGGTTCCGCCACCAATTTTATCACACCGAGTGCACTGGAGAAGAGGGCTGATACCGCTATTCCGCTAAGCACCAGCCGTAACAACCACCCTCCAAACCTGAAACGGGTTGCAAGCAAGTAGGAAGCAAGCAAGGCCAACAGCCCAAAGAACGTAGCGCTTAGTTGTACATAGAGGCTTGATCCCACTCCAAGGACAATCATCAACGCTGCCCCGAAGGCCGACCCTTGGCTTACACCCAGGAATCCAGGTTCAACCAGGGGATTGGAAAACAGCATCTGGAACGTGAATCCGCTTGCACTGAGCATTGCCCCTGCAAGCAGGGCCAGAACAATACGAGGAAGCCGGATGCGCAGGAAAATACTCCTGGTCATTGCATTGGTTGACCAGTCTGTTGGGAATCTGAATCCGGCAGTGGGATACCTCCCTGCAAAGAGGAACAGGAATGCCAAGAGCAGTGTTGCTCCCAGCATTCCCAGCAGGAGTCCTGTTCGTCGTTTACGCTCTGCCTGATAGCGCTGATGGGCATTCATAGTGTATTGATGGCAACCGATTTACTGTAGCGGTCTCTCAGGAAACCAAGCTTTTTCTCATCGGTGAGATGATAGAAATCCTGGTAGAAGGAGGTGACCTCATTTCGCATGTCCAACTCAGGGTAGCGCTCAGGATAGACTTCCGCAGCCATCCACTGCAGCCCAAGGATCCAGGATGCAACAGGCTGGATATAGTTCATCATATCATGGGGACTTGCCTTTACCTGTCTGTTCTTTACCGCTTTTAGGGTTGACCATATTTCTGACTCATAGATAGCCTCAATGTACTGGTCGGTAGGGGTACGGTAGCTCACCACGATAATGATATCAGGATCCCAAGAGGCAATCTGCTCGAAACTTACCGTAGACCAACCGTTTGCTGCCTTGTTGGCACCTTTCCAAACTGCCTCGGCACCAATGGTCTCGACCATCCATGTCTGCATCCATGCATCCGGCGCAATCTTATAGGAGTAGGTGTTGTCGGCAGTGCTTGCCTGGAGGAGGAGTACACGTTTCTTGTCCTTTGCATCGATTGAGGAGGCTGTCTCCCTGATTGGATCAAGCCGCTGTTCATAGAGGTCAAGTATTTCAGCAGCGCGTGTATTGTTCTTCAGTAGCTTGCCAAGCTCGACTACTTCTTTCTTCCAATCCTCGTAGGATTCCAGGTTCATCGTAAAATTAGGCACACCAAGTTGGTCAAGCTTTTGTGCAATTGAGGTAAAGTGGGTTGCCTTGGTCAACACCAGATCACTCTGGTAGCTGGCGATCTCTTCGATACTGGCTACCTGGCTGATACGTGGATTGTCATTCAACGAGGGCCTGATGAATGAGAAGAAGTCTCCTAATCCCTGGTCAGTCTTGGGAAGGGTAAGATCCATCTCAGTCACTTCAGGGAAGAGAAATAATGCATTTGCCGGCATATTACCCGCTTTTCCTGCAATCAGAACCTTTGATGGTTTTTCCTGTAGTTTGAGTATTCTCCCATTTGCATCGACTGCCTGGTAGTAGTCACTCTCCAGTATTGCTTGTTCCGCCGCTCCCTGTGCAAAGAGCAAAGCTGGGATCATGCAGAGTAGTAAGGCTAGGGTTTTGAATTTCATAAAAGGGTCTCCTTTGTTGCGAATAGTTGCAGTTTACCATTATACTTTTCAAAAGGCAATCGTAAAATAAGAACCTCTTCACTCTTTATCACCTTGATAGCTTCGCATAATCAGTTTAGTGTATACTTACTGTATATAAGGGACTGACTATGGAATCAACAGACTTGCAACAGAGCATTCGTTCCCTGAGAAAGAGTGCAAAACGCCTCGCATCCAGTACCGGAAGAGAACGCAACCAGCTTCTCCAAATGATTGGGGAGGGGTTGCGACGTGACTGGGAAACCATCAAGGTTGCGAACGAAAGAGATATGCTCCAGGCGAAGGAATCGGGGCAGAGAGAAGCCTTGGTGAAACGACTGGTTTTCAATGATGAGAAGCTGCATGCATCCCTGCTTGGTTTGGAACAAGTAGCTTCCCTGCCGGATCCAATTGGCAGTATCAGACAACGAAGAAAACTTGATGAAGGTCTCTTGCTTGAGCAGATCACCGTTCCCATTGGCGTTATCGGCATGATCTTTGAAGCACGGCCGGATGCCCTGATCCAGATTGCATCACTCTGTCTCAAGAGTGGTAATGGCATCATTCTCAAGGGAGGAAAGGAAGCATTCCAGACCAATACCGCCCTGGTGGAATCAATCAGGAAAAGCTGTAAGTCCTCCAGACTTGGATCTGACTGGCTGCTATTGCTTGAAAGCCATAGTGATGTTGATACGATGCTGGGTATGGAAGGGGATATCGACCTCTTGATCCCACGTGGATCGAATGCCTTCGTACGCTATGTCATGGACAATACCTCCATCCCCGTATTGGGGCATGCTGATGGTATCTGCCACCTCTACATTGATGCCAAGGCTGACATCACCAAGGCAGTGGAAATAGCCTATGATGCAAAGACCCAATATCCCGCAGCATGCAATGCAATCGAGACATTGCTGGTACATGCACAAATTGCCCCAGATGTCCTTCCCCTGCTTGCAGAGCGTTTCAGGGAGGCTGGGGTTGTCATGCATGGGGATGAGCAGGCTTCTCATTTCATGGATTGCATTCCCTATCAGGAAGGGGATTGGAAGAAGGAGTATCTTGCCCTGGAAATCAATATCCATGTAGTGGATTCCCTCTCAGAGGCGATCGACCATATTGAGACCTATGGTTCGCATCACAGTGATGCCATTGTCAGCGAAGACGATGACTCGGTGAGAACCTTCTTTACCGGTGTGGATTCAGCAGATGTCTTTGCCAATTGCTCCACCAGATTTGCTGATGGATTCCGCTTTGGCCTTGGATCCGAGGTTGGTATCAGTACAGCAAAGATACATGCACGGGGACCCGTTGGCTTGGAAGGGCTGATGACAACCAAATATCTCGTCAGGGGGAGTGGACAGGTGGTTGCCTCCTATACCAAGGATGGGGGTCGGAGTTTTTCCCATCAGGACTTGCCTTTGGATAGGCCGTCAATGCTTGGTGAAGAGGTTTTATGATGCGGGACTTTTCATCAGTACGCAGGCTTGTGGTAAAAGTGGGAACCAATCTGCTCAGTTGTGAGAGTGGTATTGATGAGGGTTGCATCGACGTAATAGTCGATCAATTGGCCCTGTTGCAATCGACTGGATATCAGGTGCTCCTTGTCTCCAGTGGAGCCATCGGCATGGGTGCAAAAGAGCTCTCTCTCAAGGGTCCAGTGAAGCAGGTACCGATGCGTCAGGCTTGTGCGTCCATTGGACAGCCTCTGCTCATGTCCAGCTATCGCCGTTCCTTCAAGCGACATGGAATGGTGTGTTCCCAGATCCTTTTAACACGTAACGATCTGAACAACCGACTCACTTACGTGAATCTCAGAAATAGTGTCTTTACATTGTTGGACCTTGGGGTAATTCCCATTTTCAACGAGAACGATGTGGTAAGTACTGCTGAGATTGGGACAGCCTTTGTTGACAATGACAGGATGAGCGCCATGGTTGCAAGCAAGATTGATGCAGATCTTTTGGTCATTCTTACCGACATTACCGGGTTGTATACTGCTGACCCAAAAAAAGATAAGGAAGCAGTACTGCTGAGCGATATCACTTCCCTTGATGCAACAATCCTCTCCTATGCAGGAGGAGCTGGTTCCACCCATTCAACTGGGGGTATGAAAACAAAGCTGCTTGCTGCAAAAATTGCAAGAATGGCTGGTTGTACCACCATTATTGCCAGTGGTTATGAAGGGAATGTGCTTCCCAGGCTTCTGACCGGCGAGGTGATAGGGACCTGTATACACAGTGTGAAACGATTGAGCCAACGGCAACGTTGGATTCTCTATAACTCCCATCTCGGATCCATTGTGATTGATGATGGGGCGAAAAAGGCTCTTATTGCAAAGAAAAGCCTGCTTCCCAAGGGTATTGTGTCGGTGGAAGGAGTCTTTGGTGCCGGCGATGTAGTACAGATCTGTACTACCGATGGTAAACCGTTTGCGAAGGCAGTCCCCTACTATAACAGTACTGAGATAGCTGCAGTGGCCGGCCATAGCAGCAAGGATATCCATAAGATTATCAAAGAAGGACATAAGGGTGTAATCTTCCGCCCTGAGGACTTGGTGTTGTTGAACGATGATGACTAACTATCGGATCTATCGGAGAAAACAAGAGATTGGCAAACGCATCAATCAGTTGCACAACATTGAGCAACTAGCCATAGGGATTCTCGATACCGGTACTCCTGACCAGTTGAGGGAGGCCTTAAACTGGTATGTACAGGAGATGAATTACAGTCTGCATGTCGTAACACAAGAGGGTAGATTTGATATCCTTGCCATGCAACAAGAATATAAGGATGTCACCTTTCTGGTATTTGCCACACACGCCTTTACCGGTGAGAAGGTAAATGCGGTAGCAAATGAGTGCCAGGCAAATTTATTCCTAATCGTGAGAAGCGATCTGTTGCTCGTGAAATTCGATGGTTCTTTTCTCTTCTCCGCTATGAGTGAGGGAGACCATCCTGCAGCGTTCGGAGCGGTTATCGCAAATGCCAACCGAGAAATTATCCCCTGTCTCAGGATTCCCCGCCTTACTGGACGGGAGCTGGACCCTGACTCTGATTTCCCTTCCCCCGATCCTTCCCATATCCGTTCAACACTCTATCCCCTCTTCTGCCTGGGACTCTATGACCGGGCACTGTTTCAAAGGCTGAGGGGATTTGATGAGGAAATACACAGCGAGTACTGGCAAGCCCTCGATTGGGGATTACGCTGTCACCTCTATGGGTATGATCTTGCCCTCAACAACAATCTGATGATGCAGGTCCCTGACCGGGAGAGTGTCATCGAGGACCGTAGTGAGGCGCAGGGGTTTCAGCGTTGTTATACCAAAGCCCTGAGCGTACAGCAAATCAAGGGAAAGAATGTTGCAAAACGATACAAAGGGTATGTCGACAAGGAAGTCTATAACGATGAAGTAAAGAAACGGATGATTTGGTTGCAGAAATATGATTTCCATACCCTATGCAGCCAATGGTCCAAGGAGGATGTGTGAAACGTCAGATACTAACCCTCCTTGTATTTATTCTATGTTCTTTGGCTTTGTTTGGTGCACCCGATCCGTTCTCCTATCCCTTGGGTACGGTGATCATCGATGCAGGTCATGGAGGACATGACCCTGGGGCTACCACTGCATGGAGTTTTGCCGGTGGTACCATCTACGAGAAGGATCTTACCTTGGACATAGCCAAACGGCTTCATGCCTTGCTTGCAGTCTCCCATCCCCATTTGCAGCTTGTCATGACTCGCTCGGAAGATGTGTTCCTCTCTCTGGAAGAGCGATGCAGCATCGCCTATAAGACTCCGCTTCAACCGCAAACAAGTTCACTGTTTATTTCCATTCATGTAAACAGTGCTGCGAGCAATCAGGCTACAGGGTTTGAAATCCTGACCAAGGAACAGGATAAGCGGGTAACGTTGCTTGATGAGACCACCCCGATTGAGAATATTCCTCTCTATGCGTCTCACTCCCAGCTCTCCTTGAACCGGCTGCTCAACCAGCGGAATCTGGTGGTTGCCTCGGTCTTTGAGCAAGCCCTGGACGGTTCGTTGGTGACCAGTCGTAATCGCGGGATAAAGGAACGTGACCTGTGGGTGCTCAATGGTTCCAGAATGCCTGCAGTATTGGTGGAGGTCGGTTTCCTTTCCAATGAAGAGGATGCGAGAAACCTGGTGTCTCCCCAGTGGAGACAGCGGATGGCCCAGATCTTGGCCCAAGCAGTGGAAGAATGCTTGTAGGAGGTAGTCATGGGTATTGGAGTAGGGCGAAAGTCTCTCTATAAAGCAAAGGAGACCCCTTCCTTGGTCATTGTTCCCTCAGTTCCGTATCTGATCATAGATGGTGAGGGAAACTCGAACGAAGAGGCGTATACTCGTTCCACCCGGTTGCTTTTTTCCTTGCATGACCTTTTTTGTGAACGAACTGGAGTAGTGGAGAACCCTGTCTTGGAGTGTATCTGGACAGCAAGGGAAATTGAGAATCGCGAGCCTTGGAGTTGGTCGGCCATGATAGGGGAGCCACACGGGATGACCGATTCCTTGTTCACGGAAGTAAGGGATGAGTTGGCCTTCAGGCAAGGCGTTCCTACCCTTGATATCTACCGCTCCAATATTGAGGATGGTCTCTGTGTCACACTCCTGCATACCGGCCCATTCAGCTTCGAAGGAAAAAGCTTCCAGATGATGGAATCCTTTTGCAAGGAGCAAAATCTGGCTCGTCGGGGTCGATCTCATCGTGAGATATACCTCGATCATCCAAGGATGAGGCATAGGGATGACTTGGAAACCATCCTCCGTCTCCCCGTGAGGGAATTATAGCCCTTCCTTGGTTTTCTTTCTTTGGGCAACCAAAAGATCCATCTTCAGTTTCTTCAGCTTGGAAGAGAGACTGACTTTGTAGATATGTGGGTTGATCTGTCGCAAGTAGCTCTTATGGAACGTTCCAAGTTCCTTCTGCACATACCCCTGGATCTCCTGGAGGCTTGGTTTTTCCCCAATTCTCTTGCCATTTTCCATCTTCTTGTTGATCAAAGGTCTCAGATGGGTGTATCTACCACTCTGCATCTCAAAGAAGTCAGCCTCAGCGAATGGATGGTAGAAAACATACTTTTTCCCGAGGGTGATCTTTTCCTTATCCAGTGTGATCAGGTCAGCAATGGAACCAGCCTCGTCATCACTGAAGCGGTAGACTTGCTTGATACCAGGGTTGGTGGTCTTCTCGAAGCTATTGGAAATCTTCATGGTTGGGATGAAATCCCCATCATCTCCTTGTTTTGCAGCAAGTTTATACACCCCATTCAAGGAGGACTGGGAACCACCGGTGACCAGATGTGTCCCGATTCCCCAGCTGTCGATGGGAACCCCATCTTGGACCAGGGTTTGTACAATCGCCTCAGTCAAGTCATTTGAGACCACGATGGTTGCATCTTCGAGTCCTGCTGCATCCAGACGTTTTCTGATAACCCGTGGGAGGTATGAGAGGTCCCCGCTGTCGATTCTTACCCCAATCTTTTTTCCTTTTTGCTTCTGTTCCAATCCAACGATGATGGCATTGTCTATACCGGATCCAAGCGTATCATAGGTGTCGATCAGGAGCACCGTGTTGTCAGGATAGAGCTTTGCATAAGCTCTGAAGGATTCTAGCTCGCTAGGGAAACTCATGATCCATGAGTGGGCCATGGTACCTGCAACCGGAATGTTGTAATGCTTTCCTGCAAGGGTATTGCTGGTGACCTGACAGCCACCAATGAATGCAGCCCTGCTGGCTGAAAGCGCACCATCACATCCCTGTGCTCTTCTCAAGCCGAACTCCATCAGGAGTCCTTGTTTGCTTGCAAGAGACATTCTGGATGCTTTTGTAGCAATAAGGCTCTGGAAGTTGAGGGTGTTGAGCAACAACCCCTCAATCAACTGTGCCTCGATCAGGTCGGTATGGATGCGGAGCAGCGGCTCTCCAGGAAAGACCACCGTACCTTCTTCCATGGCATACAGGTCCCCTTTGAAGCGATAGTCTGCCAGATAGGCGAGAAAGCCGGGGGTGAACTTACCCAAGCTTTCAAGATACGCGATATCCTCTTCGCTGAAGCATAGTGATTCAAGCTTGTCTATCAATTCATGGAGACCTGCGAAAACCACATACCCCCCCTCAAAGGGGTTTGTTCGATAGAACATATCGAAGACTACATTCGGGTTATGCTTGTTCGAGAAGTAGCCCTGCATCATGGTCAATTCATAGAAGTCGGTTGTAAGTGCGCTGATCTGCATCCTTCCGTCCTTGTTAGCGTGCCTCTATCTTGGAGAAACCTGTATAGGGGACCAAGATGGGGGGGATCGTGATAGATCCATCTTCATTCTGGAAATTTTCCAAGACGGCAACCATTGCCCTGCTTAATGCAATGGCTGTCCCGTTGAGCATATGAGGGAACTGTGTTTTCCCCTCTTCGTCCTTGTAGCGAATCGCCAATGAACGTGCCTGGTAATCGGTGCAGTTGCTGGTGGAGGTAACCTCACCATATTCACCTTCCTCTCCGCGACCTGGCATCCATGCCTCAATATCGAACTTCCGGTAGGCTGGGGCACCAAGATCACCAGTGCAGGTGTCAACTACACGGTAGGCTACGCCAAGTCCATTGAAAATCTCTTCCTCGATTGCGAGCAGTTCGTCATGGAATGCCTCAGACTCCTCACTTGTACAGTAAATGAACATCTCAAGCTTCGAGAACTGGTGAACCCTGTAGAGGCCCTTGGAATACTGTCCAGCACCTCCAGCTTCCCTGCGGAAGCAATGGGAGAGACCAGCCATCTTGATCGGTAGCTGTTCCTTTGAAAGAATCTGGTTGGCATAGTAACCGCCAAGGGTAATCTCGGCAGTTCCCACCAGGCAGGTGTCAGTATTTTCAATGGTATAGATGTTGCTCTCTTCCCCCCTTGGATTGAATCCAATGCCCTGGAGAATCTCCTCCTTGGCAATATCGGGGGTAATGAAGGGGGTGAATCCCTTCTTGATCAGGATATCCATTGCATATCGTTCCAAGGCCATCTGCAAAATGACTGCTTCCCTCTTCAGGTAGTAGAACTTGGGTCCACTTACCTTTGTTGCGGTATCGAAATCGATCAAGTCGAGCCGTTCAGCAAGCTGGACATGGTCCAGTGGCTTGAAGGAGAACTGGGGTGGGGTACCGACGAACTTGATTGCTGTATTGTCCTTGTCTTCCTTTCCGACCGGGGCGGCGGGGTGGGCATAGTTGGGAATTGTCCTCGCAAGTTTCTGGAACGCTTCCTCAACCTGGGTAAGACTGCCCTCGATCTCAGCAATCGCTTCTTTCAGCGACTTGCCTTCCGCTATCAGGCTTCTGCGGGTATCAGCATCCAGCTTGCCTTTCATTTTCTTGGCATTCTCGTTTCTCTTGGACCGGAGTTCCTCAACCTGCTGCAGCAGTGCAGAACGTTTATCCTGCAATTCAATGATGGCATCAATATCCACCTGCATGTTTCTTACCGCAATGTTGTTTGCTATTTCGTCCCGTCTGCTTTTTAGTTCTTTCAAATCTATCATACTGGTTCCTTCTTCCTTTCAGGATTACTCATTTCCCCTGGTTGGCCGCTTTTGCCTCAAGCACTTTCGACTTCTCACTTGATGCCTCGACAGCACGCATGACCAAGCCCTCAAACCCTCCCTGGGCGAGTGCTTTCATACCCTCAATGGTGGTTCCCCCAGCAGAGCAGACCCGCGTTGCAAGGTCCACTGGATTCGCCTTTGTTGCGTCGATCAAGGAGGTGGCACTCTTCATGGTGTCGCTTGCTATCTTCAGCGCCTCCGGATAGGCTATCCCTTGCGCTACTCCCCCCATTGCAAGTCCATGCAGGAACGAGAATACATAGGCGATGGCCGATCCACTGATCCCGATAAAGGCTGAGAACTGGGACTCTGGGAGAAGGAAGGCAGAACCAAAGGAGGAAGCAACATAAAGGGAGTCTTCACGCAGGGACGCGGAACAACCTTCAGCTGGAGCTACAGCGGTAACAGCAGCACCGTACTGCGCAGCAATGTTCGGCATGAACCGTACTATCTCATCAGTGGCAAGTTGCTCGGCAAGTACCGAGAGGGGAATGCCTGCCGCAATGGAAATCCATCGCTTCTTGTCACTACCCAAAGCCCTCAGTTCTGGATAGAGCGTAGAGAGAATCTGGGGTTTTACTGCAATGAGTATGGTTTGGCATGTACTCAAGAGTGCTTCGAGAGATTCTGCCACTGAAAGGGTTTCCTTGCTTGATGCAAGCTGCTTGGCTTTCTGCACATCACTGTCATAAATCAAGACTTCCATTTGCAGGCTCGCTGCGATTGCTCCACCCATGTTTCCACATCCAATGATGCCGATACTATCCATGCTCAGGCCTCCCATGTTAGTCGATGTAACCTTCCTGTCCCTTGTAGGGAGGGAAAGGATTGCTGTCGTAGGTATTCATATGCTGCGATTGCTACACTGTTCGAGAGATTCAGGCTTCGTGCTTCTTCCCTCATGGGGATTCTCACACAACGTTGTTTGTTTTTGACAAGCAGCGATTCACTGATACCAGCACTCTCCTTGCCGAAGACTAGATAGGTCTCTTCAGGGTAGGTGACCTCGCAATAGGTTCTTGGAGCTTTTGTGGTGAAGTAGTACAACGGTTTCTCTTGGTGTGCTGCCAGGAAAGCTTCAATGCTGGGATGTTCAACCATCGTAAGCAATGGCCAATAATCCAACCCGGCACGTTTCAGGTATTTCTCCTCCAAGCTGAATCCAAGAGGATGCACCAAGTGCAAGGTTGCACCAACTGCTGCACACGTCCGTGCAATATTTCCGGTATTTTGTGGTATCTCTGGCTCAAACAGGACAATATGCAGTGCCATGCTCCTCTCCCTTACACGGCAAATCTATCATTTGCAGGGAATCAACACAAGGTGGGGGAACTTATGCATGAGCGAATAACCAATCTTGTAATGCTGAACCGTTTGCTTTAGACTTGCCCAAGGTTGGAGGGGTATATGTTTCAGGAAGGTTTGAAATCATTGCTTTTGGGAATTGTACAGGGGATTACCGAATGGCTTCCCATCAGCTCAACGGGACATCTTTTGCTTTTGGATGAAGTGATTCATCTCAGTTTGGGCGAGGACGCAAGAGAACTCTTCTTTGTCATCATCCAGCTTGCATCAATACTTGCCGTGATTATCCTGTACTTTTCAACGTTGAACCCCTTCACCAAGGGTAAGGATGCCAAGCAGAAGACTGAGACCTATATTCTCTGGTTGAAAGTGATCATTGCGACGATTCCTGCTGGAGTGATAGGGATCTTGATCGATGATCTGATGGATACCTATCTTTATCGATGGGAAGTGGTTGCCTTTGCACTCTTTGCCTACGGCCTGCTTTATATTGTACTGGAGAAGGGGAAGTGGGGTAAAAGGGAGCACCGTGTAAAGGAGCTTTCCGAAATTACCTACCGTGATGCTTTATCCCTTGGACTTTTCCAGATGCTTGCCCTGATCCCGGGAACCAGCAGAAGCGGTTCCACCATACTTGGCGGGATCATCATTGGATTGGAACGGTCGGTGGCTGCAAAATTCTCATTCTTTATGGCTATCCCGGTCATGGTAGGAGCTTCCCTCCTGAAATTGATCAAGTTGGGACTCAGCTACAGCTCAGAGGAGTATCTCCTGATAGGCATCGCTTTTGTTGCATCCTTCCTGGTCTCCCTGCTTTGCATCAAGGCTTTGGTTGCTTATGTCCGTCGTCATGACTTCTCTGCCTTTGGTTATTACCGTATTGCCCTTGCTGTTTTGGTAACGGTCTATTTCCTTGCCTGGGGAGCTGCCTGATATGGCTCTTTTAGTGGTTATCTATCTTGCCTTCATCAGTCTTGGACTGCCTGATGGTGTATTGGGCAGCATCTGGCCGGTCATGCAACAATCACTCGATCTTCCCTTCTGGAGTGCTGGACTTATCGGGGCAACCTCTTCCATCGGCACGGTGGTCTCAGCGCTTATGAGTTATCGGATGACCAGTCGATTTGGTACGGGAAAGGTGACCCTCGCCAGTGTAACGATGACAGCGGTTGCTCTCTTGGGATTCTCCTTTGCCTCATCGCTCCCTATGCTCATGTTGTGGGCAGTTCCCCTTGGCTTGGGTGCTGGTTCCGTTGACTCAGCGCTCAACAACTATGTTGCACTGCACTATGAGGCGCGCCATATGAACTGGTTGCACTCATTCTGGGGCTTGGGAGCAAGTGCAGGCCCTGCAGTCATGGGTTTTGCCCTCTCCTTGCAGCTGGGGTATCGCAGTGGGTACCAAATACTATCCCTGATGCAAACTGTACTGGTATTTGCGTTGATAGCTTCTCTATCCCTCTGGGTAGATCCCAAGGGGAAAAGGGAAGGAGTACATCTTGAAGACCATCAGAAGGGATCGCTTCGCCATAAGGCACTTCCCTTTGCCCTGCTCTCCTTCTTCTTCTATTGTGCTCTGGAAATTTCCACAGGACTGTGGGCGGTTAGTTATCTGGTCCAGGTGAAGCAGTTGCTTCCCTCCGATGCTGCCTTCTATGGGTCGCTGTTCTTTCTTGGGATAACTGTGGGAAGGATGGCAAGCGGTTTCATCAGTTACCGATTGGGTAATATCGAGATGATCTTCCTGGGATTATTCCTCTGCCTTATCAGCATTATCGCCTTGTTCTTTGCCTCCCTGATCTTTGCCGGGCTTTCCCTCTTGTTGCTTGGTTTGGGATGTGCTCCCATATTCCCGAGCCTGATTCACCAAACACCACGAAGTTTTGGTCCTGGGGTGAGTCAACGTATCATCGGTCTACAGATGGCCAGTGCCTATATTGGAAGTACGCTCACCCCTCCACTGTTTGGGCTGGTGGGGTCTTTTGTGGGATTGCAGTGGATGCCCCTCCTGCAAGGAAGCATCCTGGTATTGCTTGTGTCCAGCATCACCATTCTGGTGTTGCTAACCAGGGATAAGGAATACCCAATCTAATTCACTACCCCGACGTGTTTCGGTTTGATGGTTATGATGTGGATGCTGACGACGGTGGCAATGGTTGCAAGCATGATGATCAAGGGAAGCTTTCCTACAATGTAAAAGGTAATCCCCATACCAATCCATAGCGTTATAAGAGCTTTGGCTTTGGCTTTCTTTGGGATTCCTGTTCCTTTTCGGTAGTGCTTGAGGTAGGGACCCAAAACCCTGTTCTGTTCCAACCAGCCTCCGAGACGTTCACTGGAAAAAGAGAAGAGCAGACCTGAAAGCAGTACGAATGGAGTGGTAGGCAGTACAGGTAGGAATACACCGATTCCTCCCAGGACTGCTGAGATGATTCCGAAGAAAGCCAGTATGAGACGTAGTACTTTATTGTTAACCAAGAGCGTAGCTCCTTACCAATTGTGTTTTTTCAATACTATGATAAGATAAAGAAATACAAAAGCAAAGTAAAGAGGTAGGAATTGTAATGGTTGTTACTCTGATGGAATAGTTGTTTCGAGGTTCTTGGCCTTGAAAACCTGCTTGCCCTGTTTCTGCAGGGCGAGCACTACCTGCTCGATCTTTCGTT
This sequence comes from Sphaerochaeta sp., assembly GCF_050178175.1. Lineage (GTDB taxonomy): Bacteria > Spirochaetota > Spirochaetia > Sphaerochaetales > Sphaerochaetaceae > Sphaerochaeta. The sequence continues at coordinate 14,334 of NZ_JBFXGH010000017.1, forward strand.
TCTTCTGATATGGGTCCTCGAAGAGTTCTTCCTGCAGAGGACGGCTACCTTCATAGAGTTGATATAATCCAACCCCAATCAATCTGATAGGGGTACCGTCATGCCATTTCTGCAACAGGAGCTGCTTTGCCAGATGGTAAATCTGTTCAGCGCTGTAGAGGGTACCCTGCGGGGTGATCTGAAGGGTGTAGGTAGTAAAATCAGGGAGTCTCACCTTGATTCCTACGGTCCTGCCGATTTTCTTCTCTTCCAATGCCCGGAACATCACCTCATGACTCATGGATAGCAGGGTCTGTTCCAGGATGGAGAGGGAGGATACATCGCTCTCAAAGGTTGTCTCAGTAGAAATGGAATGACTTTTCGATTCACCAGAGAAGATCCCGGGATCAATGCCTCTGCATACGAGATAGAGGAAATTGCCCATACTTTTCCCGAACAGTGATTGTAGGGAGTCCATGGTAAAGGATCGTAGTTCTTCGGTTGTTCTGATGTGGTGCTTTGAAAGCAGTGCTTGGGTGACCTTTCCCACACCCCAGAGTCTCTGCAGACCCACTGCATCGATAAAGGCAATCTCCTTGCCTAATGATACCCTGCATAGTCCGTCTGGCTTATCATAGTCACTTGCCATTTTTGCAATGAAGCGGCTGGGACCAATCCCCACTGAAATGGTCAGCCCTGTCTCCTTCTTGACTCGTTCTTTCAGCAATATTCCTGCCTGACGGGGAATGCCGAACAACCTTCTGGTTCCAGTCATATCAAGGAAGGCTTCATCGATTGATATTTGTTGCAGGTCGGAGGAGAACTCCTTAAGGATATTCATGACTTGTAAACTGACTTGGTTGTAGCGTTCCATCCGCGGCTTTACCACTACTGCATGGGGACAAAGACGGCGTGCCTGTGCCATTGGCATGGCGGAGTGGATACCATACTTTCTAGCCTCATAGCTTGCAGTGGCAACCACCCCCCTGGAACTGTTGCCTCCGATGAGCAGGCAAGTGCCAGCGTAGGCAGGGTTGTCGAGCACCTCAATCGCTGCATAGAAGGCATCCATATCTACATGAAATATGACAGGTTCCAAGTCACTCATTGTTTTGGCGGTGTGAAACAACGCCCTCGCTCCTTTCTGTTTCGTTGTATTGCGTGGTTTATCAGGCTTGTGACCACGCTGGGTAGATCAAATCCAATCGAAGCCATCAAGACAGGGTAGTGACTAAGCGCTGTCATACCCGGGCTGGTATTGATCTCATTCAGGTAGATGGATTCCCCCTGGACGAAGAAATCCACCCTTGCATACCCATCGGCTTTGATCGCCAAGAACGCTGTACGTGCATACTCCCTGATTCGGTTCTCCATGGCAGGTGGCAATCCAGAAGGAACCCGAATATGCGCTGTATCAACCTGCCCATACTTATGGGCATAGCTCAAGAACCCTTCTTGCTCTCTTGCCGGGTCTATGACGCTTCCCGGTCCTGCTACATGCAGGGCGCCGTCCTCAGTTCTCAGTATGGCACACTCTACCTCAATGATGGGATTCATGTATTGCTGTACCAGTACCCGTTCACTGTATCTTCCTGCATCCTCGACAGCTTCAAGGAAATCGTGATAAGTCGCATTGATCAGCGCTTTCACACCCACCGATGATCCTGCGTTCTCTGGTTTGATGAACAGGCTTTGGCCGTGGGTGGCACAGATGGTTTGGAACAGATCACGGTTGGGTGTTGGCATCTGGTAGCAATCAATGGTGGAAGAGGGAACTGTCGGGATGCCATGAGCAGAAAACAGGGTGGATGCGATGGCCTTATGCATACCGATTGCACTGCTGAGCGTATCACACCCACAAAGCGGTATATTGCAGAGCAGGCAGGTTCCTTGTAGGTTCCCATCCTCTCCCTGGTAGCCATGGGTGGTTGCAAATGCTGCCCTGATCTGGAGTTTCTCTTCTCCTTGGTATATACCCAAACCTGGCCTGAGATTCAGTGGTTGGGTTGTATCAAATTCACGATTCAGCGTCTGTTGCAGGAACCATCCACCTTGGATGGTGATGGCAATCAAATGGACCGAATAGCCGGCTTGGAGGAGCGCTTGATGAATCGTGAACGCACTGTTGATGGAGACCTCATGCTCTGCTGAGCGTCCCCCGTAGAGTAATGCTACTTGCATTGCCTTCTCTGCTCCTCGGCTCTTAGTGCATTCTTTACTTCAGTAATTTCATCCCAGGGAATTTTCCCAGAATCCCTCTCAATGGTCTTTTCATGTCCTTTCCCCAAGAAGAGCAGGGTATCTCCTGCTTGGGCAAGGGAAACTGCTTTACGGATTGCCTCCCTCCGACTCTCAATTTCAAGAACGGTACAGGAGGGATTATGCATCAGGAAACGAAGGTCACTGAAGATTGCTTGGTTTCCTTCATACCTTGGGTCCTCCTCGGTTAGGATAATGGTCGAACAGTACCTGTTGGCAATTTTTCCCATAGGGGACCGTTTGGTAGTATCGCGTTCTCCTGCTGCACCAAGGACAGCGATCAGGTCACCTCCTTCACTGGTTCGTTTTGCAAAGAAGAAGATACCTTCATAGGCATCTTCCGTGTGGGCAAAATCGATGATTGCACGTATCCCAAGGGTGTTCTCGATCAGTTGCATTCTTCCCTTGACCGGTTCAATGAATTCGATGAGGTCAAGCAGGTCCTCAGCAGGCTTTCTTACAAGATGGGCAGCACAGAACACTGCAAGTAGCGCGTTGGTTGCCAGGCTGGGAAGCAACAATGGTGTGTGGATTCTTTTTCCCAAGATTTCCACCACCACTCCCTGGTATCCCATGAATTCTATACGCATCGGCACATCCTGTCCAAGGATGATTGCTTCTTGGGTAGGGGAGAGAGCTTCGGTGAATGCGTTGATCCTGGCATTGTCGGTACTGCTCACCAATATTCCGTTCTCCTTGAGTGCCCGGACCAGATTGACCTTTGCATTGGTGTACTCCTCCAGGCTGTGGTGGAATTCAAGATGCTCACTCGTTACCTTGGTGATGATGGCAGCGCTGAATTCAATACCCCCAAGCCGGTCAAAGGTCTTGCTCAGTGCATGGCTGGTGCACTCCAGGACCACGTGGGTTGCTCCGTTCTGGGTACAGCGATACAGGAACTCCTGTAGTTGGTCTGCCTCCGGTGTGCTCTGTCGGAAGGGGGAATCTTGCTTTCCTGACCCATCATCCATATTGACGGTGGTCAACAAACCTGTCTTTACTCCCTGCCTCTGCAGTATCTGGTAGAGGTAGTCGCTGGTGGTGCTTTTCCCATCCGTGCCACTTACTCCAATGATGCTCAGTTTCTTCTGTGGATAATCATAGAAGGCAGAACACATCAGGGCAAACGCTGTATGCGGGTATTTTGTCGTATAGTAGCGAACAGAGACAGGGAGCCTTGGGCGTAGGTTTGTTTCCTCTGCAATGATGCATACAGCACCATTGTCTATGGCGTCGTTGATATAGTTGCTCCCATCAGTTCTGAGGCCACGGAAGGCAAAGAATACTGAGTGAGGCTTGCACATCCCTGAGTGTTGGCAAATTTGATCGATGGTCTGTGTATCGGGAACGCTCGTATCGTTGATGCCGATGGCGCTTAAAAGTGTCCGTAACGTTTTCATGTCTCTATGGTAACAGCAGTGTGGGTATAACCACAATAGAAAGGTTCAGCAAGTATTGGTGTCCTTCTTCTGTTTTTTTTGCTATGCTGAAAAGGAAGGAGCAAACGATCTGATGAAACGCTGGATATTGACCGGGGTGCTGGCAATACTGCCTCTCACTTTCCTACAAGCATTCCCCTTGGATTTTGCATCGACTGCTTCCTGGGGTATGGGAAGTGCAGGTCTTGCACTGGACTATGAATCAGACTCCTTTGTTGCCAATCCTGCATTGCTGGCTCTTCCTGGGCGGGAGGATACCCACCTGCTTGCCTCCTTGCGCTATCAGGACCAGATAGAGACCTCCTACCTGGTGAACAATGAACCGAACCCATGGCTGGTGCAGCCTATAGCCGACTGGGCAGTCAGTTTCAGTGCAGGTAGCCTCGCATTTACTATACAGAATCGTAACAACTTGCTGGATAGACAGATTGACTCTACGCAAACCAGATACAATGGACACAAGATCACGATGTTCCAGTTTGATTGGGCTACCGGTAGGGCTCCATTTTATTTTGGGGTATCTGTACGTGCTGCCGCTGAGAGTGATCGAGCGATGATTGAGATCAGGGATGACAGAACATTTCTTGACTACATTGTGGAGACCTCCATCGGGCGTTATGAATCCCTGAACAACAGTTCCAATGTTGCCTTCGGCATGGGATTGCTGCTCGACTACCAGTGGTTCAAGATGGGAGTGGTAAGCAATCAGTTCGCCTATGCCCGGGCTGATGATACCCTTATTGTCAGCGGGGACTCAGTGCTCAAGACCCTGGACTGGGGGGTTTCTGTCAGTTCCCCGACCTATGATGCCTCCAATCAGTTGCATCTTTTCAAATTGCAAGGGGCCTATGATTTCCTGAATATTGGAAGTGATGAGGACCGCCAACTTCGTCTTGGCGTCTCGATGAAGCTGCAACTACTGCCAACCTGGTCTGTCAGCCTTCTCATCGGATACCAGGAGGCGAAACCAAGCCCTTCAGATCTCCTTGCTATCAGTTTCAGCAGGGGATTGCAAACCATATCCCTTGATGCTCAGTTGGATACGCTCAAGATTGGCCTAGGGTATGGGTATCCCACTGCCTGGTATGTGGGCTCCTCCACCGATATCAATCCTCGTTTCGTAATTTCCCTTGCGCTCAGCTTGTAACTGTTCGTACTTGACATGCAACGTCGACCACCGGTATAGTCAGATGGGTGAACATTTGAACCTGTAAGGAGTAATGTATATGTCCAAAGCACATAGAGGTAGTGGTATTCGCAATGAAGAGGTGAAAGGTGGCCGAGGCGAGTGTCCCGTTTGTAAGAGAACTGGTGTAAAGGTGCTCTACGAGGTAACCATTGACGGTGAAAAAGCCAAGGTTTGCAAGCCTTGCAACGCCCACCTCAAGGCTGCAGCCTCAAAATAAGGCACCATCCTTGAAGCTGAGACTGTCTTTCGTGGCAGTCTTTTTTTATGAGGAGAACATAATGCAGGAAATGGGAACTCACTTGTTCATGGTAGGCATCAAAGGGACTGGCATGTCCAGCCTGGCGTTGTTGCTCCAGCACTGGGGGTTCTCTGTCTGTGGCTGTGATACCCCCGAGGTATTCAGCAGTGACGCTGTGCTCAGGGATGCTGGCATTACTGTATACGAAGGGTTTGATGCGTCATTGCTCCCGGCAGGTACGAACGAGGTAATCTTCAGCAGCGCATACAGTGAATCGCTGCCGATTCTCCAGGAAGCGCGCAACCGTTCCATCCCCCTCTGTTCCTATCCACAGTACCTAGCCCATCTCAGCAAACAGCAGGATAGCTATGCTGTTGCCGGAACACACGGCAAGACAACCACGTGTTCGGTTGCAACCCATCTGCTCAAGCATGCATGTGAAGGATGCTTTCCGTTCTATTCCATCTTTGGAGCTCCTCAGAAAGATATGGCAGGAGGAAAGGAGTGTGCGCTCTTTGAAGCGTGTGAGTACCAGGACCACTTTCACTCCTACAAGTTGCGTGGTGTGTTGATTACCTCGGTTGAATATGACCATCCTGACTATTTCTCTTCCAAGGAACATGTCATGAGAAGCTTTGAGATCCTTGTCGACAATCTGCAGGGTGGTGGTTTCCTGATCTATTGCAGTGATGATCCTGGCGCAAGCGCAATTGGCTCCTATGCAAAGGAAACACGCCCTGATCTGAGCATACTCAGCTATGGATTTGCCTCAGACGGGCCCTTCAGGATAGTGAAGGGTGCAGGCGATACGTATAGGCTTGCCTTGCTTAGGGATCTGCCGTTTTCCGTTACCAGCAAAGCTAAGGCACTGGTGGACGACCATGTGGGAGCATTGGTGCTCTCCCTTGCCATGCTGCTTGACCGAAGCGAACCCAGACTCTATAGAGCAGGCAAGGGACTCATCACTGATGAGGTACTGCCCACCCTCGCCTCCATTTTCTTGCCCCATCTTGCAAGTTATCAAGGATGCAAGGGAAGGACGGAGGAGCTGTTCAGAGATGGGGAAGTCATCTACCTCGATGACTATGCTCACCATCCCAGTGAGATCAAGACTTCCCTGGAAGAGATTCGTCTTCGCTATCCAGGATATCCACTTCTGGTGATCTTCTCTGCACATACGGCAAGCAGGACCTTAGCCTTGTTGAAGGAGTTTGCTGAAGTGCTTGCACAAAGTGACCAGCTCATCCTCCAGAGCACCTATGCATCAGCGAGAAACGATGGTTCAAATACTGACGATCCTGCCTTGATATTGTTCTCCCTGCTCAGGAAATCCATTGGCGATGGGGTGGCCTATGCCCCAAGTGATGAAGCAGCCATGGAGATCGCAGCCGCTTGGTTGCAAGAGCGATGGTTGTGTATTACCATGGGTGCTGGTAATAACCGGTACCTGGGACCGAAGATTGCCGAAAGGCGAAGGAGTCACCAATGAACAGCATGACTGGATACGGATTCTCTGAGTCCGTGTGCGAGAAATTCCAACTCGCGGTCGAGTTGAAGTCATACAACAACCGATATCTCGATATCAACCATAATATACCTTACTACCTCTCTCCCTTTGAGATTGAGATCGACAATAGGGTGAAAGCCGTTGCAAAACGTGGCCATGTTGAAGTGAACATCCGGGTCAAGAATCTGGTCAGTGATGTCCGTCTCATGGTCGACCCTACTGCTGTCAAGCAATACAGCGATGCGTTTGCTCAGATTGCTGCACTCTCTGCTAAGGCACTCAAGCCCCAGCTTTCGGACTATCTCAGCAGTGAAGGGGTTCTCTCCAGTGTAAATGAGAGTGATAGTGAGCAGTATCGCCTCCTGCTTTTCTCCACCTTGGAAGATGCGCTCAGCCAACTTGCAGAGAGTAAGCAACGGGAAGGTAATTCCACCAAGGCTGACCTGAAAAGGTTGGGAGGGGTCCTGCAAGCAGGTTTGGATGTAGTGAGCAGTCATGCCGATGAACTGGAACAATTGGTCAAGACGAACCTCAGGAGCCGATTTGAGGAGATGCTGGGAGACCAGAACTATGATGAAAACCGCATTCTCAGTGAAGTTGCGGTAATGTTGGTCAAATACTCGGTGAGTGAGGAGATCAAGCGTCTTGCCATCCACCTGAAGGAGTACTTCGCTCTCCTTGAGGGAACAGAACCTGTGGGCAAGCGCCTCGATTTTCTCTGCCAGGAGATGAATCGGGAGATCAACACCATTGGGAGCAAGAGCCAGATGGTTGCATTGAACATCCAAGTGGTCAAGATGAAAGATGGATTGGAAAATATCCGGGAACAGGTCCGTAATATCGAGTAACGGGGGAAATGGTGCGTATAGCAATCAGTGGAAAGAGCGGCTGTGGGAACACCACGGTTTCCAGCAAGGTAGCCCAAGCATTGGGATTTGAGATGATAAACTTTACATTCCGAAACCTCAGTGAGGAGAAAGGGATTGATTTCTGGCAGTTCTGTAAGATGGCAGAGGAGAGTGATGAGTATGACCGGGAGGTAGACCGCAGGCAGGTGGAGATGGCGCTTGCACGAGAAAATTGCGTGCTGGGCAGCCGTCTGGCAATTTGGATGCTCAAGGAAGCTGACTTGAAAATCTATCTTAATGCCACTACAGAGGAGCGGGCGAGGCGTATTACCGAGCGCGAAGGCGGTTCCTATGAGAAACGTCTTGAGCAGACAAAGATGCGTGATGCCAATGACAGTGCGCGTTATCTCAGGCTGTACGGTATCAACAACAGCGACACATCAGTTGCCGACCTGGTGATTGATACCACCGAGTTGCAGTCTGATGAAGTAGCAAAAATTATCATAGAAGAGGCAAGGAAGCGTGAAACACAGTAGGCTGTTCCTCACTCTATGTATCAGTATCCTTTTCGTTCCTTCTCTCTTGTCGGCAGGAGCATTCCTGGGAGTCAGCCAAGGGTTGGAGTCGACGACGCTTGAGGTGGGAATCCTTGGGCGGAGGGCTGAGCAGCATCTCTCCTTCAGCCTCCCTACTATTGATGCAACTCCAGAGGATTATTTCAAGGCTCCGGTATTGGGCGGAACCGTTTCTGTAAGGACGCTCCGATTCAAGCCGTTGGTACTATCTGCTGGGATCAAGAGTCAGATAAGCTGGGAATCTACCGATGGGTATGTGCTGGGCCTTGGTGGAGCGCTTGCTCTCTCCTATGAGTTCATCGGAAGAGGAGGGGTGCTTTTTCTGGAAGGCTCATACCTTCCATGGATTACAACCCAGGGCTCCCTTTCCACCAATCTGGGCAAAAAACAACTTACGCAATGGATACGCTTGGGGTATCGGCAGGCATTCTAAGGGCTGTACATTATTGACTAAAATCTCTATAATCAGATAGTTGTAGTAAAGTGACCTTTTACAATCAAGGAGTTACGAGGTGAGCATTCCACTCAACAGTCTTATTGACTATGAAGATAATATCTACCAGATTACCTGTGTAGCCATCAAAGAAGCCAATATCTTGAGCAACCCAGGATGTGGTGGCGAAGAAATTGAGAAAAACAATGGTAAGATTGTCAGCGAAGTACTCACAAGAGCGCTCAAAGGTGAAATCCATTTCGAAGAGTCTGGCGAGTAACAAAGCTTTCAGCCGCATTATTTTTCTCTTCGGTCCTACGGGGGTCGGAAAAACAGAACTTCTGCTGGATCTTGATCCGCAGAGGTTTTCTGTTATCAACGCAGACTCCATCCAAGTTTACCGGCATCTGGACATAGGTTCGGCAAAGGCTTCCAAGGAAGTACAGAATGCGATAGCTCACCATCTCATTGATGTGCAGGACCCATGGGAACAGTTCAGTGTAGGGGATTTCATCACCTATGCAGATGAGGCATGTGAGAAGATATACCGGGAAGGGAAAATCCCCGTCATAAGTGGTGGAACCGCCTATTACTTCAAACATTTCCTTTACGGTCTCAGTGAGGCCCCTCCCAGTGATGAGTCCATACGGGCCAGGATCTTTGCGCAGATTAAAGCGAAGGGAAATGAGTGGGCTTATACACGTCTTGGTGAGGTGGACCCCATCTCTGCTGAACGTATTCATCCCAGTGACATGTACCGGGTGAGCAGGGCTCTGGAAGTCTATGAGGCATGCGGTAAACCCCTGAGCAGCTTTTCTCTCCCCACTGTTCCCAGAAATGGTATGCAGCCTCTGGTTATTGGCTTGGTGCGTGATAGCGCTCTGCTCCGCAGTAGGCTTAGCCTGAGGATCAAGATGATGTTCGACAATGGCCTAGAGGATGAGATTCGTTCTCTTATAAGGATGGGAGCCGAAAGTTCCTGGCCTGGATTGCAAGGTGTCGGCTACAAGGAGTTCTTTCAGGCAATGGAACATGGCGAGTGGTCCCGTTCCATCATAGCCGACCAGATAGAGAGAAACAGCCGTTCCTATGCGAAACGGCAGATGACCTTTTTTAAAAGCTTTTCAGAAGTAATGTGGATGGATCCTGCTGATAAGGAATCAATACTTACTGCGATTGAACAGTATTGCTGTTCTTGATGTAGGTTTCCACCATCAGCTTTTCCAGCGGTTGGACAGAGGCCTTACCGATATCGGTGATTTCATACCATCCTCTTTCTCCCATTTCAACAGAAAATTCCTGATTCAGTTCATAGGTGTAAACCGGAGTAGCCGTAGTATTTTGCTCAGGCTCCTCATCACTGTAGGCGTAGGGAGTCCACATGATCCCCTTTGCCAGATATCTGTTCTGTCCTATCTGTTCGATTGAGACATCGGTGATGCCATAGATGAAGGTTCCCGCCAGGATGGGAGGTTTTCCCTCAGCTATCCAATCATTGGGATCAATCTGTGTATTGATACCCTCATAGGCTTGCCTGGTCTGCCGGGTAACATAGAGGTTGGTGACTTCCATAGATGCTGGGTTCTTTACCCCTTTTGCCAGGGAAGCTTCCATCTTCTCCAGGTTCAGTTCATTCATGCTGTCGTAATACGCCTCGATGATCTGCGTTGGTTCCATACCGGCAGTGTAGGGTGGCTTGCGTGATTCCTGTATTCTTGTGGTGGTGAACCAGCTCACTGAGATGATGATCGCTGCAATGGTGATGACCAACCAGCCTTCCTTTCTCCAGAAAACCCGTCGTCTTGCTCGTTTGTGTTGACCTTCCAGGAATGAAGCACAAGCAACTACTGCATTGAGCGACTCCCTGTTTTGTACCGAGTCAGTAGCTTCCAGTGTCCATTGCAAGGATTCTGTTTGGGAAAGGAACCATGACAGTGCCTTCTGGGGCTCCTTGTTCATGACAGCATCCCTCTGCTTCGTAAGGCTCAAGGAGAGCGTTCGGTCGATGAACTGTATGGTTGATTGAGGCAGTGCGACTCCGGTCAGGGATAAGGGGAGTGCCCTGAAATTGTCTTCCCTGGTGTCTTTGTCATAGAATGGAGGAAAACCCAAGGCTGCATAATAGAGAAGGCTGGTCATTTGGTCGCACAGTGTGAAAGGCTGATGTAGCCCATGATGTACCCATGAGGAGCTGTGGAAGTAACGGGTCTCCTCATCGCTGCAGGCAGCAAAGAGGTCTGCCAAATCCTGGGGAAGGATCAATAATCTACCATCTTCCATTCCCCACACTCTCCAAAGCGGAAGAATGCCGCTTGAGAGATCCAGGAAGGAGTAAGGCAGTGATTCCAGTGCACGCGCAAGATCCCTGACCAAGGTCAGAGCCTGGGATCGTTTGCTGGTGGCAATGTCTGAAAAAGGAAACAAGGGGAGTGGATCAAAGTAGAGACAGCGCTCTCCTTTGATTACGCTCAAACCCTTCCAATACCATTTGGTGAGAGTCCCATTCTCATAGATATAGCCACAGGCTTTTTCTCCTTGCATCAGATAGGAGGGAAGGTCCATCGATTGAGGGCCTATCACGATGCACTGCATCATCTGTCCATCAATTTCACAGGGGAAGGTCCGACTCATCTTATGCATTCGTATCTCCTTGGTATGCACTGATGTGCCAAACATGTTTTTCCTTCATATCATTATGTTCCTTGATCTCTGGTTGTTCACCTTGCTTGTCAAAGTATCCACCCACCGTCCAGTTCCCAGAGAGAACGGTCAGTTTGCGCAATGCTTCCAAGCTCGAGCTATTGCAGCTGCTTATTCTCTCTTCTCTCCTGTTTTCCAACAGGCCTGCCCCTGTTTGCAGACGAGAAACAAACGTCCTTGCATCATCCTCCGCTTGCGGGGATGGCAGGAGTGCATTTGCATTGGCCGAAACGATGAACAGCACGTCCTTCTCTTGCCTTACCACAGACTCAAGAAGTGTATGATAGGTTTGAATTTGTTCACGGGTACACGAAGAGGCAAGAATGGGGAGAACCGGGACATTCCCAAAGTAGCTGTGAATCATGGGAAGTGTCAGTTCAAGAGCAGGTTCCTCTTCCAGGTAGCTGTCTTGCTGGACAAAGAAGGGAGCATGCAAGATGGTGAGTTCCTTGATCAAGGTGGTTGCAAAGCGATGTTCCACACCGGCTATGGATATGCCTTCCATACTGCTGGTGAACAGGAAAGATGGAGCATCTGCTTCCAGCACTTCCTGATGCAGGGGACCAAGAAAGACGATCAAGGAGGGCTGCAGGTGACCTGCCACTGAAAAGCTCCTATGCAAAGCCTCCAGTGAAAACTGGTAGGCTGCATGAGGTACAAGAATTGCAGAGGGAAGAGAGCGCAGATACACGTCCGCTTCTCTCTTTGCCGTTGCAAGGGAGAGTGTCTCCTGTTCCTCAGGATAGAAGATTGTATGGTGATGACTGTCAAGCATGCTCATGTCCTAAAAGTAATCGTGAAAGCCTCCCTTCGTCCAGTGTAACTGTCAAGTTTTTCTCCTGGGTGGGGAGAACCAACCCGGTTTTCCCTCCCTTTGCCCTTCTCAGGTGCTTTACCTGTGTATAGTACAGATCTGCACGACCCTGGTTTTTAGCTTTGCTGAAAACCAGGGCGAGGTTTGCTGCATCAAGCAGGACCTCCAGAGGCACACTCTTTCCCCTGATGTACTTGATGAATACATACCCTCCAGGGACATCGCGGGTGTGCATCCAATAGTCATTTCCCTTCACATAGTGGCGGAGCAATTCGTCGTTTTCCTTGGCATTGCGGCCAACAAGCAAGGTGAACGAACCACTTTGGATGGTGAGGCCCGGACTCTGCTTTTTTTGTATCGCACTCCCAGGGTTCTCTTCAAGTTCCTTCGTAAGGCTTTTGATTGCCTGTAGTGGGTCACGGTTGGGATCAAGGAGCGCCAGGTAGTGTGCTTCTCTCTGGGAAATGAGTGCCTTGGTTTTCTCAACCTCCCCCATGGCGTTCTCGTGGGTTTTCTTTGCTTTCTGGTATTTCTCATAGTAGAGATGGATATTCTCGCGTGCCAGGGTCTTGTCATCCAGGGGAATGGTTAGCAGTTCTCCCGTCTCCCAGTCTTCCAGGGTTATTTCATCCATGGTACCTATAAGTAGGTGTTGGTTTGCACTGAGAAGATCCGCAAACTTCTTGAAACGCATGAAATCCTGGGTGTTTACACAGGTGCATATGAGACTGTCGAGTGTGGTATTCAGGCTCTTGAGCTCCCGTTCCATCTTGCGCCCAACGCGTTCAGCCAGTTCTTTACGGGTAAGTGTATTGCTCTTTTCCCCATAGGCTTCCTCGATCTGCTCATTGAAGGAATCGCCGGTTCTTTCCCTGACAGGGAACGCTTTTCCCTCTTCCCCTTTCGGTTCAGGAAGAACGAATGGTTGTCCACTCTGCTCTTCTCTTCCAGGGCGCCTATAAAGCAGGTCAAGAAGGATATCGTGCTCATCGGTGACCAGCATGTTTGCCCCTGGGCCGCTGTAGAAGCGAAGGTAGAGATTCAGTATCGTACCATGGTTGTTCATGCGCAGGCGTACAACCCGGTCAAAGGGCTGTTGATAGACAGATTCAACCTTGGCACCCTCCAGGTTAGCACGACAAAACTGGATAAATCGCTGGAGCTTTGCTGTCTTTCCCATCTGGTTTGCACTAATGGGTCTCTTAAGTTCATGGAGTCGGCTGAAAGGGGTTCCTACCTCGGTGTATAGTGTCCACCTTCCTGCCTCAGGGTGGTAGAAGTGCCAGCTGAGAGAGTGGAAGTCATGCTGGGTAGTGCGTTGCAAGGAACTACCCTCCAAGGGCAGTTCCTCCAGGATAAGCGCTATCTCACGCCAGTTGAGACTCATGGGAGCTCCTGACCTGCTCATAGGCAGATGCTATACCTCCGGCAAGGTAGAATGATCCACAGGTAAGGATGGCCCCTTCCTTTGCCGTACGTGAAAAGGCTTCTTTCAATGCTGAGAGATTGTCCTCGATCAAAAGAATTTCGTACTGTTTTTCTCGCTTGGCGGCAAGCGCCAAGAGAAACTCATGCAGGTGATTGATGTCACTCTTCTTGAAAGTGCCTGGCCTGCTGATGATGATTCTCTGGAAATAGTCGAGCAGGAGTGAGAGCATGTGGGCATGATCCTTGTCTTCCAGTGCCCCAAAAATGACCGTATTCTCCTTGCTTGGATGCAGGCTGGAGAAGGAGGAGAGCAGGGCCTGCAGGGAGCGGGTGGTGTGTGCACCATCCACATAGAGGCAGGGATCTTTTGAGAGCTGCTGGAACCTCCCTGGTATCTGGTTTGACTCTATGGCAGGGAGCATCGCCTGGTCAAAAAGATTGAGTGTTTTCAGGACAAGCATGGCAAGCGCACTATTCTGTGCTTGGACCAACCCTCGCATGGAAAGACAGAGATGCTCCTCCTCCCCATTCCTCCACCGGTAGTGGACCTGTTCGCCTTCACTGGTGGTGCTGCTTGTCAGGGAATCCATATACTCCTTGAGCAGGTAGGGAGTACTGTGTTGGCCTTCTGCTTCAGAGAGGAAGACATCCAATGCCTCACCTTCTTCAAGGCCAATGAATACAGGTACTCCTTTCTTGATGATCTTGCTCTTCTCTATGGCAATTTCCCTGATGGTGGAACCGAGAATCTTGGTATGTTCCAGCTCGATGGGGCAGAGAACACTTGCCTCAGGGATGATGGTATTGGTTGCATCCAGACGGCCGCCAAGGCCGGTCTCAATAATCGCCCAGCTGCAGCCACTGTTCCTGAAGAGCAGATAGGCATATGCGGTGAAGAGTTCAAAGGTGGTAGGATTGGTTTCCCCCCATTCATCGCGGAAGGTGAATCCTTCAATGCTGTCTGCCAACTCCTGGCCCGTTGAAACGAGAAAGGAATCGTCAAAGAAGGTACCACTTAAGGTGAAACGCTCCCGGTAATCAACCAAGTGGGGGGAGAGGTATAGGCCTGTCTTGTATCCCATGGCGGTCAGGGCACTTGCCAGATAGCTTGCGGTTGAACCCTTTCCTTTTGACCCTGCAAGATGAATTTTCTTGAAAGCCAGTTCAGGATTGCCCAAGTGGGCCAACAGGACGTGCATCCTGTCAAGTCGATAGGTACGAGTGGTGTAGTGGGACGTCTGCTTCTCGAGGTTGGTGAACTGCTCGGTGAAGCGGATTACATCTTCAAAGCTGGAAATTTGCATGCTGGAAACTACCTCGCCTGTCACTGTAGACGGTAAGGGCCTTCTTGGTCAACGCAGTGAAAACCGGTAAAAATTCTCATATGTGTTGATTGTAACCCCAAAGGTTTCTTCGAGTATCCCACAGGCAACTGCGTCTTGGGGCTTCCCATCAAATACTACCGTTTTTTGGTCGATAAGGAGGATCCTGCTTGCAATCCCCAAGGCTTCTGAGAGGTCATGGAGGCTGGCCACCACGCAGTGACCCTCAGATGCCAGATCCTGCAGGAGCTGGTGGACCATATACATCTGTGAGATGTCCAGATGGGCATCCGGCTCATCAAAAAGGAGATAGTCTGCTTCCCTCGCCAGGGTCATCGCGAGAAAAGAGCGTTGCTGATATCCCCCGCTCAAGTGCTTGAGAGGGGTATCCAGTACATGCTGGAGCTGCATTCTCTTGGTTGCCTGCTCGATGGCTTGATGGTCTCTCTCTTCGAGTCTCCTTACAAATCCTTGATAGGGATACCTGCTGTGGGCAAGCAGGGTTCTTGTATCCATGTCTGGAATTTCATGACGTTGCCCATGGTAGGCGATCAACCTGCCCAAATGCCTTGGTGCATAGTCGCTTAGAGGCTTCCCGTCCAGAAGCAAGGTTCCCTGTTTTTTCTCCAGCAGACCGGAGAGCATCTTCAGAAGCGTGGATTTACCACTCCCATTCAACCCCAGTACTGCTGTCAGCTCCCCTTTACTGAGTGAGAACGTAACATCCTCAAGAACCGTTTTCCCTGGATAGCCTCCACAAAGATGTTGGGCTTCAAGCATAGCTTTCTCCTCGTCTGTATTTGATCAATACAACCAGGAAGCTTGGTCCGCCAAGAGCAGAGAGTACAATGCCTACCGGAAGCTCATAGGGTGCGAATATCAATCGGGCAGTGGTATCGGCGAATAGGGCGATGCACCCACCAAGCAAGGCGGTGAAGGGAAGATGGAGTGCATCGTGGGTTGGTATCATTCTTCTGGCTATGTGGGGTACCAACAGCCCAAGGAATCCTACCAAACCGCAGAGGCTGATCGCGAGCGCACTGAGTACTGCGCTTAGAGACAAGAGCAAGAGACGAACCCGATTGACCCTGAGTCCGAGGGATGTTGCACACTCATCGCCAAGACTGAGCATTGTCAGCGGACGGCCCATCATGCAGGCAATGATCATGGCCATCACCAAGATAGGAGAGAGCAAGGAAAGCTGAGTGGAAGTGATATGGGCAAAAGAACCAACAAGAAAGTCAACTTTCACAGCCACAAGGTCTGGAAAGATGGTCAGCAAGGCATCACTGATAGCACCAAGTACTGTAGATAAGGCAATACCGCTGAGTATGAGGGTGAGCCGGCTGAATCGGTACAGGGTTGCGAGGGAAAACACGATTACACTGCCAACGAGTGCACCGACTGAAGAGAAAAGCGGCAAGAGCTGTGCAAGAGAAGGAAAGAGGAGCATGCCAAGCAGTACCGAAAGCGCAGCTGATGCGTTGATGCCCAAGAGGCTTGGCCCGGCCATGGGGTTGTTCAAGGTCTGTTGCAACAAGGAACCGGAGAGGGAGAGTGCACTGCCACACAGCAGCGCGGAAGCTATACGGACCATGCGAAGATGCATGATCATGGAAAGGCTTCCCCCGTTTGTACGACTGGAAGTCAGTCCTGCGAGCAACTCCCCAGGAGAGAGGGCGATAGCCCCCTTGCAAAGCGAATACCATGCACCGACTAAAGCGAGAGCGAACAATCCATTTAGTTTTCCCTTAGAAGAGTGAGGTAAGATATGCATAACTTTCATCCCATCTGTCGTTTGGTTTATAGCCGAACAATGTTTTTGGCAGTAGCTGTATATTGCCTGTCTTGATTGCCTGCACGTTGGAGAGAATCGGGTTGTCACTGATCAAGGTCTGTACCTGTGCTTCTGCTGCTGAAACATCTCCCATGGGGACTACCAGGATCAGTGTAGGGTCCTCTTTTAGGATTATCTCCCAGCTCAGTTGATCAAGAAGGGAAGGGTACTGGTCAGAGAGTGTCTCAATCCCCAGATCCCGGAGCATGGCCCCCACCAGGGAACGTTCATCAAGCGCTTTTACCTTGGTGCTGTGGGCCCTGAGCAAGAGGACTCGTTCTTCTTGAGGAGGGGAAAATGATGAGATGATTGATTGAGCGCGTGTAGCAGTCTCCTTGCCATGAGTCCAGTAGGCATGAACATTTCCCGTTATCTCGCTACACCAACGCAAGGCTTCCAGGTACTGTTCCAGTGTATCAAGGTCGAAGGACTTGCATGGTATCTGGAACGATTCCAGCTGACCCTTGATGCCTTGGTGGCTCCCAAGCAGTGGGGAAAACAAGACTAGATCCGGGTCGAGGGAGAGGATTTGTTCGATGCTGGGGTCCTTGACCGTACCCAGGTTGATGCAATCCTCACTCACTCCAACGGGGTGTTCCTGGAAGGCATCATCAGTTGTAGCTGTAACATCGCCCCCTGAAAGGAGCCAGAGTTCAGCCAAGGAGGAGGAGAGTGCAACCACCGTCATTTCACGCCCAGCCTGGCTGGAGTGTGCCTTGGTGCCGCATGAGACAAGCAGTGCCATGAGTAAAGGCACTATCCACTTATACTGTTTCATGTAGTACCCTCGCCATATGGTCCATCCCGAGGCGTTCCACCACGGATGCAAAACGCTCTCCTGGTCTTCCCTCTTCCTTGTAGAGGTTCAATATTCGGGTGATCAGGGGGAAAAGCTGTTCTTCACTGTACAATGAGGGGAGAGGTGTCCCGCACCGTTTCATCTTGCCCCATCGGCCTCCAAGATAGATCTTGTAGCGGGATTCTTCACTGGAAATTTTCCCGAACGGACAGGTATCGAGGCATCGGCTACAGTTGTTGCAGAGGTTGCGGTCGATATACCGTTTACCATTTTCACGTTGCTTGATTGCTCCCATCGGGCAGCACTGCTCACTGATGCAACGGCCACAAGCCTTGCACTCAGGTGATAGATGCATTATTTTCTGTCCTACAATGCCAAGGTCATTGAGTTCAGGTTTTACACAACTGTTTGGACATCCTCCCACTGCTATCTTGAATTTGTGGGGAAAGATGACCTCATGCCAACCTTCGTAGAACTCCGTGTGGATTCGCTGTGCAAGTGACTGCGTATCTACCAGCCCATAGATGCATGTGCTTCCCTTGCATGCCACAATCGGCCTGACCTTTGCTCCTGTTCCCCCGGTAGCCAGGGAGAGGGATGCAACCTCATCCCGGAAGGCAGGAATACGGGAGTAGGGGATGCCGGGGATCTCAACAGTGAGCCTCCCGGTAAGACTTACCGTCCCATCCCCATAGGTCTCGCTGAGGTGAGAGAGTTGTGAGAGCATCTCCGCCTGTAATGCGCCGTTCCCTGTAATGATACGGGCGGAAAAGTAATTTGTTCCTCTATTATGTAGAAACCCTTTTGCCTTCAATGCTTTGATTGTTTGTTCTGTAAGCGCCATAATTCCTCCTGATCGTGTTGCAGTCTAGAAGTGTTTGGGTATAAAGTAAATAATAAAAAATATATGCAATATATAGGTAAAAACAAATGACTATTCGAGACCTTTC
>NZ_JBFXGH010000018.1:0-31745 GCF_050178175.1 Sphaerochaeta sp.
TACGCAAGAAAAACTTTGACAATGACGAAGGACTGCTTGCCGATTAACTGGTTGTCAGCGTTGCCCGCATCATATGAAAAAGGGCAAGAGGTAGTGTAGTGAAACCCACCATTCAGAATACGGCGTTGGAGCCAATGTTCTCCCGCCGTTTTCTGTATACTCTTATTATTCCCCTCATCATCGAGCAAGTGCTCATGGTCTCCATCGGTATGGCCGATACAGTCATGATTGCATCGGCCGGGGAAAGCGCTGTAAGCGCCATCAGCCTGGTGGATTCCATCACCATCTTAATCGTTCAGCTTTTTGCGGCCTTCGCCACCGGTGGAGCAGTGGTTGCAAGCCAATACCTAGGGAACAAGGACCATGCGTCTGCCAATGCAGCAGCAAAGCAACTGATATTGCTCTCCCTACTCGCTTCAATCACTCTGCTCATACTCTGCATGCCGTTCAGGAGACAGATTATCAGCTTTATCTTTGGATCCATTGAGACATCGGTTCTTGAAGGTGGGGCAACCTACTTCATATATATCCTTCTTTCCCTACCCTTTCTTGCTGCATACAATGCATCGGCGGCATTGTTCCGTTCCATGGGAAACAGCAAGATCTCTCTATGGGTGAGCCTGGTCATGAATCTGGTGAATGTTGCAGGAAACGCCTACTTCATCTTTTCCCTGCATCTGGGTGTAATCGGGGCGGGTCTAGGCACTCTGCTCAGCCGCATCATCGGCAGTGCAATCATCCTGGCGTTGCTGACAGATCCAACCAATCAGATTTCAGTGAGAAACTATCGCCACTGGTCCCTTCGCTGGGATATGATCAAGCGAATCCTGCATATCGGTATCCCCAATGGGATTGAGGGGAGTGTTTTCCAGATTGGGAAACTGCTGGTGCAAGGGTTCATAGCTGCTTTCGGTACAGCATCCATTGCAGCCAATGCCATTGCAAACTCAGTAGCATCCTTCGTCAATATTCCTGGTGGGGCAATCGGGTTGGCCTCGATCACCGTTATAGGACAGGCAGTCGGGGCCAAGCGTCCAGACCAGGCAGTTTTCTATGGGAAGAAGCTGCTCTTTGCTGCATACATTGCCATGATCGTCGTGGCAATCCCTGTCTTCATCTTCGCACCCAAAATCGTTCCGATCTTCAATCTCTCAGCTGAGGCGACCGAACTTGCATCTAACGTCATTCGATCTGCCATGATCTTCAGCTCCATTCTCTGGCCAACTGCATTCTCCCTGCCCAATTTCCTGCGGGCTGCAGGAGATGCCAAGTTTACCATGGTTGTGTCGATGGTGAGTATGTGGGCAAGCAGGGTTGGCATGAGCTACCTCCTGGCAATTGTCTTTGGATGGGGCATCTATGGAGTGTGGTTCGGTATGTATATTGACTGGATCTTCAGAAGCATCTGTTTCATTACCCGTTTTGCCAGGGGGAAGTGGAAAACCAAGCGCGTAATCTAGAACAGCAACTCCAAATGTTCTAAAAAACTTTGTTCTCAGTACAACTTTCTCTTTACAAATTCCAGAAAGACACTATCATGATACATGAACGTGCCCGGGCACTACGCAGGAAATTATATATTTTGCTTGATCATCCCTGCTCTAGTACTACGTATACCCTCCACAGCTTATGCATATCACTGGAGCAATCCAGATAAAAGGAGTTGTATATGAAAAAGAGTATCAGTGTGCTCATGATTGTGTTGCTGGTTGCAACATCTCTCTTCGCCGCCGGAACAAAAGAACAAAGCGGAGATGCCAAGATTGGTGTCTCAATGCCCACCCAGAGCCTCCAACGTTGGAACCAGGATGGCGCCAACATGAAGCAGCAACTCGAAGCAGCAGGCTACCAGGTTGATCTGCAGTATGCAGGGGATAATGATATCCCAACACAGGTAGCACAACTCGAGAACATGATTGTCACAGGATGTGATGTGCTCGTCATTGCCTCCATTGACGGCTCTGCTCTCACCGAGGTACTCAAGCAGGCAAAGGATAATGACATTGAAGTCATCGCCTATGACCGTTTGATTATGAACAGCGATGCGGTCACCTACTATGCAACCTTTGACAACTTCAAGGTGGGGACAATCCAGGGAGAGTTCATTCGTGATGCTCTTAAGCTGGATAGCACAGAAGGCCCCTACTACATTGAACTGTTTACCGGTTCCCCTGACGACAACAACATCAATTTTTTCTTTGGTGGTGCCATGTCAATCCTGGAGCCATACATCAAGAGCGGCAAGCTTGTCGTTCCTTCCGGACAGACCAGCAAGGCTCAGGTGGCAACATTGAACTGGTCAACTGAGGAAGCCCAGAAGCGCATGGAGAACCTCATCACTGCTAACGGATACGGCCCGAACGGGAAACGCCTTGATGCAGTTTACTCCTCCAATGACTCAGTTGCCAACGGAATCACCAATGCCTTGGTGGCTGCAGGCTACACCAAGGACAACTTCCCGATCATCACTGGCCAGGATTGCGACAAGCCAGCAGTCAAGAACATGTTGCAGGGCTTGCAGGCTATGTCCATTTTCAAGGACACCCGCACCTTGGCAAGCAAGGTTGTGGAAATGGTCAATGCCATCGTAAAGGGTGAGGAAGTTGACGTGAACGACACCACCACCTACGACAACGGTACCGGCATCATCCCGTCCTACCTCTGTGAACCTGTGTTTGCAACGGTGGACAACTACAAGGAACTGTTGATCGACAGCGGATACTACACCGAAGCCGACATTCAGGTCTGAACTTTTTCTGAAAGAGACGGGCAGCAGCTGTTGCCCGTCTTCTTGGAGGATAATTTTGGATACCCTACTCTTAGAAATGAAACACATCACCAAGCATTTTCCCGGGGTAAAAGCCTTGGATGACGTCAACCTTGATGTCAGGCAAGGTGAAATCCACGCAATTGTAGGAGAAAATGGAGCTGGGAAATCTACACTGATGAACATTCTCAGTGGTGTATACCCTTCCGGTTCTTTTGAGGGAGAAATCCTCATTCACGGGGAATCCTGCCATTTCCATACCATCAAGGAGAGTGAGCAGAAAGGGATTGTAATCATTCATCAGGAGCTTGCCCTTGTCCCCTATCTTACCATCGGTGAGAACATGTTCCTGGGAAATGAGAGAGGCTTCTACTTCCGTATCGATTGGGACCAAACATACAACAGGGCAGACGAGCTGCTTTCCGTGGTCGGACTGGAGGAATCCTCCAAAATTGCGATCAAGGATATCGGGGTTGGTAAGCAACAACTGGTTGAAATCGCCAAGGCGCTGGCAAAGAACGTCAAAGTACTGATCCTCGACGAACCAACCGCTTCTCTCAATGATTCCGATGCAAAAAAATTACTCGACCTCCTGCTGCAATTCAAGGAGAGGGGAATGACCAGTATCCTCATCTCACACAAACTCAATGAGGTCTCCTATGTTGCCGATAGGATTACCGTCATCCGTGATGGTCAGGTCATCACCACCATGGACAAACATGAGAGGGCATTCAATGAGAATGAGATCATCAAGGCAATGGTCGGTCGAAGTATTGAAGACCGATTCCCAAAACGGAACACAACCATCGGAGATGTCAGTCTTGAGGTTGAGCATTGGAATGTCTACAACCCGCTCAATCCAGGAAAGAAGATCTGTGATGATATCAATATAAAACTCCACAAAGGAGAGGTGGTAGGGATCAGCGGCCTGATGGGCGCAGGCAGAACAGAGTTTGCCATGAGCCTGTTTGGAAAGAGCTATGGGCAGGACATAAGCGGTACCATACGCATCAACGGGAAGGAAGTTCACCTGAACACCGTACAACAGGCAATAGAGAACAAGATTGCCTATGTGACCGAAGACCGCAAGACCAATGGTCTTATTCTCTCCAAATCCATCATGGAGAACACCACCCTTGCGAACCTGCAAGCGATCAGCAACCACCAGATCATAGACCCAGACCTGGAAATCCAGGTGTCCAAGAATATGGTAGCGAAAATTGGAACGAAATGTTCTTCGGTATTTGAAGAGGTCAACAACCTCTCAGGAGGCAATCAACAGAAGGTATTGCTGGGTAAATGGATCTTTACCGAACCAGATATACTCCTGCTTGACGAACCAACAAGAGGTATTGATGTGGGTGCAAAATATGAAATCTACACCATCATCAACCAACTGGCTGAAGAAGGGAAGTCCATCCTCGTCATCTCTTCCGAAATGCCTGAGATCCTTGGTATCTGTGACCGGATCTATGTACTCAGCGAAGGAAGAATCGTAGGGGAAATGCTTGGCTCTGAAGCGAGTCAGGAAGCAATTATGACGTGTATCATCCAGAACCAGAAAGGAGCAAGAACATCATGAGACATAGCCTCGGGATCAAGGAATCTATGAAGAAGAATTCCATGCTTTTGGTCCTCATCGCAACAATGATTCTCTTCAATGGCTTGATCAGCGCCAGTGGGAGAGGTTCCCTTTTCGTCCCAGCCAACATCTCGAACCTCATCAGCCAGAACTCCTACGTGGTGATTCTGGCCACAGGTATGTTGCTCTGTATCCTCACCGGTGGGAACATCGATCTTTCAGTTGGTTCTGTTGTTGCCTTGGTTGGGGCCTTGGCCGGAACCTTGATCGTGAACCTTGGTTGGAATATCTACTTTTCCATTTTTGTTTGTTTGCTTACAGGATTGGCTATCGGGGCGTGGCAAGGGTTCTGGATTGCCTATGTACGTATTCCTCCTTTCATTACCACCCTGGCGGGGATGCTTCTCTGGAGAGGGGTTGCCTTGCTTATACTCAATGGGCTGACCATCTCCCCCTTCCCGGAAGAGTACCTGAAGTATTTCAACAGCTTCCTGCCCAACACAGACGACAAGACAAAGGTATTCACCATCACATTCATCATTGGCGTCATCATCTGCTTGATCGTCATAGCATATACACTGTTCAATCGACAGACCAAGAAGAAAAAGGGGTATCAGATTGAACCCTTGGCATTTACCATCGCACGGATCATTTTCCTCTCAGCAGCCATCCTTTTGATAGCAGGCTTGCTTGGTCAGCACAAAGGGATCCCTGTTGTCCTGATCCTGCTTGCAGTAATCGTGCTAGGATACAGCTACTTCACTTCTCGCAGTGTCCCAGGAAGACATCTCTATGCATTGGGCGGCAATGAGAAGGCAGCAAAACTCTCGGGAGTCAATACCAATCGGGTACTCTTCTTCGCCTATGCGAATATGGGCTTCCTCGCCGGTGTGGCTGCCCTGGTGGGAGTTGCACGATTCAATTCTGCAGCCCCGACAGCAGGGACCAACTATGAGCTGGATGCAATCGGGGCTTGTTTCATCGGAGGAGCCTCAGCTTATGGAGGGACAGGGACCGTTGGTGGGGCAATCATCGGAGCTATCTTCATGGGTGTCTTGAACAACGGCATGTCGATACTTGGAATAGATGCAAACTGGCAGAAAGCTGTCAAGGGTATCGTTGTTCTTGCAGCTGTGGTGTTTGATGTGTTAAGCAAAAAGCGGGTAAAATCCAGCTGAGGACACTTGCACATGCAACGTTGTCAGCGTATCCTCATGCAAAAGGACTACCATGGCTGTTACCATTAGAGATATCGCAAAAGAGGCAGGAGTTTCCAGGGGAACCGTCGATCGGGTTCTTCATAAACGCAAAGGAGTGAGTGAAGAAGTTGCAAAACGGGTGCAGGCTATCGCTGATGATATGGGATTCACCCCAAATCTTGCAGGAAAAGTACTTGCAAGAAGGAAACAACCTTTAAGAATTGGGTGTCTTTTGCCAAGTATAGGCAACCCATTCTTTGACGATGTCATCGCAGGTTTTCGCCAAGCAGAACGAGAGCTGAGTGACTTCGGCGTCATCCTGGATATAATCCAGATCAAATCATTCGATCTCGATGTGCACCTGAAAGAGCTCAAGCATCTGGAAGCAAAGCACTATGATGGAGTCTGTGTTACAACCCTTGATGTGCAGCCAGTGATTGAGGCCATCGACAGGATTGCAGAAAGCGGCACTGCGGTAGTGACAGTCAATACTGATATTGACAGCTCACACCGTCTTTTTTATGTAGGACCAGACTATTACCTGGAAGGAAGGACAGCCAGCGGTCTCTTGCTGCTATGCGGGAAGACCCAGAAACGCATCCTTATCGTAACCGGTTCCTTCAACATGAAAGGCCATCAGGAGCGTATCAGGGGATTCATTGAAGGGTTGCAGGAGCATGGAGCGGACTATGTTGTGGTGGATACTGTGGAAAGCCTTGATGATGACACCATCGGCTATGAGCGAACGCGTTCCTGTCTGGAACAACATGAGGACATCAACAGCTTGTATCTGACGGCTGCCGGGGTACAGGGCGCCTGCCAGGCGGTCAAGGACCTTGGCAGGCAGGATAGACTGAGAACCTTCAGTTTTGATGACGTTCCAGTAACCAGAGACCTGGTGAAAGAAGGGGTCATTACATTCACCATCTGCCAGCAACCCGAACGACAGGGTTATGATGCCATCCAAAAACTGTTCAGCCACTTGATGAACCAGCAAGACCCCATTGTCGACACCATCACCCAGACCATCATCAAGATACGGGAGAATATTGAGGAGTAGTCTACTCTTCCTGTTCTTCTTTTTCTCTCTTCTGCCAGAGCCTCTCCAAGGAATAGAAATCCCTAAGCTCACTGCTCATCAGGTGGATGATGATATCACCACAGTCGATCAACTCCCAACCATCACCTGCCGGCTTCTTGTGCCGGTTGGTCACTTCCAATCCCAGTTCATTCAAGGTACCCCAGAGTTCATGGGTTACACCACGTAGATGCCCCACACTGCTTACTGTTGCAATGATGAAGCAATCTGCCCAAGAGCATTCCTGCGTTACATCGAGGATGTTTACATCCTTACACTTATGATCTTCCAGAAACTGGCCAATAGTATGCGCATTGGCCTGTACCAAATCATTCATTCCTACAAACTCCTACATTTCGTTCTTTACACGTTTCATCGTACAATCTGAATCTGTTCAAGATACAGACCCATATGGCTTTTCAGTTGCTGCCAATCAACAACCATTTCCTCTTCCAGTACATTTCTCAAATCATACACACGAAATTTTTCTATCCGCTGCAACAACAAGAAGGGATCCAAGCCAGGACAGGTGGTGGAAAGTGTATCTGCCAAACCAGATTTCCTCAAGTAGGGAGCGCCTGCTTTCAGTGCTTCCAACATTGCTTGCCCATCCACCTCCTCACGTGTACGATCGGATGTATCGACGACAAGCGTGGTCAGGAGAGCCCGAATTCTGGCCAGCTCTTCTCCTTGCCCTTCCACCACGATCAGTGGGTCCAATCCCCCTAACTCCATCAGCAGACTTGAGGGAGGACTGCCACTCTTTCCAGCCTGGTTCTCAACCATCGACCAAGGAAGGATGACAAGGAACAGTGTTTCCTCTTTCTCGAATGCAATCAAGGCCGCCTCATCCTCGAACAATCCATAATATGCCTCGGGGGCATCATGCGCACAGCCAGCAAACAAGAGAACAACCAGGCTCAACAGGAGCACCCCTGTTCTTTTCACAGCTTGCCACCTTCCTTGAGAAAATGAAGCAACTCCAGCCCTGAGTGGGTGACGGTCTTTCCCTTGGAAAGCAAGTGTGCTCGCTCTGCTTCCAATATCCTGATGCACAAGGCATCAAGGGTCGGCTCAGCAAGCAAGGATGATCGCTCCTCATCGTCCAAATGCATCCTATTCGGTTCGATATAGTCAGCGATATAAAGGAGCAAGCCCATTCTCCCCATGTATATGCTTCCGATTGTATGATAGCGGACAGCAATACAGAGTTGTCTGGAAAAACCACGCTCCTGTAGCAAAGCTGCCCCGACGGGAGCGTGCAATAGAACAGCGCAATCCTTCTCTTCACTCTCCAATGGGAGATGATGCTCATCAGCGAATTGGATGAGCGCTGTGGGATCCCAATCCCGTGCTACATCATGCAACAAACCACATTGGTAGAGTTCCCGCTCATCAAATGTCTCATGATATCTATGCTGAAGCCGCACACAGGTTTCCCCTACAGCAACACTATGCCGGTATCGCTTGGCAGACAAGGTTTCTGACAGTTCGTGCTCAAGTTCGGTAGAGTCGAAATGACTCGACATAGCGAGCTACCTCCTCAGGCATCAGCTGTGAAATATGTTTCGGCAATGAGTCTTTTTCCCCAAGCATCCTTGCAGCTTCCCGTATCTGGGTTGAACTATCTTCCACCCGGGGATTCTCGAGATACACAAGATCTGCGGCAAGGTCACTGAAGGGAGCATTCTCCCCTTCCCGTCTGATGACTACAAAGGTCACCAACTCCTTAAGCTGCTCATAAGCATGCCACTTCTGGAGATCACCAAGCAGATCATCACCCATGACCACTGCAAGCCGTCCCTTGATATTGTACTGGAGATACAGATGCTTGACGGTGTCATAGGTGTAGGATATTCCGCCTCGATTGATCTCACAATCATCAGCGATGAATTCCATCTCAGGGTCTTCAGGATAGAGACCATGATATGCATCAAAACCCAAACGGAGCATCTCCATCCTGTGTTCTGCAGACGATGGGTTTACATTTCGCTTGAAGTTGTTGCGGGCAACCGGGACAAAGATAAATCGTCTATATGCAGTGAAGGAAGCCACCGTATGCACCAAGTGCAGATGACCAAGATGAACCGGGTCAAAACTACCTCCCACGAGGGCCGTGGGTACTGCTTGTGCCAAGGGTTCCTCCTATAGCTCGTCCGGGTTTTCTGGGTAGTAAGCATCATGATCAACGGTGGCAGTGAATCCACCTTCATCAGCAGCGGATACATCCTTTGCCGATTCCTGCTTCTCCACCATCCGGATGAACGCATGCTTGACCGCATCAACTCCTTGATCCAGATACACACAGAGGCCGATAACCTCTTTGTCTGCATACTTCTGCTTCAACTCTTCCAGTCGTTCCCCTGTTCCAGGTTCATCAGTCTTTGTTCCGATGATTACCTGATGCTTGTTCAGCAGTTCAGGTTCGAACGCCTCCAGTTCCTTGCATAGTATATCATATGCATCAAGATATCGCTCATCACTCAAGTCAATGAGAAATGCAAGTCCCTTGGTCCTGCTGATGTGTCTGAGGAATTTGATTCCCATTCCAGAACCTTCACTGGCCCCTTCAATCAAACCAGGTATATCAGCCAAAACGATATCATGTTCATCATATCGCATCATACCCAACTGGGGAATCTTTGTGGTGAATGGGTAACCTGCAACCTTGGTACGGGCATTGGTAAGTATATTCAGCAAGCTTGACTTTCCTGCATTGGGGAAGCCGACAAAGCCGATATCGGCAATGACAAGCAATTCAACGCCAATGCGCATCTCCTCGCCATTCTCACCCGGCTGGGCAAAACGGGGAGCTTGCCTGGTTGCGGTACGGAAGTGCCAATTGCCTTGGCCACCCCTGCCACCCTTGAGAAACACCCATCGCTCTTCGTCGGTCAGATCCTTGATGATCTCACCAGTGTAGGCATCCTTGATTACCGTCCCCGGAGGCACCGGTATCTCAATATCTGCACCATCGCGTCCATAGCAACGATCCCCTTGTCCATTCCTTCCATTCTCCGCACGATAGGTACGGACCAATTTCAGATGGGCCAGGGTTCTCAGATTATGCTTGACGACGAATACCACATCCCCGCCACGGCCGCCGTCGCCGCCATCCGGGCCACCCTTGGGAACATATTTTTCCCTTCGAAAGGATACACAACCGTTGCCCCCGTTTCCGGAGGCAACATCAAGATAGGTTTCGTCTGAAAATCCAAACATTATCTTGTTTACTTCTACTTTTTAACTTACTCAGTCACGATGCTGATGTACTTCCGGTTCTTCCGGCTGTGAAACAGCACGGTACCTTCAGCTTTTGCAAACAACGTATAATCGGAACCGAGGCCTACATTCTCACCAGGATGGAACTTGGTTCCATGCTGACGAACAAGGATTTCTCCTGCCTTGACCAACTGTCCACCAAAGCGCTTCACACCCAGTCTCTGGGCATTGGAGTCGCGACCATTGCGGGAACTACCGCCACCTTTCTTATGTGCCATCTTTCGCCCTCCTTATGCAATGATCTTGTCGATCGTGATCAGGGAGTACCGCTGGCGGTGACCCTGGGTTCTCGTATAGCCCTTCCGGCGCTTTTTCTTGAACACTCTGATCTTGTCACCCTTGATGTGCTCCAATAGCGTTGCTTTCACAACGGCATCTGCTACATAGGGGGTGCCAAACGTTGCATTGTTCTCATCCACAACGGCAAGAACGGTGGCATACTCAAGGGAGGAACCAGCCTCATTCTGGCTGATATAATCAACCTGGACTGTCTCACCTTCAACGGCCTTGTACTGCTTTCCGAGAATCTCTACAAGTGCGTACATGTCGATATTCATCCTTCAATTTAATTTGTCTTGTCCCTTATACCAAAAATGGGAATCTATTGCAACAACCTTTTTGAGCTAATTGATTGAAAAACAAAGAAAAAGGCATTGAAAACTTACCGACCGTTCGGTTATTATTGAGTATGCATACAACCACAACGAAGCAACAACTTATTCTTTCTTTATTGGATTTGGGTTCTCAGCAAGGACTTGAGGCGGTCTCACTCAGTGTGCTTGCAAAGCAAAACAACATCAGCAAGGCTGCAATCTTCCACCATTTCCGGAGCAGGGAGGCATTGATTGCAGAGCTTTTCTCCTACTGCAATACGCTTGCCTACAAACAAAAGGGATCCATCAGCCTGGAAGGCAGTGCAAATGAGGTACTGGGCAGGGCAATGGCTCACTGGCACCATTTGTATGAGGATGAGGTCATGCGCTCCTTCTACCGGATTATCGAAAGTGAGGCCCTGACCCACAGGGAAGCCGCCAGCATCAAACGGACTCTGGACGAGATGCTCATAGGCCAGAGCAGTATTCTCCTGGAGAGCCTGAGCAATAGCGGCAGGTTGGATATAGAGGATCTGGATCTTGCAATCCAGAGCTTCAGCAGCGTCGTCCAGCGTTTCCTCTACAGGATACTCCTGGACGACGATCCTGACATAGAGTGGGAAGAGGAACGGTTCATCAACCGTTTCTGCTCACTCTATAGTAAGTAGGTAAACCCCTTACATCGAAGCGAGGAAGGGAACACCAATCAAGCTGAAGGCATTCTTGATCACCTGCAAGACCATGCTCACCAGTTCGATACGGGAACGGACCAGGGAGCGGGAAGCAGCCTTCAGGACCGGATTGTCATGATACCATCGGCTGAACAACTTTGAGATATCATAGAGATAGCTGCAAACAACCGAGGGATCATATGCACTGCCCGCCCTCTCAACGACCTCCTGAAAGCGTGCAAGCTGTTTGATAAGTTCCCGCTCATCGGGGAGGGTCAGCAAGCTGCTGTCGAATGGCATCGCATGGCAATCGGCAAACGCTTCATCCTGATACTTCCTGAGCATGCTTGAGATTCGCGCACCCATGTACTGGAGGTAGGGTCCGGTATTCCCGTTGAAAGAGATGGATTCAGCAGGATTGAAGATCATATCCTTGGTCGGGGAGACTTGCAGCAAGTAGTAGTTCAGTGCACCGAGTGCGATGGCACTACTTGTCTTCTCTACATCATCAACAAGGTCTTCACGCTCTTTCTCACGGATCTCGCTACGAGCAAGGGAAGTGAGGGTATCAACCAACTCATCGGCATCAACAACGGTTCCTTCCCGGCTTTTCATCTTTCCATCAGGCAGGTTCACCATGCCGTAGGAGAGGTGATGGAGATCATCAGCCCAGGAGTACCCCAACAACTGCAACACATAGAAGAGCACCATGAAGTGATACCTCTGCTCACTGGCAACCACATAGATCAAGGAGTCGAACGGCCAGTCCTTGTGTCTCATGATGGCTGTACCCACATCCTGGGTCATGTACAAGCTGGTTCCATCCTTGCGCAGGAGCACCTTCTTGTCCAGCTTGATCGGCTCCAGGTCAACCCATACCGATCCATCCTCCTCACGATAGAAGACACCCTTCTCAAGGCCTTTGAGGATCTCGTCCTTCCCATACTTGTATGTCTCAGACTCATAGTAATAGGCATCAAAACTGATTCCCATCTTCTCATAGCTTTCAGAGAGCCCCTCGAGTGTCCAGCCGTTCATCTTCTCCCAAAGTGCCATCACCTCAGGGTCCCCGCTCTCCCACTTCTGCAACATCTCCTGGGCTTGTCCCTCAGCGGAGGGATCCTCTTTTGCCCAAGAAGCAAACTTGACATAGTACTTACCAACAAGATGGTCTCCCTTGATACCGCTGGATTCGGGAGTCTCACCACCTCCAAACTTCTGGTAGGCAAGCATTGACTTGCAAATATGCACCCCGCGGTTATTGATGAGGTTCACCTTACGAACCTCAGCCCCATTGGCCTTCAGGATGGCGGCAACACTCTCCCCCAGGCTGTCATTGCGCATATGGCCCAGATGGAGAGGCTTGTTGGTATTGGGACAGCTGAACTCAATGGTAATCCTCTTGCCCTTGAGTGATTCACTGCACCCATAGCGATCCTTCTCCTGTGCAATACGCTCTGAAAGAGCAGTTGCAACAGAACACATGTCGATGCGGACATTCAAGTAAGGTCCACTCAAGAGAATCTCACCAGAGGGACGATCATCAAGCCGTTCAATACGTGCCTTGAGTTCAGATGCAAGCCTGGGGGGAGCTGTCCTCAGGACCTTTGCATAGGCAAAGAGCGGGAAAGCAAGATCACCAAGCTCAGGCTTCGGAGGACTCTGCACTGCCAATGCTGGCAATTCAGGGGCATCGCCCAACATCTCAACAGCATAGATGTGCAACTGCTGCTCAATAAGATTCTTCCAAGTTTCACGCACCGCTTCTAGCATTATTCCATTCCTTTGTTTGTAGCTAATGACTATACAACAAACCAAAGTCAGACTTCAAGGTGGATGCTGACTTCCCCGCTGGAGAGAACCTTTCTCTCCCCATGCTCATTCTCAACCACCAGGCGGGCTTCATCATCGATTGCAATGGCTCTGGCCATATACTCCTCAGATCCTGCATGCACGCGCACCTCATGTCCTATCACCAAGGATCTATCACGGTATGCAGAGAGGAAGGGGCGGTCAGCCAAGGCAGCCAAGGAATCCTCCAGCTTATCTACCATGCTTGCGACAAGCGCATCCACAGAGAATCCAGCGGGAAGGGAATCCTCTCCATCATAGAGCGAAGTGGCAATTGTCTTGAGTGAATCCTCGAATGCTTCCCGTTTGGTGAACAGGTTAAGGCCGATACCAACCACCACTGCAGTGAGTCGTCCACTCTCCACTCCCAGCACCCCTTCAGTAAGGATGCCGCAGACTTTTCGGTTCTGATAGAACAGATCATTGACCCATTTGATCTGGCAGTACTTCCCACACTTCTCCTCAATGGCCTCACTGACTGCCACCGCAGCTGCACTGGTAATCAGCGATGCATCGGATAATGGAAATACAGCAGGGAAAAGCAGGCTGAGATAGAGACCTCCCTGAGGACTGTAGAAGCTCCTTGAGAGTCGTCCCCTCCCCTCGCTCTGATGACAGGCCAGGACGAGGGCTTTCCCGGATTTCAATGTTTTTGCATATCGATTGGTTGAGTCAATTGAATCGAATAGATGGAGCTCCCAGGACGGAAGAAGGGCCTGCAGACGTTCCTTTGAATATAAAATGGTGGAAGTGAGCAAGCGATACCCCCGGTTGGGAATCCCCTCGATGACATGACCTTGGTTACGTAAGGTTTCCATGGCCTTCCAGACAGCGGTTCGGCTTACACCCATCTCACCGGCAAGCTGTTGACCACTCTGGTGGCGATCCCGATTGGAAGAAAGAATTTGCAGCAATGTTTGGGCATGATTCATGCGACCGATGGTAGTGTGCACTTCTTCAATTGTCAACCAGTTTGCTGTTTACAATTAAAAATGTGTTGTGCTACGCTCCCCCCATGCAACAAAAACGATTATTGCTTACCTCTCTCTTCAGTGCCTTGATCATCGTTGGTGCCTATCTCAGGTTCCCTCTCCCTCCTGTCCCCATCACCCTGCAGACACTGTTTGTCCTGCTCGCGGGATTTCTCGGCGGGCCGGCTGTGGGGATGGGCAGCACGGCAATTTACCTGCTGCTGGGAGCAATCGGTTTACCGGTTTTCAGTAGTGGCGGCGGCTTGGGAATCCTCCTGGGCCCCACTGGGGGATTCCTCTTCGGCTTGCTTCCTGCCTCCTTTCTTGCAGGTCTAGCCGGCAACTACCGCAGGAAGGACGAGTACCCAGGAAGATTCAGAATGTTGTGCATTCTCCTTGGCCTTGGGGCCACACTGGTCATCTATCTTGCAGGAGTCCCCTATTTGAAGGTTGTGGGGAATCTCTCCTGGAAGGTAGCACTGCAGGCAGGTATGCTTCCTTTCATTCTTGGCGACCTACTGAAATTGGCCATAGCCACCCATCTGGCGGGCACGTTACATGCAAGGATTGCACAGTTCCTAGGCTAGGTGCTTGCATAAAAGCCTGCAAGAACCGTATGGTAGCCGTATGAAACCGTGCAAAGACCAACAATTTGATGCTTCATCCTATGTGGATGCATTCTATGCGACCTTCGACCGTGTTGCAGGAAATGCCAATTTCCATGGTTTGAAACCACTGCCTCAGATGCTCTCCATTGGGGAAATCTCCAATGAATTCCTTGAACTGATGTTCCCTGGCCGTTGTGGGCGTGACCGTGCTGAACTGGGACTGCAAGAAATCCTGAGCGCACAGATGCAAGAAGTTTGTACGCAGCTGAAAACCCAGGTATTTCTCGCATGCCGGTACGACGACCCTTCACTTGATGAGTGTGAGGCACAGGAGAAAGCCGATAGTACGGTCAGGAAGCTATGTAAACTCTTGCCCCAACTCCGCATACAGCTGAAGATGGATGCCAAGGCAGCGTTCGATGGGGACCCAGCAGCAAGGAATATCAGGGAGGTCATCCTCTCCTATCCCTGCATCAAGACGCTTACCATCCACCGTATTGCACATGAATTGTTCAAGATGGGTGTTCCCCTGATCCCCCGCATGTTCAATGAGTCTGCACACAAGGAGACCGGTATCGATATCCACCCCGGGGCAGAGATAGGAAATTCATTCTTCATCGACCACGGAACTGGTGTGGTTATCGGGGAGACCACGGTTATCGGAAACAATGTAAAGCTCTACCAAGGGGTCACCCTCGGTGCATTGAGCTTTCCAAAAGATGCTTGCGGAAGCTTGATCAGGGGGGCAAAAAGGCACCCCACGATTGAAGACAATGTAACCATCTATTCCAACGCGACTATCCTTGGCGATATCACCATCGGGAAAAATGCAGTAATAGGCTCCAACGTATGGATCAAGGAATCGGTTGCTCCCAATACCATGGTCACCATCCAGGAACCCAAGATAACGGTGAGGGAACTGAGAAGTCGTACTAACTGAAGGAGCGCATATCCAAACATTCATTGAGCAGGGATAGGCGTAGATGGTCCACCCACTCCCCATCCCTGTATAGATAGCCCTTCGCCATTCCTTCCGCTTGGAATCCCAAGTGCTCAGCAAACGCAAGACTTGCACTATTGTTCTGTTGGATATGGGCCTCGATGCGATGCAAACCAAGCTGTCCAAACGCATAGTCGATAATTCCCTTCACTGCCTCTGTGCCATAGCCCTGACGCAACTTATCACCATCCACACTATAGCTGAGCTTTCCTGACCGAAAAGGTCCCCATACCAATTGGTTCAGGCTCACCAAGGCAATCACATGCTTTCTTTTATCCTTCTCGAAAAACAACAAGGGAAGCATCCTGTGCTCCTCATAGAGTGTGAACTGACGATCCGCTACATCCTGGAACGAACCCAAGGTGTAGTAACTCTCCTTCTGCGCAATTGAGTAGGGACGAAACAATTCCCGGTTCCGCTTCTCATATGCCAGGTACGGTCCAGCAAGCGACCTGGAAATGATATATGCGTCAAGGCGTTCAGTTGCGAATAGCTGTTTCATAGGAGATAAACTCCATCTTCCCTATTTTGGGCAGCTTGTCACTGAAGCGTCCCTTCACCAACATTCCTTCCCTTGCGAAAGGAGGCGCATCAGTTACTGTTACTTCCAGATAGTTCCCGCTCAACCCATACCAGTGCCCCCCCTTCCTGTTTTGGAGGATCACCTCACTCTCCTTTCCCAGTTGTCTCTCTTTATACGCATCGTGCAACTGCTTTGAGAGTTCCCGGAGTTCAAGGGCCCGTTCATCGCGTATTTTCTCAGGCACGCGATGTTTTGCATGATAGAGCGGGGTATCGGGTCTGGGTGAGAATGGGAACACATGCAACATGGAGAAGCCCTGGCTGAGTATGAATTGCTTGGTTTCCTGGAAATCCTCTTCACTTTCCCCGGGGAGGCCGGTAATGATATCCGCTGCCAGGAAGGGGTCATCCTTCGCATGTTTGAGCTGTTCCAGAATTGCGGACAGTTCACTGATGGTGTAGTGCCTATCAACGAGTTGCAGAACCCGATCGCTTCCACTCTGTACCGGAATGTGGAAGTGTGGTTGCATCCTTGGGTCCTTCAAGGCTTCCAACAGACGACCGTCGATATGGTCTGGTTCCATGGAACTGAGACGAAGCCTGACATTTGCAGAAAGTGCTGAGAGCAACTTCTCAAGCAACCCTCCCAGACCATCGCCCTGATGGTCATACATGGTAAGATTGACACCGGTGAGCATGATCTCCTGGAAACCAGCCTCCTCGAGTGCCAGAGCTCGCTCGATCACCAGCGTGTGATCAAGGCTCACTGACTTTCCTCGCGCAATATGCACCCGGCAGTAGGCACAACTGTTGTCGCACCCATCCTGGATTTTCAGGTACGCCCTGCTGTGGTAGGAAAAAGAGGCCGCATCATAATCAAAGACAGAGGCTTCCCCATCACTGAAGGAAAGACACCCCTCCTTCATGCTCATACCAGAGACCAGAGAAGCTTTCAGATGCTTGGCAAGCTGAAGAAGATGTGCCTTCTTTTCCAAGGGAACCACTATGACCTGATTACTGAGTGCCTTGAGCTCTTCCTCATTGACCTGGGCATAACAACCCGTGGCAAGGGTTGGGGCAATTCTCGCAAACTTACGGATCATTCTTCTTGCTTTCTGTTCTGCTTTGCTGGTAACAGTACATGTATTGACAATATATAAATCAGCACCCTGATCTTCAGTAACCACGGTGAAACCTTCCTTGGAAAATGAATCGGCTATTGCCTCACTTTCACACTGGTTCAGCCGACATCCCAAGGTATATACACATACATTCACTCAATTTCCTCCTGCTTCTTCAGAACCTCCATGACCGTATCGAGGGCTCCTTTGAGCCCCATGCGCATCTGCTTTGCATATGGATTGTAGCGTTGCAGGTCATAGAACAGCTGCATTGGATCATTGCAGGTCTGCTCCACAACACTCATAAGGGTCCTGTATCCCTTGGTCGCAAGTTTGGTATCGCCAAGGGAGAGTTCAGAGAGTGTACGTCCCACGAAGTGGGTGATCCCCTGGGACCAGGCAGCCTCACGGTCGTGCTGGTCACAGCTCATATGCATAACATCGAGACCCCAACGGGCAAATTCATCCACCCACCAGGAGAGCGTCTCCTGTTTGCAGTTGACCGGACAGATCACCAAGGGAAGGCCTTTCACCCCATGCTTGCCAGAATCAGGGCCAAACATTGGGTGGGTTGCTATGCTTTGCACAAAGGAAGGAAGCAGCTCCTGCATAACCTTTGCCGGATAGAGCTTCACAGAACAGGTATCCATCACCACGGTGTCCTTCCCGATATTTCCGGCGGTACGTGCCAGCACATCCCTGAATGCGCTGATGGAAACACAATAGAACAAAGCAGAACAGGTAAGAACTTCTTCCTCACTCCCGAGACGCACCCCTGGGGGAACGGTTTTATTCCGTCTACTGTAGGCGATTACCTCAAACCCGTGTTCGGCCAATTCCTTGGCCCAGAAGGATCCAAACCGTCCCAAGCCATATACTCCGATGCGCATGCTCTCTTTCATGAACCGCATTGTACTGGAAAGCAAACAAACGGGCAAGGAGGAGACTGTAAAGCCAAACCATCAAGCCTTTTCTAAGATATTCTAACGTGATACACTGATCGGGTACTACCTAATCCAACCTGTCAAGGAGCATAACCATGACGTTTGCAGAAAAAATGAAGGCCCAAGCAATTGAGGCCCAGAAGAATCTTGTCCTGGCTGAGGGTACTGAGAGCAGAACCATCCAGGCCGCACGGAAGATTATTGATGAGAAACTGGCAAAATCGGTCATCCTGGTCGGTGCAGTGGATGCAGTGAAGAAAGCTGCAGAAGCAGCAAAGACTTCTCTTGAAGGCATCTCTATTGTAGACCCCTCTTCCAGTGAAGATCGTACATCTTTTGCAAAGGAATATTACGAACTTCGCAAGCATAAAGGCATGAGCGAAGAAGAAGCATATGAAGGAATCGTAGACCCTCTTCGCTGGGGGGCCATGATGGTCCGCCTGGGAAAGGCAGATGCCATGGTTGCCGGCGCTGAGAACACCACCGGCAACGTGCTTCTTGCTGCCTTCCAGATTATCAAGACCAAGCCCGGGATCAAGTTTGCTTCCTCATGCTTCGTTATGGCGACAGACAAGAGTGAATATGGGGCAAACGGCTCATTCATTTTTGCTGACTGTGCCACCATCCCCAACCCAACAGCGGAACAGCTGGCTGAGATTGCAGAAGCTTCTGCCCTATCCTGCAAGACCTTCCTCAACACCGAGGCAAAGGTGGCCATGCTCAGCTACTCAACCAAGGGCTCGGCAAAGGGTGATTTGGTCGACAAGGTGGTCACTGCAACCAAATTAGTCAAGGAAAAACTTCCTGGGTTGCAGATTGACGGGGAGTTGCAACTCGATGCAGCCATTGTTCCCAGTGTTGCCAAGAGCAAGGCTCCTGGTTCCCCCGTCGCCGGTGGTGCCAATACCCTGATCTTCCCGGACCTCCAGGCTGGAAACATCGGTTACAAGCTGGTACAACGCCTTGCTGGAGCTGAAGCCTATGGCCCAATCCTCCAGGGATTTGCCAAGCCGATCAGCGACCTCAGCCGTGGGTGCTCTGTTGAGGATATTGTGGTTACCAGTGCAATCACCCTTGCTCAGGCAGCAAGCATCTAGGTTTCATAGAGAGGGCGGGAATTTCCTTTTCCCGCCCTTGTCACGTTCCATGCTTTTCTATACGATTGCCTCGTCTCCAAGGGTAGATAAGGCATGCTCAGAAGTACAAAACCATTGAATCTTCTCGATCAATCGCTTCCTGCGAGAACCATCATCTGGACGCTCGCCTGGCCTACCATCCTTGAACAGTTCCTCCAGGTCACCGTCACCTATGTCGATTCAGCCATGGTGGGCTCTCTTGGTGCCCAGGCGACTGCAGCAGTTTCGGTTCCAGCCTCCACCATCTGGCTGGTGAATGGTTGGATGAACGCATTTGCCATCGGCTTCGCCGTGTTGATGGCACGTAACCTTGGCAGCGGAAAGACTGACAGAGCCCGTCTCATCACCCGACAGGCAATCCTATCCTCTCTCTTTTTTGGATTGTTCCTGACCTGCTCTTTCCTCATCATTGCAAGAAGGCTTCCCTCATGGATCGGTGCTGAGGCAGCGGTGGAACCGTTGGCACAGCAGTACTTCCACTATATTGCCTTGGGGTATCTTCCGAACCTCCTCATGATTCTCATCAGTACCCTGCTTCGCCTCAGCGGGGACTCCAGGACGCCGCTCTATCTCAATGGCCTGAACAACCTCATGAACATCCTTCTCAACCTCTTCTTCATCTTCCCAAGCATCCCCCTTCCCGTTGTTACTCTTCCTGGTCTTGGACTCGGGGTACGGGGAGCTGCAATGGCAACCAGTATCAGTTGCACCGTCACCAGCATCCTGCTTTTTGGGATATTGGTTACAACAAGCAACCCTATCCGCCTTTCATTGAAAGGGAGTTGGAAATTCGATACAGCCATTCTCAAGAGCTCGCTTCGTCTGGCTCTTCCGATGGCACTTGAACGATCAACGCTCTCATTCGGCCAGATCGTCTACACGAAAATGGTTGGTACATTGGGAACCACCGCCCTTGCTGCACACTTCCTGGCTATCAATGCAGAGTCAATGACCTATCTGCCGGCAAGTGGCTTCTCCACCGCAGCCACCACCTTGGTCGCCCAATCACTGGGCAGAGAAGACAAACAACTTGCCCGCCGATTTGCAAGCTCCTGTGTTGCCATGGGAACACTCCTGATGACACTCATGGGAGTAATTCTCTACCTGTTCGCACCGCTTCTGATGAGCTTCTTTACCCGTGATGCCCAGGTCATTGCACTTGGATCCCGGGTATTGCGCCTGGAAGCCTTCGCGGAGCCTGCCTTCGGTCTCTCCATTCTTGTGTTTGGGGTGCTTCGTGGTGCGGGAGATACCAAGGGACCATTTCATATTGCGATTACCGGGATGTGGTTGATCCGACTCCCTCTTGCCTACCTGCTGCTGGGCACAACCAATCTTGCACTCATGGGTATCTGGCTTGCAATGGTCGCTGACCTGAATATCAGGGGAATCATCTGCCTTGTACGGTATCGCCGGTTTACGTGGCTTGATAGTTGGAGAGAGTCTCACCAAGGGAGAGGAACTGGGGCCAAGAAAGTGCTTCAGCCCTGAGGGATGGATCAACATTGCTCTCAGCAAGCAGCGATTCCACACCTTCCTTGCCCAGCAGTGCACCAATCTTTCCACCCATCAGATTGTTTTTCACCGTCTTTCTGCGTTGTGCAAACAAATCCCTGATGACCAACAAGAAATGTGGACGCAACTCATCCCTGACCAAGCTCTCCTCACGAAGGGCAAAGTGCACAACACTGCTGGTGACATTGGGTTTAGGGAAAAATGCGCCTGCATTGATGACAAACGATTGTGTTACCTCATAATCCATCTGGGCAAGAAGCGAGAATGATGACCACATCTTTGACCCTGGAGATGCACAGAGACGGTCAACCACCTCTTTTTGCAGGGTAAACACCATCTGCGGGATGCGGTACCCTTCCTCAAGGATTTTCGCAATCACCACTGATCCTACATTATAGGGAAGATTGCCACAGACCCGTTCAGGCAAAGCTGTTTGCCCGAAGGCTTTCGGCAAGGTCTTCAAGGCATCACCCTCAACAAGATGGAATGCAGGGTCCTCACCAAAGGCATGTTCCCGGAGAATCCTACAGAACCCATGGTCGATCTCGAAAGCAGTAACCGCTGCTCCTCTTTCCAAAAGCATTGCAGTAAGGGAGCCAATCCCAGGACCGACTTCCCAAACCGAAGTACTCTCCAGCGGTTCAAGGAGTGAGACGATGCGTTCACGGACCGGTTTCGAGATCAGGAAGTTCTGTCCAAATTTCTTGGTCATCGCCAGGCCTTCCCTCTGCAAGAGATCGCTGATTGCAAGTGGCGAATCGTAAGCAAAGTTCCAACGCATACTCTCTCCTTCGTTTTGTTTGCAAGACCCGCTTAGCATAGCCAATTGCGATAAGCGAGGTCAACAGAACAAGCGCAAAGAGCACATAGCTCTCCCATGACAACATCCAGGCCTGATCACTACCAAAGGTGAACAATGCATCCACTCCCCGATAGACAAGGTTGAGAGGATATGAACACCAGGGGCCACACAAGAGTGCCAGGAAACTGAACAACATGGCAAGATTGATCAGAAGGGTTGCAGGGACACTGTAGAGCAAGCCTGCTGGATTCCAGGAGCCTGTAAGCATCATACTGGCAGGACCGGTACCAATAACAGCAAATGCCGTGGTTGCAAGGGGCAACGGAGGCAGGCCACTGCCGAAGAGTATCATGGCAAAGGCAGCATAACTGTAGAGAAATGCAAAATGCACGACGGAGTTGGGAAAGAGCCATACTTGCAGAAACCCCGTGAGATAGAAAGGAATGAGCAAGGGAAATTGTTTTGCAAACGGCCCCAATTGAAACAAATACATACCCAGGGCTCTGAGCAATGAAGGTTTCGGCCCCACGGCCAATACATAGAGACAGGGGACAATGAGTGCGAAACGTTTGCCCCAGAAGGAGCCGAAGAGACGTTTGAACAAAATACTTGATAGCAGAATAAAAAAATGCAGGTGCATTCCAGATAGGGCAAGGATATGGGCACATCCACAGAGGATTGCCTTGTCCTTGAGAGCGAAGGATTCCCCGCTCAACTGCCCCAAGAGGAGAAGGGAAGCAAGAGCCCTTACCTGTGCATCCTCGATACACACGTCCAGACGTCCTTGCAAGCGTTCAAGCATTGCGCGGCGCCCAAGTGCAAACGGTGGGATCACAAGTACCTGCATGTCCCTTGCATAGAAGACTGATCCTGTATCGTCCCACTGCCCCCAAACCCGGACAGTACTGGAAGCTACCAACACCTCTTCTACAGGAACCAGAACCGGAATCACTCCGGTGGCACTTCCCCCATAGCCCCCTTTGGCTGCACACCCTGTCAACGTAAGACGCAGCAGTTGGTCGTTATTGCGGGACAGTGATGAATCCTCCTGCAAGGTTCCTTCCAAGCTCACGGTTCTATCCTGGGGAATTGCAAAGGATGGGGTACTGCCGGCAACTCCTCTGCCCAACAACAGGTAAAAGCAATACACGAGAGAGGTGAGGATGATCAAGGATCTCGAACAGGATGGAAAGAATGGGGCCGCAATGAGCACAAGGACACCCAAGGCCAAGCCCACCAGTAGAGGATATGCAAAAAGGCATGACCCACGGATGGCCAAGTAGATGGCCAGTGTGAACAATGGGAGCAAGAGTTTCAATGGATGAAAAAGGTCTTCCATATACAAGGAAGACCCCACGGGTTGCTTTTTGCTTCAGCTACAACTCCATGAGAGAGACCAGCAAGGCAAGCAAGCCAATATCAAGTCTCTTCTGCATGCTTTGGTGAAACAGACGGGCAGCAAGACGCTCATCCTTTTTACGTTGCATCCGTTGGTTGTGGACTTTCAGCGCCATTCTGTAAAGGCTCTTGTTGTACAGGCTTAGGTACCGAGCCAATAAGTCCCCTAGTTCTTTCAGCGTCTCATTCGAACCATCATAGCTGATTGGTTTGAGCGGCTCCGAGGAGACCAAGGCAAGACTGTTGGACAGTTCAAGCGGATCGGCGGAAGATGCTTCATCAAGGAACGATTCTACTGCAAACAACTGTTCATCAATTTCCTGTTCTCTCTCCCCACAACGCAGCTTCAGCTCATAGCGCCTTCTTTGTGCGATAGAGGAACGAGTGTCCTTCTTTGCAAGGTAACTCCAGGTAAACACAACCAGACCTCCGCTGATGAGCAGTTCATCAACCATGGGCAGAGGGTCCCTGATCGCCAATGACATGAAGAAATAGGAAGCGGTGAACACGGCTGCCGAGATCAGGAGTCTTGGGATGTACTGCTTGTTCTGAATCCAGCGATCGACACTGAA
Source organism: Sphaerochaeta sp. (assembly GCF_050178175.1). GTDB lineage: Bacteria > Spirochaetota > Spirochaetia > Sphaerochaetales > Sphaerochaetaceae > Sphaerochaeta. The sequence continues at coordinate 23,613 of NZ_JBFXGH010000018.1, forward strand.
ATCAATGGCAGCGTAGAGCGCATAGGAAACTTCATCCTTCTGGTTCTTTGTAAGCATGCCACTACTCTTGAGCACAACCTGCTCATCTTCACTCCAGTTCCCTGCCCGGGTGGTATCAAGGTAGGGAGAGAGTATGAGGTTTTCCTTGTTCTGTCGTTGCAGTAAATAGCAAGTAATCACGAGAGGGCCACCTTATATGCATCTATCCGTGTACCCAGGTTCTGTTCGAACCCGGTACGGTCTGTTCCCTCCGCAGAGAAGAAGAAGTAGTATTTGATTTTTGGTTCAGTTCCACTTGGTCGTACCACTATCTTGTCGCCACCCTCAAGGAAAAGGATAAGGACATCACTGGGAGGAAATTCTGTTTGTTTCCCGTCAAGCAAATCCTGCTTGCTGGTTATTCTATGCCCGGCCAGCTCATCACCCACATTGAGTTTTCGCAGCCCGGCCATTATCTGAGCCATCTTCTCCTTCCCTGATGCTCCTTCATAGTCCTTTGCAAAGACCGCCTCTGTAGAGAATCCCCATATATCATAAATCTGATCCAATCGATCCTTGAGGGTCAGTCCTTTGCTGGACCAGTAGCACATCATCTCGACACTCATGAGAGCGCTGCTGATGGCATCCTTGTCACGTACCTGGGGAAGGGTCAGGTATCCGTAGCTCTCTTCACATCCGAACAGGAAATATTCACGCTCTCCTCTCGGACCTTCCAGGGAAGCAATTTCCTCTGCAATATATTTGAAACCGGTGAGGACATCCTTGCACCTCCCCCCCTGGCTCTCGACAATTCGCTTCACCAAGTCGGTAGTGACCAGACTCTTCACCACCAGAGGGGTTTTCTTCTCTTGATTCTCACGATCAGCCCCCATCAGATAATCAGCAAGCAGTACAGCAATCTGGTTACCGGTGAGTAGGTGATAAGCATCTTTCTTTTCGGAAAGTGGAATGGCGATCCCCAGCCGGTCCGCATCCGGGTCGGTTCCCAGTACAATGTCAGCTTTCTCACGCTTGGCAAGCGCCAAGGCCATCTTCATCGCCTCTGGATGTTCCGGATTGGGCAAGGGAACGGTTGGGAAGTTCCCATCAGGTTCCTGTTGTTCCTCCACAACCACGCACTTGATCCCAACCTGGGAGAGCAGATGCTGCAAAGGAAGATTGCCTGAACCATGCAGGGGGGTGTACACCACTGTAATCGGGTTATTCTGCACCAAGGCCGGACGTCTCAGATTCTGTAGCGCAGTGTGAAAATATGCTTGGTCGACTTTTTCAGGGACAGGTACGAGCAACCCCTTGGAACGGGCACTTTCAGCACTGATCTTCTTTATATCCTTTGCTTTTACCGCATTTGCGCGTTCAGCAATTCCAAAATCATGGGGAGGTGTCACCTGTCCCCCATCCTTCCAGTAGACCTTGTAACCGTTGTACTGAGACGGATTATGACTGGCGGTGATCACAATACCAGCAGTGGTTTGCAGATAGCGTACCGCAAAGCTGAGCATCGGAACGGGATGCAGTACCGGATAGAGGAAAACAGAAACCCCATTTGCTGCAAGTACCAGAGCTGCCTCATTGGCAAATAGCTCACTATAGTTACGACTGTCGTATGCGATGACCACTGAAGGGTTGCCGGAAGCCTCACAGAGATACTCACTCAAGCCTTGGGTAACTTTACGTACCATGTAGGTGTTTATTCGGTTGGTCCCACCACCAATGACACCCCTCATTCCTGCAGTGCCGAATGAAAGGCTGGTATAAAAGCGATCATACAGCGCTTCCCAGTTCCCACCTGCAAGTTCTTGTTCGACAGCTTCCCTGAATACCTGCTGGTCCTCTGCTTGTAGATAGGCTTCAGCCTTGCTTCTCAGATCTTTCTCATTGTACGCCATAGATTGCATCCTCCAATTCATCTACCGTATCGACAACCACAGAGCCTGGAAGTGCTTGCAGTTCTTCCTTCGGTCTGAATCCCCACGAGACCAGAATATGAGAACACCCAGCATTCTGGGCAGTCTGATAATCAACTTCACTATCCCCAATGTAGCAGAGTTCACTTACGTTTACACCCTGCCTGCTGCAAAAAAGGTCAATGGCATACCGATCGGGCTTTCTGGGGAAACCCTCTACCAACCCTCTCACAAATGCGAAAGAATACCGGGGAAGTAGTTTTTGGGCAATCTTTTGGGTAAGGACATCCTCTTTGTTGGAAAGAATGCCTAGAGTAATCCCAGAGCGCTCCAACCTATCAAGAAGCGGGAGGATGCCTTCATAGGGATGGCTCTTATCAGCATAGTGTGCCTGATAATGGTCCATCATGGAATGATAGAGGAATGTAAACCGAGCTTCCTCAACGGGGTGGTCGTAGTAGGATAAAGCACTCTTGAGTGCAGTGTAAAGCCCTCGCCCAACAACCTGTTTTGTCAATGTCACCGAGAAGGGAGGCAAGCCCTCCAAGGAAAAAGCAACATTAAAAGCACTACGGATATCCTCAATGGTATCAATGAGGGTACCGTCCATATCGAAGAGGATTGCTTTTTGCAACGGTTTCAACATATCGCCATTATCGAACATGGAACGGTGGCAAGTCAACAAACGTTTCGACAAAAGGAAGACCCTACGTTTTGACAAAAGAAGTACTCTCCGCTATTGTGTACCCATGCAAACCATTACAATTAAAGGTGGCAAGGAGAAACAACTCTTACGTCACCATCCATGGGTCTTCAGCGGCGCTATCACAAATGACATATCCCTTCTGGAAACGGGAGTCTCCAGGGCAGAAACAGATGAAGGACAATTCATTGCATGGGGATGGTATGACAAGGAAAGTCATATTCCTCTCCGACTTCTCTCCTGGAACGAGAACCAAACCATAGATGAACGCTGGTGGAAGCAAACCATTGCCCAAAGTGTTCTACGCAGAAAGATGTTTTTCGAGGACAAGGCAGGGGCAACCACTACCTTCCGTATCATCTTCTCCGAGGCCGACTATCTGCCAGGCTTGGTGGTGGATGTATATGGGACCATGCTGCGGATCATCATCAGCAGTCGTGTAGCTCATCACTTCCAGGATCTTATCGTGGAAACATTGGGATCATTGCTCAAGCCAACCTTGATCATCCTGAACACAGACAGTGCTTTTGCTGCTGCAGAACATCTCAAGGAGACCCTGCTCTACTACCAGGATGGCCAGTATTTCATTCCATCCAAGAAACTGGCCCCTGTTCGTTTCCGTGAAGACAACCTCTACTATGAAGTAACTCCCGGGAAGGGGCAGAAAAGCGGATTCTATTGTGACCAACGTGAGAGTAGACGGGCTATCGAGCCGTATGCAAAGGATGCTGTGGTACTCGATGGATGTTCCTACACCGGTGCCTTCACCCTCCATGCCCTGAGAGCTGGAGCAAAGCATGTCGATCTCCTGGACTCCAGTGAACAGGCCCTGCGACAGGCATTGGTTCATATCCACATCAATCAGGACCTCAAGACCATTCCAGAGGGGAGCAGGGAGAAAGTGGCAATTACCCAGTGTGACATCTTTGAACAGATGCGGCATATAGAAAAGGACCACTACGATCTCATGATTCTTGATCCCCCCAAGCTCGCCCAGACCAAGTCACAGGCAGAAGGAGCCCAGAAAGCCTACAAGGACCTGAATCGCCTGGCAATGCAGAAGATCAAGGATGGTGGCATCATAGCAACTTTCTCGTGCAGCTCGGCCATCAGTGCAGAGCAGCTGCGCATGATCTTGGCCTGGAGTGCAAAGGATGCAATGGTAGAGATCCAGATTCTCCAGAAACTCGGCCAGGGACATGATCACCCGATCAGGATTTCCTTCCCGGAATCTGAATACCTTAACGGGTACCTGCTGAGGGTTATCCGCTAACTTGCAATGGGGGTTGTGGTATCATCCGGATTGGTATCGCCCAGAGTGAGCATGTTTGCGAGAAATCGCAGTTGCTCAACCATGGTTGAGACCATATCACTGAGGTACCCCACCTTGCCATTGCCGTCATCCAGGGAGCGTAGGGCATAACTATAGTCTTGCATCACCGGTACATCCTCATCCAGGATCAAGGATAAAGGCATGGTTTGTTCCACATTATACTTACATCGTCTGAACACTGCCCTTCCGTCCTTTCCCTGGTTGGCGCAGGCTCCAAACAACCGGCAGATAAGTGGCCTTGCTTGATAAACAGTGCAGTGATACGGGGAGTCAGGGTTATAGAGAGGGCAAGGCCCGCTGGTATTGCCCCTTGCACTACTCAGTGCCTCGATAAGGGTTTCATCTTTTTTAACAAAGAGAAGATATGCAGCAACCAATCGAGCTTCACTCACCGTTATATCGGGCATAAAATGCTCGCAGCATGTTCCACATCCGCTTCCGCAAGCAATGTTATACTGTGTGCAGAAAGCACTCGTCTGGTTTTCGATGGTCGAATACAACTCGACCAAGCCAGCCATAGACTGGCCTGCATACGTTCCTTCGAACGCAATCATGAGATCTTCAATACTGTCCATCTGTGATGTACTCCCTGGAACGGAGCGGATATTACCATTACAGATGGATTTGAATCAATCAGGAAGGCCACGTTTTTTTTGTTTTTTCTTATGGTGCTCTTTTTCGGCCTGTCGGGATCCCTGAACCGAGCGCTGGACCAACCGCGCATTCCTTCGGTCAGAGAGTGCCCAACCACCGATCAATGCACTGGTACCACAGAATGCCAGGATACCAATCCAGGCAAAAGGACTATGCATGTAGGGCAAGGCAATATTCATTCCAAAGAATCCAGTGACAAACGTCGGGATCATCAGACTGATCGAGATGATGGTCAATCGTTTCATGATAACATTCATATTGTTGCTGATGACCGATGCAAATGCATCCATTGTGCCAGTCAGGATTGAGGAGTAAATATTAGCCATCTCGATGGCCTGCTTGTTGTCTGTAATGACATCCTCAAGGAAATCACGTTCTTCCTCACTCTCAAGACGGAAGTACGGGGTGCGTTGCATCCGCTCCATCAACGCTTCATTGGTTGTCAGGCTGGTGGAGAAATAGACCAAGGATTTCTGGATCTGCAACAACTGGATCAGTTCATAGTTCATGATACTCTTGTGCAGTTGTTCCTCAACCTGGGACTTCTGGCGGTTGATGTACTTGAGGAGCCGGATATAGACCATGACCGCACGGCCAAGGATGCTGATCACAAACCCTTCAGCTGTCTGCACCGGATATTGTCGGTAGCGGTTCTTTGCAAAATCCTCAAGTACGATACTATCACTCTGGCAGATGGTGATGACAGTATCACGAACCAACACGATACCAAGCGGCACTGCATACTGGTTTATTCCCTTGCAATCATCGGCCAGGGCGGGCAGACGCATGATCAACGCAACATAGTCGTCTTCACGTTCAATGCGGGCCTGTTCGTCCTGGTCCATGATATCTGCGAGCAATTCACTGGAAATGGCATATTTCTCTTCGAGCTGGGTGATATCATCTCTGTTGATATCCCTTGCATCGACCCAAGTGTAGGGAGCCTCCTGGATGGGTTCTCCGGGAATCTGGCTCATAAGATTCTTTCTGATGGTGATCATACTTCCTCCATGGCTGTGTTTGCATCCATACCCAGCCCCTTGCAGGAAGAATCTTGTTAATTCCGGTATTGGGGATAGGAGAATGCCGTTCGGGTGTTTCTAGGCAGGGGTTTTATACTGCCACCGTCGTCTACTGTAGACATGGGATCCTCCTCATAACAAGATGGCCTACCAGTCTGGCAAGCACCAAAGCAATACTACCACAATCAGTTTAGCCTAATAAAGGGGTTACCTGCATTTTTTCTCTCTTTTCGAAACAGTATAAACATTCTATACTCGCAACAAGGAGGAAAGTGATGGTTACACGCGAAGAAGCAGACGCATTGCTGAGAAAATACAATCCTAACGAAGCACTGGTGTATCATGCCTACTGTGTTGAAGAGACCATGCGAAGGTTCGCAAAGGAGTACGGATACGACGAGGAGTATTGGTCGTTGGTAGGGCTACTCCATGATATTGACTATGGGATGTTCCCTGAGGAGCATTGCCAGAAAGCACCCGAGTTATTGAAGGAAATCGAATTAGATGATGCATTCATCAGGGCTGTCTGCAGCCACGGGTACGGTATCTGCAGCACCATAGAGCCTGAGCATTTCATGGAGAAGGTTCTCTACACCATTGATGAGTTGACCGGTTTGGTATACGCAACTGCATTGATGAGACCTTCAAAGATGGAAGGGATGACGGTAAAATCGGTTAAGAAAAAATGGGCCAGCAAAACCTTTGCCGCAGGAGTGAACCGGGATATAATCTCCCAAGGTGCTGAAAAGCTCGGTCTCGAGATGGATCATATCATTTCGCTTACCATAGAAGCGATGGCTGGTGCATCCAGCAAGATAGGGCTCTAGGCGAGCGGCATCTGTTCAAGACGGACAATACCGCTCTTGTTCAGTACAACCATGTAGTGGCTATAGATATCCAAGTCTTCTTTCTTTGAGTATTCACGTATGACCAGGTGCAGGTGATAGACACGTTCACTGTTGAGCTGATCGAGTTCATCTGCATCCGGGTCCATTCTGAATACCACGTCATTGGGATCATCCATCTCTTTGAGAAAATCATCGAGCCGAATTCTGGTAACCAAGGTAAAGTTGTTTTCCCTAGGAAACCTGTCCCTTGCCATTCCCTGCTTGGACAGGGGGTGCATGGCTAGGTCTCGTACATAATGGATGATGTCTTCCTTGGGAAGCATATCCATGAAGGGATTGTTCTTATCCTTCCGAATCTCTTTCACTGATGAGGGAATCTCATCAGGAGTGGTAAACTTAAGCCTGATCCTGCTCGAACAAATCTTCTTATTGGTCTTTGGTGAAAGAAACGAGGAGATTTCATCGGCCATCATCTTGGGAAGCACCGCATTGAAGAAAATCCTAAGCCATTCCTTGATACGATCCTTGAATACATAGCCTATAATGACAATCAGTGCCCACTGGAAGGAATTTTTGATGAATGTCTCTTCTGCAAATATGGTTGTCAAGGTTGCAAAGGCCATGGCAACACCGGCTGCGATTCCCGCTAGAATCTCAGAAACCCGCTTCGGCCACCTGGATATATTGGGGACGAGATAGAGACTGGATTGCGTCCACTTCTTCAGCACAGCCTTTCTATACTGCACTGTCTCTGCATTGGTACTGCCACTTGGATACCCCATCTTGCTGCGGTACTCCATCTCATCCCGGGAGAACTGCATCAATTTCCCAAGTAACTGCTTATGCATCTCATCCTGCATCGGGGTGGAAGCCATATAAAGGTCAATGGCATGTTTTTCACAGATCAGGCTCACCGCCTCATCCGTCCAGAGAAAGGCAAGCAACAAGCGACTCTCATCGGCTACTTTCTCCTGAATTGCAGCAATCATACCTCTGAGTACTTCTAGAAGCGTTGAGGCATTCTTGTACCAGTTTGTCAGTGTTGTGTTCAGATCACCCTGCATCCCAAGCTTCACCATATCCCTGCAATCCTTCAGGCACGCTTTTGTCTCATGACGAACTGAGTTTACTACTGTCTGCAGTTCATGGATTACTTTCCGCTCGGGTATTGCGTTCAGGTCGATCAAGAGATCCTTGGTGTACTGCTTGAGAATGGAAAGGGGGCTGAGCAAATTCTCGTCATCAAGCAACTCCTCAAGCGTTATTTCAGGAGAAGAGTACCTGCCATGGCTCTGAAATTTGTGAAGAATACTTTTTTCACTGTAGGTAGAGCTATTCACATGCAGTTGAGGAGGAGAAAAAAGATAATAATGTATTTCCCGTTCATACTTCCGTGTCTCTGGAATCGGCAAGATGAGCTTCGTCTCCAAATGTCTGCTTGAATGTCTCCGTAAATCGATCAAGGTTCCCTCCCGGTTGCACTAGTATACAGGAGGGTTTATCCTAACGCAATCGTAAGCTACGGTAACTGTCCCAGGGATACGCAGCGGCGCTCTTGAGAGAGAGCGATTCCAGATCATCGTAGGCAGGGATAAAAACGTCACGGATGGGGAGCTTGAACACTTCCTGTACCCGTCTGCCCAACAACTGCTCCAATAAGGGCTTG
>NZ_JBFXGH010000019.1:0-20527 GCF_050178175.1 Sphaerochaeta sp.
GGTTTCTCCCCGATGGTAGGAATCCACAGGAATGCAAATTGTCCTGCCTTGCAGTCAAGCGTCCCATCCAATGTGATGATCCGGGTATCCTTGCCATACTGCTCACTTTTCAAAACCTGATGTTTCACATATGCCATCTGTCGGTGATTGATGATATACGAGGGGGATTGCTCTTGGACGGAACCATCTCCGTGCAGAATGGCCTCCGCCTCTCGTTTCACCGCAGCGAGGTATTCAGGCCATGTCCTCTGGTCGACAGTGCCAAGGGCTGAACCAATCCCGACTGCATCCGCACCTGAGGCCATGAGCGCTGCGGCTTCCGATCCACTACTCACTCCCCCCATACCGATAAGAGGTACATCATCACCACAGGCTTGGCGAATCTCCCGGATGGCTGAAAGTGCTCGTTCATAGATATGATGACCACTACTGCCGCCCTTGCCTCCGAGCTTGTTCTGCAAGATGGGAAGTCCTGAACCTGGATCCTTGTGGACGATGGGGCCAACCGTATTGATTGCAACCAAGCCATCGGCACCACTATCCACTACCGCCTTGGCTATCAGGCCGATGTCATCGACATTTGGAGTAAGTTTTACAAACAAGGGGGCTTTGCACTCCTTGGTTGCTTCCTTGATCAATCGCACATATTCAGCGGCAATATTCTGGTCACACCCAATTGACGCCCCATAGCCGACCGATGCATGAGGACAGGAGAAGTTCAACTCCACCAGGTCTGCCACCTCATCAAAGGCTTTTACCAAGGTAATGAAATCTTCAACACTGTTTGCCGAGAGCGATACATTGAGATAGCTGGAAAAGGAGTGTTCTTTCCTGAGTTTCCTCAGTTCATACAGCGCTTGTTCCATCCCGGGGTTGCGCAATCCTACAGAATTTCCAAAATTGCCGACTGAGGTCTCACAGATCACCGGCTCTCGGTTCCCTGGATTGACTTCCACCTGGAAACTCTTGGTGGTAATAATACTGATGGCCTGTACCTTCTCGTCAAAGTAGGTGATCAGTCTGGGTTTAGTGGAAGCGACACCACTGACAGTTCCCAACAGGACAGGAGCATCTGGATTGAGATGTCTTTTTGACAGTAGTTCCATCACATCCTTCATAGATATGTCTCCTCAAGCAGGGATCGAAGGTTTTTCATGCACAGGTCAAGCCAGTCTTCCGGTGCTGGGTTGTTCTTCCATGGATGGGTCAATGCACTGCTGCTGTTTATCCTGGCAAGCTCTACCGGGTACCCAGCCTTTTTCAATATTGTCATGACCCCACTTGCAGATCCTCCTTGGCTTCCGACGCCAGGGATAAGCAGGGGAACCGATTGGTCATGGTAAAAGGTAGCAATCTCTTCCAACTCCTGCAGATTGGTCGCCCCTACCACCGCTCCAACACTTCCTGTCTTCTGGTTATACGCGGCAATCTGGCTGGCCACCTCACGGTAGAGAGGATGTTGTTTTTCATCTTTTTTCACAACAAGCAGGTTCTGCAGGTCTCTACCCCCGGGATTGCTGGTACGATTAAGCAGATAAGCCCCTTTTTCAGGAAACCTGATGAAAGGCTCTACCGAGTCACTTCCCATATAGGGCGCAACGGTTACTGCATCACCCTGCCACGCCTCAAAGGCTTCCTTGGCGTAGTTCATACTGCTTCTGGCAATATCGCCTCGCTTGCTGTCAAGAATGACAGGGATTCCTGGGAAAAAACTCTCCAGCATATCCAGTACATCGGCAAGGGCAGAACTTCCCGAGAAATCTCCATCACGTGGATGGTCGAGGCACTGGTAGTAGCCAAGATTCGGCTTGAACGCTGCAGGGACCAATCCAGCGAGGCTCATCCTCCGAAATAACTGTTGAAAGAAACCATTGAGATCACTACGAATATTCCCGCTGGACACAGGAAGGGATTCAACGATGGGATCCAATCCCATGCAAGCAATATTTCCAGTTTTTTCAGCACTTTCCGCCAATAATGTTTGATAATTCACGCTTATCTCTCCTTACCGATCTACTTTGGGGAATCCCTGCTTCTCACCCCAGCCAAAGGGATCTTCCCTCCACAAGGTAAGCAATCTTGCTTCCTCACTGTCTACATATCCCGTCTCCTGGGCACTTGCAACCATCACATCATAGTCAAGAATGGTAAAGAATGTGCATGCAGGGTCCAAGGATGCGAAGGCTTCCTGGGCTGTGGCAAATCCATAGGTGAAGATTGCCAAGGTATAGGGACAAACTCCTTCCGCTTTGGCAATCGCCTGAACTGCCTTGATGGAAGATCCCCCGGTGGAAATCAGATCCTCTATCAGGAGCACCTTGGCACCAGCATAGGTACCTCCTTGCCCAAGCCCCTCAATCTGCTGGCCAAGCCCATGGTCCTTGCCGGAACTTCTCACATAACTCATGGGTTTCTCGAGTCGGTCTGCCAAGGTGGTTGCATGAGGAATGCCAGCAGTTGCAGTTCCTGCAATGTTATCCGGGTCAAAACCAAGGCTCTCCAGCATTGCAGAGAAAGCCTCGCTGACCAGCTTTCTGGTTCCACTTTCGGCTAGCAGTCTCCTGTTGTCATTGTAGATGGGCATACGGTAGCCGCTTGCCCATGTGAAAGGATCTTGTACCTGGAGTCGGATTGCACCTAACTCCAAGGCTTTTTTTGCCAGGATAGGTCCATAATGGTTTGTAATATCTTCAATATGTTTCATGGTATCCCCAGTGTAGCCTATTTATTCCCACGCTTCCAGATTTCCTTGAAGGTGTGAGTCTTATTGCAGTATGCACAGACAAAGGTGTTGTCCTTGGTTCGATAGAACATGGCTGGAACCCCCTCCCCCTGGTCAGGGTGGGAGATGCATGCTTCATTCGTGCAAGCCAGATCCTCGAAGTTATAGATACGGGGAGGAAGATGCAAGCGGAATTTATTGATGACCCTCCCATCCTTGATCAGGTTCAGCGTACAACCAGGAGCCACTGCACTCAAACGCTTGAGTTGCTTACGGTCAAGGCTGTACTCACCGGGGCGAAAGATGATGCCTTTGAAAATGCCTTCCTGGCCGCTGGTACTTACCCACTCCCCACCTTTGCATGCGTCCAAGCCAAGCACACTGCTGATAAGCCTCATATGTCTCCTGATTTCGCCCGGGCTGTCTCCCTTGAGAATGTGGTCGATGACCAAGCCATTCCGGATTGGTTGTACCCCTTCACTTACCCGCTTCTCTTTTGTTTCCCGGGAGTGCAAGTCCACCTCTGTAATGTAGTCCTCACGCTCATGCACCGCCTTCTTGGCCACAGGAACAAAATCACTGCCGATTTTCCCTGCAAGCAGGGAAAGCAAAACAATCCTCACATACATGCCGTTGATTGATTGTCGTTCCCATCCATTGAGGGGGGTGTCATCGAGGAAGGTGGGAATTGTAGGAGTTACCTTGTGACGGGGAAGTGGGTGATAGAAGGTGGTACCTTCCTTGATCTGGGATAAGAATTCCTCCCTGAATGTGATTGAGCGGCGCAGCTCTTCCTGCCGTTGCAGGATTCTGTCTCCCATGCGCTCCAGCTGCGGACGGGTGAAGTACCACTTGGAAGCCACATCAGGTTGCTCAAGGTATTCTTCGATGGAAGAGAAGATGCGGACTTGGTAACCATTTTCTTCCATCCGGTTTACGTAAACCTCCGGCATTGCCAACTCTACGGGGGCTATCAGATCAACCTTGACCTGTTGGAATATTTTCAGGCCATCAGCTTTTGAGTGCACTGTTCGTCCGTGGAAGAGATCCCCGACCAATGCAAGATGCAATTCCTCGTTGCTCCATTGGTTGTCTTCAAGAAAGGTGAACTCATCAAGCAATTCCTGGGTAGGATGCTCATGCTTGCCATCCCCTGCATTGATGAATACCGGTTTGCGATAGAGTTTATTCCGCTCTGCATAAGCGGCGCAAGCTTCTTCCAAATGTCTGGTAACTCCCTCAACCTTGCTTCGTATGATGAAGATGGTATTCTCATATCCACTGAGGGTATTGAAGGTATCGGCATAGCTCTCTCCCTTGTTGAAGGAAGAACTGTCGCTGTTCAGCTCAGAGACTTTTGCATGATGGAAGTTGGCAGCATTCTTGAAAGATTCCTTGGTCCTGGTACTGTCTTCCAGGAACACTTCATAGATGCCGAAATCCCTATCATCAATTCTAAAAGGGGTGAGCTTCTCTTCATCTCTCATCTCCATCGCTTGCTTGAGAATACGTACCTGATCGAAGAGATACATACGTTCTTCCTTGGAGAAATCCTCAATAACACACAACGATCGCCCTGCAAATACATTCTGTTTTTCCATCTTGGCTCCTTCAAAAAAAAAGCCGGCCCTACGACCGACTCTTCACTACACTATCATATTGAGGGGATTCCCATTCCAGAACATTACACACAACACTGTTTCGTTTCTTGCCCATGGGCTCCCTCCTACCTGTAACTTCGGGAAAACCATAGCAGAGAGTAGGCTCTCTGTCTAGAGTCACTCCTCAATTTTCTTGCCAACCGCATCTATGTCATTCTCAATGTCGGAGAGACACAGTAAATCCTCTTTCACTGGAGTTGCCGATTTCTGAGGCTCCTCTTGTTTTGCTACAGGAACCTCCATTTGCTTGGTCTCCTTGGGATGCGTGTTCGCACTCCCGCGTTCTGCTTCCACCCAATCCGTAATGGTCTGATAGGCAGAATCGGGGCCAAAGGCGAGCACTGCATCGAACTGTTCCGGAGAAATCTTACCACGATTTTTCAGATCACGCTTGTACATTTTTCGATACCAACCATTGGATCGTCCACGAATATGGTGTTTTCGACGTTTTTTCAGTTTTCCACTCGTACCTTCAGCACTGTACCGAGAGGCATAGGAACCATATCCATAGCCCTTGCCATACCCATACCCATAGCCATACCGATATCCAGTTCCAACCGAACCCGGGACCACACCGTTGAATACTACACCACTGATGGGGGCATTTGCCGTTCTCAAGCTGCTGATCAGGTCCAAGAGCGAACCCTTGCTGGTGATACCGGCACGCACGGTGATGATCAGACCATCAACATGTTTGCTGATGGCGAGCAATTCACTTGCCGAGTCCAATGGCGGTGCGTCGATAATGATAAAGTCATAGACACTTTCCAAGTAATGGATCAGTTGCGTATACCGAGGATTGGAGAAGATGCCGGCATGCACCAAAGGAGCATTACCTGGGGGCAACAAGTGCAAATCGGGAACCTTTTCAATGGGCCTGAGGATACACTCTTCAAGGGTTGCCTTCTTGGTGACGTAATCCACCAAGCCCACTTCTCGGTGTTTGAGTCGGAAATAACGCTCCATACTGGGAAGCCGGAGGTCCCCATCAACCACCAATACCTTACTACCCATCTGAGCCAAAGCGATGGCAACATTTCCGATGATGGTACTCTTCCCTTCCGCCATGGAACAGGAGGTGATGGAAAACACATGCTTCTCGCTCCGGTTGTAGAGCATGTTAGCTACCAGCTTGAACCGCTCTGATTCAAAGCTGAGCGGATCATTATGTACAATAAGCGTTGGATACAAATCGAGAGGAGAGACCTTCATCAAGGGGATCCACCCCAAAATAGGTACATCCTTGCCAGCAATCTTCTGGATCTGCTGCTCGGTTTGGATGGATACATCCAAGGCCTCAACGGCCAAGGTGAGCAAAAGGCCGAAGGCCGCTCCCAGTAATACTGCAACAGCCAAGATCAGGAGCCTGTTCGGGCTGACAGGATTGCGTGGAAGGATTGCCTCATCAACAACCGTGACATTGCCGCTTACTGAAGCTTCGATTAGCTTCACTTCTTCCAACATTTCCCGCAGCTTCAATCCGATAGCCTCATAGATCTGGACATCCCTCTGCAACTCAGCGAGACGTCGCTCCAGGACAGGTAGTCGGGAGAGCTCGGAGATGAATAGTTCTCCCCGCTCCTCCAAGATCTGGATACCAACCTCAGTGGTGAGCGCTTGCACCAATGCTTGTGTATAATTCTCATTCCCGTACGACCGGGTAAGCAGGGCGACACGGTCAAGCAGATCCTTGTTCAATTGATTCATCGCACTGCTGATCACATAGGTGCGGGAGGAAGCATCCATGGGCATGGAGATTTGTGTTTGGGTTGCCGAGGGATTACCCAGGGACTCATACATGGTCAATTCTGTTTTCCATGCTGCAAGATCATCCAATTTATCAGCGACCACAGGATCCTTACGGACATCGTCGAGAGAAAGGACTCCTTCAACACCAGCCTCAAGAAGGCCATCATTGTATGCATCAAGGAACACCATTGCTTCCTGCAATTGCAGTTTCAGTGGTTCCAAGCGCAGTGTGTAATAAGAAATCTGTTCAACCAGCAGAGAACTCTTGTCGGTGAGTTGGATTATGTCGCTGTTTTCCCTGAAGTCACCCAAGGCATCCCCTGCTGCAGTGAGTGCGCGATCGTTGATGGGAATCTGGGATTCGATAAACTCACGTTGTGCAGTTTTCGAGTTCTTGGCAATACCGGTCAGCAGTGTATCGTAACTTGAGGCAAGGGCATTGGCGAAATCACGTGCGAATACAGGGTTTTCATCGGTAACCTTGATCCTCACAATGTTGGTATCCTTTACCGTAGAGACCACGATCCTCTCTTTAAGATTACCCAATACGAGCTTATCTCGGTAATCAAGGCCCTCTGAATTCGTGTATTGCGATAGATCCAGCGTACTGAGGGCATAATCGATGTTGCTCCGACTGGTGATCAACTCGACTTCCGTGGCAATCTTCGTACTTGAGGCCGATATATCCATCAAGGATTCGAAAGAAGAGGATGTCTGGATAGGATCTACCAAGACTGAAACTTCCGACTCATACTGGGGAATGGCAACCTGCAAATAGCCCAAAGCAAGCCCTACAACCAGGATGAAGCCTACAAAGAACCAGCGCAGACGCTTGTGAAAGATATGAAGCAGCTCTGCAATGGAAATGCCCTCTTCCCCTGCATCAAATGGACTAATTGACTGTGTATACTCTTCCTGCTGACTCATCTGCTTCTCCTACAGGCTCTTGGAATCCAAGATGATGTTCACAACCGTGGCAACGATTCCCAGGATGGAACTTACCAAGCCTATGATGGCGACCGTAGGAGCAATGTCCCTGGCCAATGTCTCTTTAGCGACTGCAATGGTGGTCTCTGGGAGAATCGGGTCCCCCAATGCAATGCTCTTGCCATCAGGACCCTGCACTTTCACATCAGTGGGATAGGCGGCATCGTCACTCAATCCACCAGCAAGGGAAAGATAGTAATTCACTGATTTGTCCGGTACGTATGCAAATACCCCAGGGCGAACGACCCCTCCACTGACGGTTACCAACCGCTGGGTGAAAGGAATCATGAGGGTATCACCGCTTTGCAACTGCAACGACTGACCCTCTTCCTCATCACCATAAAGTATTTCCTGTATATTGAGAGGAATACGCTCACCGGAACGAAGCAGGTAAGCTCCTTCCAGATCACTTACTGCAAGGAACCGGGAAGAGAGGGAGCTAAGCATCTGCTTCATGCTCTCTCCAGGATAGTACTGATAGAAGATCCTTCCAGAAGGATAGCCGACCAAAGCAGTGGTGGAAAGAGAATCATATACCTCACTGGATGAGACGGCTCCCTCTATGGTTACCGTTTGGAGGCTGGGTTGCTGCTGGTCAACAATGACCTGATCAAGATGGGATAGTTTATAATCGGGTTGCTCGAACAAATTGACATACTGCACATACCATGCGCCACTCTCGGGGTTATACCGTTGAATCCTGATGTTCTGGGCATCAGCCGAAGAGAGGAGCCCACCTCCATAGGTGGTCAAAAGATCTTCCAGGCGATCTGACTCCAGGAGTTGGTAGGTACCTTCCTCATATACCCGGCCGCTGAGCATTACCAGAGTCTCACAACGCTCAAGGGTAATGACATCACCACTTCTTAACAATGGGTCTTCCTCCAAGACACCCTCACGCATTGCTTTATACAGGTCAAATACTTCCTCACTGCCATCAGTGTGTCGGATGCGGACATTTCTTGTTGAAGCATAGGGGGTTGCATTTTGCAGCACTTCAGAGAGTCGGGTAAGCCCCCAGGCAGGGACCACTCTGGTTCCATACACCTCTCCTACCACAGAAACCATGAAGGAACCGGTGCGGATGAATACAAGCTGCGGATTGGAATAACTATAATAGGTACGTACCATATCATAAATGGCTTTCCTAACCTGGGAAAAGGTTTTGCCTTTCCCCTCAATGGTACCAAGACCGGGAATTAAGACACTACCTGACTCATCCACCTGCAAGTCAACCGTTACACTTTTCATACCATCCAGATAGATCAATCGGAAAGTATCACCTGGGGTAACAGGATAAGAACCATTGCTCACAGCACTCTGCAACCGTTGTTCTTCATTATACTCAGGGACCTCGAAGAGAAGCCCAAGCTGGGCAGAAAATGACTGGACTTCCAGATTCTCCACACTGGTGGATACTTTTACCTGAGGTCCAAACAATGGACTGCGGATAACAAGACCGGTTTCCTCTGCACCCAACGAGAAGGTACAACACACCAAGAGGATGAGAACAATTACTATATGTGTCCAAGTTTTATTCATGCAACAATCCTTCATAATGAACAGGGGACATACCATAAAGAAAAGCTAGTCGGTTCATCCTATCATTTGCAGTAGTATGATACAAGTCTCATTTCGCTTCCATGAGCTTCCTTACCTTCACTATTTTCAGTCAGATTTCGCTTTCATTTTGTTGTAAATACGAGTTATCAATCAATTTTTCAGCTCTTTTTGCTACTTAGTTTTGATCAATATGCAACAACTAATATGCTTTGCAACAATTATTGCCACCGATACCATACTTTCTGCACAAAATCATAAAAAACGTATATTTCGGTAAAATGAATTTTTCTTACTACATTTTTGAATTTACCTAGAATTATACTAGGTTAAAATGCGTTTTTCATCGTTAAAGGTTTATCAATAATGTTTTGACAGCAGGAAAAACGTCCCGTATAATTTGAAACAGTTGAGGTTCTTCGAGTACCATCAACGACATCACGCAATCTTTTGTAAGGAGAGAAACATGAAAAAGAGCATTGTCTTTCTGTTGATCATGCTGTTGGCCACTTCCTTTGTATTTGCACAGGGAGCACAAGAGACCACAGATGCTGCAGATGCACCCCTTAAGGTAGGTGTCATCTACATCAGTCCCCCTGGAGATATGGGGTACTCCTACATGCATGAC
Source organism: Sphaerochaeta sp. (assembly GCF_050178175.1). GTDB lineage: Bacteria > Spirochaetota > Spirochaetia > Sphaerochaetales > Sphaerochaetaceae > Sphaerochaeta. The sequence continues at coordinate 9,308 of NZ_JBFXGH010000019.1, forward strand.
CAGGGCACTATTGCCATGGAAGAGCATTTCGGGAACAAGGTCGAAGTCATTCGCATGGAAGGTATCCCAGAGAATGAGAGTAGTGAACGTGTCATGGAGAGCCTCATCGATGAAGGATGCAAAATCATTTTTGCAAACTCCTACAACTACCAGCAGTACATGCTCAATGTTGCTGAGAGATATCCTGATGTATACTTCGAACACTGCTCCGGTTATCTCTCCGCTGACAACATGTCCAACTACTTCGGAAGAATGTATCAGATGCGCTACCTCTCCGGTATGATCGCTGCTGAAATGTCTCCTTCTGGAAAGATCGGTTATGTAGGTGCTTACAATACTCCTGAAGTTGTACGTGGAATCAACGCATTCACCCTTGGTGCACGCGCTGTAAACCCAGATGCAACTGTTACCGTTGTTTGGACCAACACCTGGTTCGACCCTTCCCTCGAGCGTCAGGGCGCCGTAGCGTTGCTTGACCAGGGTTGTGACGTCATTGCACAGCACCAGGATACCACCGAACCTGCAAAGGCAGCCATCGAACGCGGCAAGTATGCAATCGGTTACAATGCTGACTTCCGCAAGATAATTGGTGATGACCGCGTTCTGGTCTCCCCGATGTGGAACTGGGGCAACTACATGATTCCTGCTGTACAGAGCGTTCTTGATGGCACATGGGAAAGCCAGAGTTACTGGGGTGGCCTTGAGGACGAGATGATCCATCTTTCCCCGATTTCCCCATTGGTACCACAGGATGTAGTTGATGAAGTCATGGCTGTCCAGGACAAGATCCACGATGGCGAGTGGGACGTATTCTGGGGTGAGCTCAAGGACAACAATGGTGCTGTCCGCCAGAAAGCAGGCGAGAAGATGAGTGACGATGCAATGCTCACCATGGACTGGTTTGTTGAAGGTGTTATCGGTAGCGTCTGATTTTAGGAATTCCTATTGGATAGGGGCGGGCGGCTGCCCGCCTCTACTTGATTCAAGACTTTTCTTGCCTTGTTTCTGAGGCAAACGTAAGTGGACAGAACATGAGTGAAATAACCACCGACGAAACACCCGTCGTGCGAATGGTCAATATAACCAAACACTTCCCCGGGGTACTGGCAAACGACCAAGTTGACCTGACCTTGCACCGCGGAGAAGTTCTCGCCTTACTTGGTGAGAACGGCGCCGGCAAGAGTACCCTGATGAATATGTTGGTAGGACTGTACCAGGCCGATAGTGGGGAAATTTATGTTAAGGGAGAGCTGGCAGACATCAACTCCCCGCAGGACTCGATGGCCCTAGGGATTGGCATGATCCACCAGGAATTCATGCTGGTAGGGAACATGAGTGTAGCAGAGAACATTGTCCTGGGCATGAAGGACCTTCCTTTTGTACCACCCATGGCAGAGATACACGAAAAGATAACGGAGCTGAGCAAGCGCTATGGCTTACAAGTCTATCCGGATAAGATAATTCAGGATCTTTCCGTTGGGGAGCAACAGCGTGTAGAAATATTGAAGTTGTTGTACCGAGGGGCTGATATTCTCATTCTTGATGAACCTACAGCAGTGCTTACTCCTGGGGAAGCAAGAGATTTGAATGAGATCCTGAAAAAGATGCTCGCCGAAGGCAAGAGCGCTATCTTCATTACCCACAAGATGGATGAGGTAATGGAGTTCAGCCATACTGTCCAAGTACTGAGACGAGGGAAAAGTGTATCAGTCTGTCCTACCAAATCGATCAAACGGGTACAGGACCTGGCCAACATGATGGTAGGTCGTGATGTACTCTTCTCCTTGGAACGTGGCCCGTACAACCCAGGGGAAATCAAGGTCGAGGTGAAGGACCTTCTCGTTCTGCCTGTAGGGGGTGGAAAACCGGTTCTGGACAATGTCTCCTTCTCAATTCGTGGTGGGGAAATTTTCGGTATCGCTGGTGTTGCAGGTAATGGCCAGCAACAGTTGACTGAGGCCATCACAGGGCTTCTGAAAGTCAACAGTGGAACCATTTACCTCAACGGAAAGGATATGACGAACAAGACTCCATTGCAGATCATCAAGACAGGGGTAAGTCATATCCCCGCCGACCGGGGAAGAATGGGTGTGGTCGGGGACATGAGTGTGGGAGATAATCTCTCGATGAAGAAATATCGTACGACTGAACTCTCTCAACACAATATCATCAAGCGGGGCTTGGTCCGGAAGTTTGCAGACCGCCTCATTGATTTGTTCGCCATCAAGACCCCCAACCAGGATACTTCGGTGAAATTCCTGAGCGGAGGGAATATCCAGAAAACTATTCTGGCACGAGAGATTGACTCCTGTGGAGGCATCCTTGTAGCAGTATACCCTTCCCGAGGACTTGATGTTGGAGCCACAGAAGCAGTGCGCCAAAACCTGATCAAGCAAAGGGACAAGGGGAGTGCAGTCCTGCTGGTCAGTGAGGAGCTGGAAGAGCTGTTGATGGTTGCGGACAAGATTGCAGTCATGTTTGAAGGAAGAATTATGGATATCGTAGATGCAAAGGACGCAAAAACCGAGGAACTTGGCATGTTGATGGCAGGTGTTGAAAGGAGGGATATATGAAATTCCGCTTGGAAAAGCGCGACTACCGATCCACCAGAATGGCGGTACTCGTCCCCGTAGTCAGCCTGCTGGTCTCATTTGTCCTGGGAGCTGTCGTACTGCTTATATCTGATGCGAATCCATTTCAGGCCTATGCAGCTATGATCAAGGGAGCCTTCGGCAGCCAGACAAAATTGCAATATACGCTGGTGAAATCCATCCCCTTGCTCCTCTGCGGTCTTGCTGTGGGAATAGCATTCCGTTTGAAGTTCTGGAATATTGGCGCTGAAGGGCAGTATGTCGCTGGTGTCATCGGTATTACCTGGGTCATGCAGTTCTGGACATTCCTTCCAACCGCACTGCTTTTGCCGGTTGGTATGGTCGTCGGGATCCTGTTCGGAGCCTTGTGGGGAGGTATCCCCGGTGTATTGAAGGCTCAGTGGAGTGTGGATGAGACGCTCACTACCCTGATGATGAACTATATCATCATCGGCTTTGCTGAATATCTGTATTTCAATGCATGGAAGGCTCCCAGGGGAAATATGGGAACAGTGCTCTATCCCAAGGAAGCCTGGCTTCCCAGAATCTGGGGCCGAGTACATGGAGGCATTTTCTTTGCTTTGATCCTTGTGGGCATTCTCTGGTTTGTCTTGTATAAGACACGTTGGGGATTCGAGCTGAATATGATCGGTAAGAACAAACGTGCAGCAGAGTGCCAGGGAGTCTCGATCAAGAAGAACATCATCCTGGCCATGTTGCTCAGTGGAGCAATTGCCGGTTTGGCTGGTGTTATCGATGCGGCAGCAGTTACGCACCAGTTGACCAAGGGAGTGGATGCAGGATACGGGTTTACCGGTATTATCATTGCCTGGATGAGTGGCCTCAACCCATTCATATCCATTGTGGTCTCAGTTATCATGGCCGCTCTCGAAACGGGTAGTGATGCTTTGCAGATGACCATGAAACTGCCCAATGCGATGGGCGCAGTTTTGCAAGGCCTGATACTCATCCCTTTGCTGGCAGGCAATATCTTTATCGAGTACCGATTGCTTGTCATCAAAACCCGTAAGGAGGTTACTGCATGAACATGCTTGATTTCATCACAAAACTACTAGCGGCAACATTGGCCATGGGGACCTCCCTTGCGTATGCAACCTTGGGAGAGGTCTATACCCAGAAGACAGGGATACTGAACCTTGGAATGGAAGGCATCATGCTCATGGGAGCCCTTGCCGGATTCACCACTGCGTTCAATACCGGTAATCTGTATCTAGCGCTGATGATGGCGATGCTGGTGGGCGGGTTCTTCAGCCTCATCCATGCATTCCTCTGTATTACGATGAGGGCCAATCAGGTTCCGGCAGGTCTTGCCATCACCATGTTCGGTACCGGTCTTGCCAATTTCCTGGGGGAACGTCTTGGACCTGCATCCAATGGATACAACCTCACCGGTATGAACATCCCTGACAAGTTCAGCAACATTGCAATCCCATTCTTGAGTGATATCCCCATCCTCGGGGCACTCTTTGATGTGAGTTTGCTTACCTACGCACTCTACGTTCTCATTCCATTTGCCTGGTTCTTCATGTACAAGACCAAGCATGGCATGGTGGTCCGTGCTGTAGGGGAGAATCCAAGAACGGCAGCATCGATGGGTATCTCGGTTACCAAGATCCGCTATCTATACACCGTAATTGGAGGTATGCTTGCTGGTCTTGGTGGCGCTTGTCTATCTCTGAGTTTCACTCCCAGCTGGAATGAAGGCATGACTGGAGGCAAAGGATGGATTGTAATCGCCTTGGTTATCTTCTCCACCTGGAATCCGGCGCGTGTAGTAATTGGAACACTGGTCTTTGGTGGTATCACCAGTTTGCAGTTCAGCCTACAGGCTGCTGGACTGAAGATGGTCATCCCAAGCCAGTTTCTTGGATTCTCGCCGTATCTGATCACACTTGTTGCATTGGTTGCCATGACTATCATCAACCAGAAGAAAAAAGGTTCATTCGCCTCTCCTTCTGCATTGGGTACATCGTTTGCCATAGACGACAAATAATCACCTCGATCAATCTGCCATCAAGAGGGGGCCTTCGGGTCCCCTTCCCCTTGCTTGCACACCTGCTTGCAAACAAGTACCATACTCCCATGAAAAAGACCAATGCCATGCGAATCCTGGAGGCACAAGCCATTCCCTATGAGGTAGTGGAATATGCATGGGATGAAGAGCATCTTGATGCAGTGCATGCAAGTAAGGTTGCAGGTTTGGAACCTTCACAGGTTTTCAAGACAATCGTGCTGGAAGATAGTGAGAAACAGATATTTGTATTCTGCCTTCCTGCAGACTTTTCTGTCAGCCTGAAGAAGGTGAAAGCATTGACGGGCAGTAAGGATATTGAGTTGTTGAAACTTGACCGGTTACAGTCTGTAACGGGATATATACGTGGAGGTTGCAGCCCCTTGGGAATGAAAAGACAATTCCCTACCTACATCGAGGAAGTCGCCCGACTTGAACCGTATATCCATGTGAGTGCAGGAATGCGTGGCCTGCAGCTGAGAATCAAACCTGAAGACCTCGTAACAGCAACACAGGGACAGTTTGCAGACTTTACTTAGTCATGTCTATTATGACTGGTGAAATATCTCCTGAGACGCAGGGAAAGAGAGACGGCAACCATGAACAACAGGATAATTATTGCCGATACCAAAAGACTGCTTGCCCAACGAAGATGAACTGCGCCTGTTTGGTAGCGGGTCAGCGCACCATCAAACACTGCACTGGCAATGAAAAGAACCACCATTGACCCGAGTACAATATCTGCAATGGGAATCCTGTTTCCCTTTCTATTGGCAAACCAAAAGAGGAACAGAGAGAATCCAACCAAGAGTGCCAGGAGTGTGGGAATGGCTACAGGAAGAAACCAGGTAAAGGAACCAGAGACAACCACGTTAATAAGCGCTATATAGAAAAGAGTGGCCAATACACAGAGTGCTGTACTTCCCTTCACATGCTTCTTTGCCGATCTGGTCCAAGGAAACACCCCATACATCCAGAACATTGCAATACCACCAGCTGCAACGAGTGACCAATCCCACGTGAGATCATACCCATCGAGGCCAAGAAGCAAGATCGCAGCAATCAGGCTTTGCCAGCTTGCATGATTGACATAATGAGGTTTTGCCAGAACGATGGAAACGAGGCTTAGGGCAGCCATGGCTATGGAGAACAGGGGAATGAATGCATACGCCAAGGCTCCAGAAAAGAAGAGGGTGAGCCCAACGGTAATCTCGCTGGCCACAAACAAGGCCACAATTAATTCAACCAAGCCTTTTCTTGCCTTGGTTATGCCACGAGTTCCCTCCGGGGGTAATTTCTTTGCAAAGAGAGGTTCACTGGTTGGGTCCTCCATTCCTGGGGGAAGAAGGACCTCTGTCCCACACAACGGGCAAGTCTTTGCCCCACTAGCTAGTTTGACTCCGCATCGTACGCAATATGCCATGGTTGTTTTTACCTCGTATCTTCCCTGTTGGTTGCAATTTCGACTTGGATACCATCTTCCACCAAGAAGGTACAGAAGATCCGCTCCAAGGAGGTGTCTGATGCATAGAAACTATTAAAATTCACCACAATCCTATCGAGATAGCCAATGACCGACAAGCTTATCTTGTTCATCAACCCGGGGCTCAGATGGAAGTCACAACGCACCACCTGATTCTCCAATTGAGGAGGCAGCACAACATACCCAAGATTTGAGATTACTCCACTGTATTGGTCATCGCCCAGAAAATCCGAGAGTAGCTTGAATAGAGGATTTTTCAAAGCAGTAGGGGCGAAACGAATTATGGGGACTCTTTCCCCGGATACATTTCGCTTGATCTGGCTCAACAACCGCTTTCTCGACTGCGCCTGGACCATCTGCAGATGGACCTCAGTGGCAATCTCATCAAACTCATAGAAGCCTAATGCCGGCTCAATGCCGACGACGGCAAACAGGGTAAAATTCCTCATCGTATCATAGCCGAATATTCTTCTCAGATTCATTGGGACAGAAAGTCGTATAGGCTTGCGTCGCTTCTGATGAGGGATCTCCTCAATTTGCAGTTGCTGCAGACTGTAGAGATAGACTGATGAGAGGTACTCCCCTATGGTAAGAGACCTCACTTTTGCCCGTTCCTTGATCTGCTCGGTTAAAATAGTTGCACTGATTACCTTTACCCTATCATCAAATGGTCCTTTCCCCTTACGATGATAGGCCTTGCTGATCGTAGGATATGAGGATACATGCTTATCGTAAAGATGTTGGAACGGGTCACTGAACTCCTGCTTTGTGGGTCGCACCCGATAGTCCAATCCACTAGGAAACTTGACCTGCTGTATTCCTGCATGATGGCAGTACCGCTCAACCAACAGCTTGAGGTAATTCATCGCACCAGAACCGTCGGTAAGCGCATGGAAACACTCCAATGCTATTCGGTGATCACTATAGATCACCTTGAAAAGGTACTCATTGTTCTCCTTGAACGCAAATCGTCCACTGGGATAACTTCCCTCTTCATGGACAATGGGCTCGGCATCATTGGGAGAGAGATAGTACCAGAAGAATCCGGTATGTAACCGAACCTTCGCATAGGAACAACGATGCAGAAGGTCGTGCAATGCCTGCTCCAGGACTGTTTTCTTTATCGTGAATGAAAAATCCATGGAGACGCGGAATGTATTCGCATTGAATACAGCCTCAGTGGGAGGAAAGATCAATGCAGAGTTATCGAGAGCGATGAAACCTTCGGGTGCAAAATTTTGGATACGTTTCATTATAATTCGCTGTTTTTCACTCCATGCTTGTAGAAAGGCGTCTTCACCAGCTTTGCTCTCTTGCGTTGCCCGTGGATTTCAATATCCACGGTGTCACCGAACTTGAGTCCGGCCTCTCGTTTGATCAGGATATAGGCACAAAAGATACCCAAGGTAGGGCTTTTCGTCCCACTGGTAACATACCCGATATCCTCATCTTCCAGGAATACGCGGTAACCGCTGCGGGGAACCGCCTTATCCACCATCTCTATGCCTCTCAGCGTCCTGGGGATACCCGCTTCTTTCTGGGCAAGTAAAGCATCCCTTCCACAGAAATCACTCTTTTCTAGTTTCACAAACATGGAAAGATTGGCTTCCAACGGGGTAATAGTGTCGCTGATCTCATGACCGTACAAAGGTAGTTTCGCCTCCATACGCAAGGTGTCACGACTACCCAGTCCACAACAGATAAGGCCAAACGGCTTGCCTGCTTCCAAAAGGATATCCCAGAGCAGTGGCCCATCTTCAGCAGCACAATACAGCTCATACCCATCTTCACCTGTGTACCCTGTTCGGCTGATGAGGGCCATCACTTCCCCCACTTCACACTGACTGCGGAAGCGGAAGGTTTGCAAGCTATCACAATCAGGCCACAAGGTAGATAGAATCTGGGTAGCTAAAGGACCCTGCAAAGCCAACAGGACCGTTGCATCGGAAATGTCCTGTACCATCGGGCACTCCCCTGCTTTGGGATTGCCTTGCTTGATCCATTCCAGGTCCTTCTCACAATTGGATGCGTTCATGACAACCATGAAAGAGATATCGGAGCGGCGGTAGATGAGTAAATCATCAACCACCGTTCCATCAGGATAACACATCAGTGTATAGCGGCATTGCCCTACGAGCATATCACTGATTGAGTTGGTGCAGAGATAATCAAGGTAGGAGGCTGCTGTCTCCCCACTTACATTACACTCACCCATGTGGGAGACATCAAACAGTCCCGCACGTTCTCGCACAGCGTTATGCTCACCAAGGATGCCTGTCTCAAATTGCACAGGCAATTCCCAACCTCCAAAGTCGATCAACTTGACCCCAGGATAGTTCTTGTATCGCTCATACAGTGGTGTGTGTTTCATGGCTAACCTTTACTTATACCAAGGCAATCATTTCAATTTCTACAGAAACGTCCTTGGGCAACTTTGCGACCTGCACCGCTGAACGGGCTGGAAGGGTTCCTTCACCAAAATAGGATGCATAGACCTCATTGACTGCTCCAAAGTCATCCATGTTCTTCAGAAACACAGTTGCCTTAACGACCCTTGAAAGATCGGTACCAGCTTCTGCCAGCACGGCTTTCAGGTTTTCAAATACTTGCTTTGCCTGATTCGCTGCATCCCCACCTACCAACTCATTGGTTGTTGGATCGACAGGAAGTTGTCCACTCGTAAAGACAAGGGGACCTGCTACAACAGCTTGGCTGTATGGACCGATTGCTGCAGGAGCGTTAGCAGTGGAAACTTGTGTTTTTTTCAGTTGAAACATCATATGATAAGTTCTCCTCTTTTTTTCTATAAAAGGTGTGATTATCAGTTATACCTTTCCAGATAAATCTACTGACCAACACAGCATATCATAAAATGAGGAGAATTGCATTGCTTAGGGATGGAAACTCACTGTCTTATAGGATTGTAAGGAGCTCTTCCGGACTTCGGGCAACGGCAAGCGTAGTCTCGTCCTTCATATACCCTTTAGGAAAACCAAAGCCCCAGTCTACTGCAATAAAGGGGACCTTTGCTTCAATGGCACCTTTCTGGTCATGATACGTATCCCCGATAAGTACCGCATCGTTTGCTTTAATCGAAAGATCATTGAGTACCTTGTTTACGATATCTGCCTTTGAGAGCGTTGAATCCAGATCAGCGCCCCTGATGGAATCGAAATACCCATCAAGATTGAAATGTTCCATCATCTGTTTCGCCAAAAGTTCATACTTCAAGGTTCCCACTGCAAGCAGATACCCTCTCTTTTTCAAGGTGGATAATAATTGGGGGATACCTGTATAGGGATGGGCGTTGAAACGTCCATGCGTGTCATATTCAACCCGATAGAGAGAGATTGCTTCATCTATCAGGGAGGGTTCTAGATTGTACACTTTCACAAAACATTGCGTGATGGGAGGTCCAATGAATTTACTCAGCTGGTTCACATCATGCTCTGGAGGCAAGCCCAACTTCTCTATAGCGGCATTAGCTGATGCGAATATTCCTGGAGAGGTATTCATGAGTGTCCCGTCAAGGTCAAAGATTGCAAGTTTGAAGCTCATGCATGAACCATATGCAAAATCCAATCTTGTATCAAGCCGTTTGAGGCTACAAGATCACACCTCTCATCAGTAAACGGTTGTCCAGGATCTGCACTCTCCAGTTTTCCCCCTGCTTCTTGGACGATAATCATACCTGCTGCAAGATCATAGTATCCCAGGCATCGTTCAAAGTATCCATCAAACCTTCCAGCAGCAATATAGGAAAGCTCCAAAGCACAGGAACCAAGGGAACGGAAGTCACTGGCAGCCAAGAAGATTCTTCGCATACGTTCAAAATATTCATCCGCCAGATCATGACGACGATGAGGCGGCACGCAGACCAGCAAGGCTTTGGAGACATCATCAACATCACTTACCCTGATCGGTTGTCCATTCAGGAAAGCACCACGGCCTTTGCTTGCCCAGAACAGTTCTTCTTGCCTTGGGTTATAAACCACACCTACCAGTGGCTTGAACGGTTCCATTTCCCAGGCAATGCTGATCGTATAATTGGGAATTGATCGAAAGAAATTGGTTGTACCGTCTATGGGATCTATCACCCAGCGACCATTCTCATGGGTCCCTGTCTTTCCACTTTCCTCCCCAAAAATTGCATTGTCAGGAAAGTGCTGCTTTAGTATCCCGATGATATGTTCTTCAGCTGCTTGATCAGTCTCAGTAACAAAATCATTCTTTTGCTTGCTTCTCACTGTAATGTGTTTTGCTGTTCCAGCATCAAGGACCAGCGTCCCAGCTGACTTGGCTGCCTGCAGGGCAACTTCAAGGTGATGCGCTATATCTTTTTCCTGAATCATCTCATTCTCTTCTTCTCAAGGATCCTGTCACCCAAATTCACCGAATATTTCCAATCTGCTTGGGAAAAATCCTCATAGCGGATTACCTGCTCTTCTGCTTCCAATAATTTCCCACTCATGTTGTATTCGAGATAGAGAACATTCCAGATGGTCTTGTTTTGCATGTACATGATGGCTCCGATATGTTTCTTTCTATCCCAAGCACGTAGTACATCACCTTTTTCCACCATCAACACCACGGTTATATCGTATCCGGGAATGGTAAACATTTTGTCTGTCTTGTCACTCAGTTGTGCTTGCCTTGCTTGTTCGATTAAACCAGCAGTACCCATCAATAGTTGAGGTTCTGCATGTTCACAGAATGATACAAAGGGATTCTCTGTCTCCCATGCAGGATTTAACCTCTCCAGGATTTCTCTAAGTGTTGACGGTAAATTGCCACCCACTGTGTTTGCAACCGTTTCTTGATGAAAATCAGGAAATTCCAATTTCGGTTCTGGTTTTCTCAGTGGTTGCGGTTTTTCTCCTGTCTTAGCAATAGTATCTGCAAGCAAGAACCGCGGAATACCCGTCGTTTCATCCTCGCCACCTTTATCTTCAACTACTGCTGATTCAGATACAACCTTCTCTTGTTTTCTATATTCAGGCGGTAAAGCAAGACGATTATCTGGATGGAAGGGTTTTTCTTCCTCTACAGGTTTTTCTTCCTCTACAGGTTTTTCTTCCTCTACAGGTTTTTCTTCCTCTACAGGAGTCTCTTCC
>NZ_JBFXGH010000019.1:20627-31412 GCF_050178175.1 Sphaerochaeta sp.
TCTATATTCAGGCGGTAAAGCAAGACGATTATCTGGATGGAAGGGTTTTTCTTCCTCTACAGGTTTTTCTTCCTCTACAGGTTTTTCTTCCTCTACAGGTTTTTCTTCCTCTACAGGAGTCTCTTCCGGGATAGGAGATTCCTCCTGGGTGGAAGAGAGACCGTCATCTACCCCTTTCGCAATATTTGAGAGATGCCCAAAGAAGGAAAACGCGTTGACAGGAGCTTCGTCTTCATCATGTTCTTCTTCCAAGAGCATATTCTCAAAATCATTTTCATCATCTTCATCACTTGTATAGCTCGCATGGAACATCTCACTGTCTTCTTCAGCTTCATCTTCCATATCCGCATCTGCTGTAACCAGAAAATCTTCATCTTCATACTCTATATCATTTTCGTATGAAGCATCATCAATAATGCAGTACGCTTCCGTTTCATACTCATCATTGTCATTGTCTTCTTCAGTTTCCATTGATGGATCGAACATATTCTCTTCATCGAGATCAAAAAGACTGGGCTGCTCACTTCCATGGAAGATATCACCTGCTGTTTCATACTCGTCAGATTCGCTCTCATCAGGATTAATCTCATTATCTTCAGAGCTATCTTTTTCTGTAAAGTAAGAGGCTCCAGTGAAAGGAACGTCTGGGGGAATATCATCCTCTGGGGGAATATCATCCTCTGGGGGAATATCATCCTCTGGGGGAATATCATCCTCTGGGGGAATATCATCCTCTGGGGGAATATCATCCTCTATTGGAAGAACAGTTTCTTCCTCTTCATTGTCATGGTGATGCACTCCTACAAATGGGGAAAGGCCCAACAACTCCTTGAGCTCTGAAACTCCTTCCCAACTGGATGCAAGGTTGGCAAGCTGCAGGAACGAGAGTCTCAAAACACCCTCATGGACTTCCAGTGGATAGAGCGTAGGGTGTTTTGTATCGATAAGTACCGAAATTGTAGGATGGGCTTGGGCAAGCTTACCGGCCGCAATGGTTTTCTGTAAATTTTGGACATATTGCTCAGAATCATGGAAGGGATTTTCTGCAACATTCTCTCCATGGCTGGAAGGGACCTGAACAACAACCTGTTTCTCATCATTTTCATAGAGAGCATCAAGATACCCATCTTGATAGTCAACATTCGAGGTATAATTAAAGGTACCCAACATTGCCGTAAAGAAGGTTACCGGCACCAGAGTCTGCTTATCAGCCTCAATAGAGTTCCACTCTCTTGCAAGTTTCTCATCCTGAGAGCAGACAGCTCTCTTGATATACCCATATGCCTTATCGAGCAAGGAATGACCTACAAAACAGTAGTATGATGCATCCACACGGACGAATGGTATCTCATCACTGTCCAAACCATCAATCAGCAAATGACTTGAATCATCATAATCCCTTGAGGCAAAAGCATCTGAGAGTAAATACGCATCACGCTCATTGAGACTCGTATCAGCAAGTACATCAAAGAGAAGAAACTTATCTCTGCGATCAACAATGCTTTCGACCCAAGACTCCCAACCCTGTTCCTTGATAATTCGGTTCATGACCGTTTCAAGGTCATCAACACGTTCTCCACGGCTCTTGAGCACCTCGAGTTGCAACATACTTGCCTGCTTGAATGTAGTATTGTCTTCAAGCAAGGAGTCAATCCCTTCAAAGGCCCGCTTCGAGAGTTGTAGGAATGCAGAGAGCAATCCATCAAGCTTCGCTGGGAATACTTGGTTAACCAGAGCATTGAATGGTTGTAATTGATACTGCAATGCAGTCAATTTCTGTTGCAACAAATCTTCTTCAGCTACCGGAGGAAGACAGAAATCGCTCGCCTCTTCCTGAAATAACAACATTTCATCATCTGATCCAAACAGACCCTGACTGCGTAACAGCAAGGTATAATTGTCGGCATAGCGGATGCTTTTCTTGCAAAGATCTTCAAAAAGTTGGCTTACTCGCTTCCAATCTTTCGGTTTAATGTCAGTATTTAAGGAATAGTCTTTCTCCCAGTAGGGAAGAAGACTGGAGAGGTAGGCAACCAAGCGGGAAGCAACTTGCAGCGCAAAGAGATCGGAGTTCTTCTTTCTTAACAGCCTATGTTGTTCCCAGAATGCAAACTTGACCACCTCCAATGGGTGGTACTGGAAAACAATATCCCTGATGTTCCGAATATCATTGGAAAGAAACACGGAGATCTCCCTGAGATTCTTCTGTATCTTCTCAGCTGAAATCTCTCCAATGGAAAGTAAATCCCAACCCTCACTGGTTTTCACTGTTGCCTCTCCTCGTAGTAGAGCATATCACACCTTTCTCTCTCATTCAAACTTAGACCCCTATGGTCATAGGACCAAATCATATGGATTCCAGTGTACTTGAGGTCATACGTTTATAATTACCAAGACCTACCATAACCGAAGCCAATGCAAACAGGGAATACCCCATGAACAAGGCCCGATATCCAAACTGTTCAAGTATAAGCCCTCCTAGAATGGAGCCTAATACTGTAGGCAGACCTATTCCAAGCGAAACATACATCGACATACCAAGCGTCCTGTGAGAACGCTTCACCCTTCGAGCAACCAAAAAGATTGCCGCAGGGTGGAAGAACCCATAACAAAGACTATGAAGGAACTGAGCTACCAATGCACCCCCAAGGGTTGGAACCAGAGCATAGATGAGCAGACGTACCACCAAGGCTCCACTACTGATCATCAACAGTTGGACAGGATGCACCTTTTTTCTTTGCAGAAGATAGCCAGCAAGGATAAGGGCACCAAACTCACTGCCCGATGCAATTGCATTCATCAAGCTGATGGCATTAACCCCCAACTCTTCAACCAGATACAACGAAAAGAAGCTGGCAATGGAAGACATGCTGATACGGTTCAAACCAATGATCACCAAGCCTATTACAAATGCAAGATCATACCACTTTCCTTCAGTATTATCTGAGGTAACAGGTGGAATCTCCCTTCGTTTTGGATCCTTCTTCCAAGCCAATACCGGCAGCATAAAAAGGAAAAACGCCACCAAGGCACACAAGCCTATACTGCTGTTGCTGGTAAGATCAGGCTTATGGGTTATCGCCAGCAACAATGAGAACAGTACAAACCCAATCGTTCCACCACTTCTGAGCAACGTGTATTTCTGGGCATCACCATTCAATCGATTGTTCGCATAACTATCAATAACGGGAACCAGAGAGCGGAGGAAGAAAGATAGAAGCATCAATGCAAACATCGTCATCCAAATGGAAGTGGAGTACATCAGCAGCAACACACCCAAGGCCGATAAGATCGTACCGAGGAGTATTGTATTCTTGCCAGATCCATGCTTGTCGACATGACGCGCAACCAACAAGGGGCCCACAATACCCGCAGTTTCAAAAACAGCAAGAAGAAACCCCACAACATCATGTGAGTATCCAAGGTTTCTGATCATCACCTGCAGGTACGGATTGACCACTGCCATGATGCCAAATACAAAAAAGAATGATGCATAGAGACTGAGCATGGATGCATTGTAGGGATTTGCAGGAGAGACAACAAGGCCTTTCTTTACAGGGTGATAAACGGCCGAGCTTTTTCCAAGGTCGAGAAAGGAAGATGCAGATCCTCGAGGCATGATATAGGAGTATTGCGACGTTTATCGATGATTCGATTCACATAGGTAGGCCCAAGACCTGGAACCCGAAGCAAGGCTTCCCTTGGGGCGCGCTTGATCGAGAGTGGAAAATAATCGATGTTGGCTTTTGCCCAAGCAAGCTTAGGATCATCATGGAGGCTGAGATTTCCTTCCTGTTCGAAGGACAATTCCTCAAAATCAAACCCATATTTCCGTAAGAGCCAATCAGCTTGGTAGAGACGGTGTTCCCTTGTCAGAAACCCTTGATCATGAACTGGAGTCAAGGGTAGTTCCTTGAACAGTTCCAGTTGCTCCTGGACTGGGATGGCAATCTGCTCACCTGGGAGTGACGGGTCACCCAACCCCCGTTGGTAGGCACTGAAATAGAGCCTCCCCATATGGAGTTCCTTGTACATTTGGCTTGTATACAACAAGATTTCCTTATCCAATTCATTGCTGGCTCCAACTATGAACTGGCTGGAGGTATGCACTCGTTGATATTGGCTACCTCTTGCTGTCTGACTGGCAATATACTTGAGGGGCTCCAGAATATCCTGCACATAGTTTTTCGCATCAGTAAGCTTGGAAAAATGTTGTTCCCCCGGTGTTTCTATATTCAAGGAAAGAGCACTTGCATACTTGAGTGCTTCATCAATACTTTCCTTGGTCGAGCCTGGGATCACCTTCAAATGGATATACCCCTTGTAATGGTAGTGGTTCCTCAAGATTTTGGCAGTGGCGACTAGCATCTCCATAGTCCATCCTGCATCTTTCATGACAGCACTGGAGAGAAACAACCCAAGAAGCGGCCGTTTTGCCTGGAAATCATAAAAGAAGGAAGCCATCTCCGCAGGAGACATTGCCACAGGACGAAAGTCTTGCCCTGCTCTGAGTGGACAATACTTACAGTCGTTGGTACACCGGTTTCCCAACAAGGTCTTGAGAATGATCCCAGGCCCTCCACTTGCAGTTGTCGTAGGATAGAGCCATCCACTCCCCTTGCTGTTCCTTTTACGGTGTTCATCAGGGTTCCTTGTCCCACAGGCACAGCTGAGATCATACTGGGCGTCACGACTCAAGATATCCAATTTGCTTTGTGTATCCATACCCCGTCCCCTCCAGAAAGAGGGTAACATCAGTATAGTAGTTTAGCAAGTATTTATCGTCTTCGATATTCACTTATCAGAAGGCCGGCCAAGGTGCATGCAGTCCCAATTGCATCCAATGCCGTAAAGGTCTCCCCAAGCACCAAAGCGGCAAATACAATCGTTATGATCGGGCTCAAATAGAGGTAAAAGGAACTCTTGACCACACCAATGGTACGTAGACCATAATTCCAGGACACAAAACAGAATGCAGAAGCAATAAATCCAAGAAACAACAGATGTAAGAGATAGGGAGCAGTCACCATTGCCTGAAAATCGATAGGTTTCCCCTCTATAAGCAACACCACCACCTGGATGATCAGCGCATAGAAAAACATGTCCCTCGTCACCAGAAGGTTCGAGTATCCCCTTCGTGCAACCAAACGTGTGAGCACGGTATAGAGACCCCACACCATAATTGCCACCAAAGCAAGAAAATCTCCGAAAGGGTTGATATCCAGAGCGGTCCCATCCCCAGCAGTCAACAGGATGATTCCCACCATGGCGATGGCAAACCCAAGAAAGTAGTTTTTCTTCAGGGAGTCTTCCTTCAAGAAAAAATGTGTTGCCAGAAGCGTAAAGAACGGTGCAGTTGCAACAATTACCCCTACATTACTTGCACTGGTATAGACCAGAGCAGTATTCTCCAGATAGTAGTAGAGGAAGATTCCCATCGTTCCAGCAGCTGCCACCAGTGCCCGATCCTTGATTGAGGTATAACCCACCCTTCTGGGGTTTATTGCAAAGAGAAGGGACAACCCAAGAAATGAGCGGACCATCAGGATTTGGGCAGGTGTAAAGGCAACCAAGAGCAGCTTGGTCGAAACAAAGGTAACAGCCCAGAATGCCATGGTACTGATCACCGCAAGATGGCCCAGTACCCGGGCCTTCGGCAACACAACGATAGGTTCATCCATAATGGCTGGCAGTGTATCCTCAAAGCTTCAGCTCTGCAACTAATGGTGGTATACTGATCATGCAAGAGGAGGCGCCTATGATGACCTATCGAAAGGAACTCTGGTTTCACCTCAATAAACGACGAGGACTCGTCAATATCACCAATGCTGTCCAGGAAGCAGTTGATGAGTGCGGAATTAGAGAAGGACTGGTCTTGGTCAATGCAATGAACATTACCAGTAGTGTGTTCATCAATGCCGTGGAAACGGGATTGCATGAGGATTTCGAGATCTGGCTGGAGAAATTGGCCCCCGAACTGCCCTACGAGCAGTACAAACACAACACAGAAAAGGAACATAATGCAGATGCCCACCTCAAACGATCGGTCATGGGACGAGAGGCGGTCATTGCAATTACAGGAGGAAAACTCGACTTTGGCTCCTGGGAAGAAATCTTCTACTATGATTTTGACGGCATGAGAGACAAACATGTCCTCATCAAGATCATCGGAGAATAGATCACATCTGAGCGCGGTAAGCAGCAAGGCCTGCTTCAATGCAGGCTGCTGCCCTTGCCAGATCATCGGTGTTGAGCACGTAGGCAATTCTTACCTGCCGGTGCCCCAACCCTTTGGTCACATAAAAATCCTCACAAGGGGCGACCATGACTGTCTCCCCATTCAAATTGAAGTCGCGAAGCATGAATGTAGCAAATGACTCTGCATCATCCACTGGGAGTTCTGCCACAAGATAGAAAGCACCCTTCGGGTTGCTCACTTTCACCCCGTCGATCTTCTCTAACGCATTTACAATGAAATCCCTTCTCTTCTCATACTCAATCTTTACTTCACGAAGATAGGAGTCATCAGTACTTAACGCAGCAAGAGCAGCTACCTGCTCAATGTCAGGAGGACACAGGCGGGCCTGGGAGAGCTTGAGTGCATTCCCCAGGACTTCCTTGTTCTTGCTCACCAAGGCACCTATCCGGGCTCCACACATGCTGTACCGTTTTGAGAAACTGTCAACACAGATAACCCGGTTACTGAACTCCTCAAAGGAAAGGACACTGGTGAACTCCTTCCCGTCATAGCAGAACTCACGGTATACCTCATCGACAATCAGGAAAATGTCATGCTTCTTGCAGAGATTCAGAAGCTGCAACAGCTCATCCTTCGTATAGACATGTCCCGTGGGATTATTGGGACTACACAGGAGAATTGCACCAGTTTTCCTGGAAATCTTCTGTTCAAAGGCACTGATATCGGGAAGGGAAAACTCCTCATCCATATTGCTGGTAACGGGGACCAGGTCAACCATCGCCGAGTGGGCGAAAGAGGAGACATTGGTATAATACGGTTCAGGAATAATGATCTCATCATACGGATCACAAAGCGTCATGAATGCAAACTGAAGTGCTTCACTTCCACCGGTGGTTATGAGGATATCCTCAGCATCCACATTGAGCCCGTACTTAGCATAGTAAGCAGGGAGCGCTTCACGTAGTTCTTGCATCCCCTCACTGTTTCCATAGGCAATAATGCTCTGGTCATAATTACGAACTGCCTCGATGACCTGTGGAGGTGTTTTAATGTCGGGCTGTCCGATATTCAGATGATACACCTTTATCCCCCGGTTCACTGCATCGCGAGCGTACGGAGAAAGACGACGGATGGGAGAACACTGAAAAGCTGAAATTCTATGTGACATGTGCATGGTAATAACTCCAGATGGTAAAATAAAAGTACAACTCACCCCCTGATGAACGATCAGATGGTGGGAGGTAGGTGTAACCCGGACAACAAGATCTACTTGCTCTCCGGGTTACTAGCGCTAGCTCCCGGTTTTGGCTCTTGCGCCTGGGCTTGGGTGTTATCGATCAGAATCTGGATGAATTTACGGTTATCAAGCAGTGGACTGATGGAACGGCCGTGGTGCAAACGGCTGATAACACGAGCAAACAGCTCTGTTATATCCGCTTGCACATACCACTCTTTATCGAGCAAATCACGCCCGTGGAATACGGAGTTTGTACCGATGATCCGATAGAAGATACCTTCCTTATAGGCCATATCGAAATCTTTTACAGCTCCTGCATTGAAGAAAGGAAGACTTACCATACAGATGATCTTTTTTGCACCAAGGCTCATCAATTCACGCATTGCGATGATCATGGTCCCACCGGTTGCAAGCATATCATCAGCGATAAGAACAGTCTTTCCCTTCACATCACCAAGCAGGTTGATACTTTTGATATTGGAGTGTTTTGCATCACGACTCACAATGGAGTAATCGCGTTCCTTGTACAACATTGCCAATGGGCGGTGTAAGGCTTGGGCATAAAACTTATTCCTGCTGATCGCCCCGGTATCGGGGGCAACCACCACGAGATCAGGATCACTGAAATCAATGATTTTGCGAAGCGCAATCAGAACCTGGTAGGAAGCATGCAGATTTTCCAGATGAAGTGTTGAGAAGCTGTTCTCAATCTCGCGGCTATGGATATCAAGGGTAATAATGCGTTCGACTCCCAGCATCTCACACATGTGGCCGAACATGGCTGCAGTAAGTGCTTCACGTGCACCTTTCTTATGTTGCCGTGAATATGGGTAGGTAGGAAGTACCAGCGTAACACTCTCAGCTCCTGCAAGTTGGAGAGCATTGATGGTGGTAAAGAGGAACATAAGATGGTCATTGACCGAAAGGCTGACCGGTTCATCAGAGCCAGCAACCTTAACAGGTTCCATATTGGATACATCATAGACAATGAAGATTCTCAAACCCCTGACTGCATCAAGAATCTCAGCCTTCTCTTCCCCATTTGCAAACTTGGTATATTTTACCTTAATGGTAAAATCAGGACACTGGAACGTCGTCGGGCATTTGCTTCTCGGGATTCGCTTGTTGTTCAAGTCATCCATCAATGTGACGGTCTTGAGAATCTCATCCTCACTCATCCCATGACGCTTAGCCAATGCGCTGGACAATTTTTCATACCGTTCCAAATAGAGACGACGGAGGTGTTTTACCACCTTTCCCGTAAAATATTCCGAACCTGGGCCCGAGATAATCCCAAGTTTATGGGGTTTGATGATGCTCATGGCTGAACCATACAACAACACTGCCGAAAGTTCAATCCATTACAAGATGGCAGCACCACCACAAACAAACGA
Source organism: Sphaerochaeta sp. (assembly GCF_050178175.1). Classification (GTDB taxonomy): domain Bacteria; phylum Spirochaetota; class Spirochaetia; order Sphaerochaetales; family Sphaerochaetaceae; genus Sphaerochaeta. The sequence goes on from NZ_JBFXGH010000019.1 coordinate 29,458, forward strand.
TTTTCATCTAATCGATTGGGTTCTACTTTACCAACGAGACAAAAAATTGGTACGGTACCAATGATATGAATACCATTGTGATCTTTTTCCAGATTGTCGGCAGCTTGGGTCTTTTCCTCTTTGGAATAAAACTCCTTAGTGAAGGCCTCCAGAAGACTGCCGGTGACAAGATGAAGGCAGTCCTTAAACTCATGACCAAAAACCGGTTGGTATCCATCCTTACCGGTATGATTATTACCATTATCATCCAGAGTTCTTCAGCAACAACGGTCATGGTAGTAAGTTTTGTCAACGCAGGACTGATGGGGCTTACCCAAGCCATCGGAGTCATCCTCGGTGCCAACATCGGTACCACCTTTACCGGTTGGTTGGTGGCACTCTTGGGGTTCAAGCTTGACATCACCGTTCTGGCACTCGTTTCGATTGCCTTTGCCGGTCCACTGATGTTCAGCAAGAAAGCACAGCAGCGTGACATCGCAGACGTATTGCTGGGGTTCGGCATACTCTTCCTCGGCCTGAATTTTATGAGCCATTCAATCCCGGACATTACCGATAATGTGGATGCCTTGGCATTCCTGTCTGCAATCAACAATGATACACTCTGGATTAACCTTCTCTGCATCATCCTGGGAACTGTTATAACGATGGTAGTCCAGTCCTCCTCTGCTGCCATGGCAATGACGCTTACCATGGCATACAACGGGTGGCTTGGCGTTAGCGCTGCTGCCGCTATGATTCTTGGCTCCAATATTGGAACAACCATCACCGCTTACCTTGCTTCCATTGGAACGAGCACCACTGCAAAACGTGCTGCCTGGGCACATATCATTTTCAACGTCTTTGGAAGTGTGATCTCCTTGATCCTCTTCCACCCACTGCTGGCGTTTGTCAATTGGATCACCCCGGGCAATATCTATGCACTCTCCGGCACTGCACTCAGTAGTCAGCTGCCACTCTTCTTGGCCATGTTCCATACGGTATTCAATGTTATCAACACTATCATTTTCTTCCCCTTCGTTGATCAATATGCCAGATTTATCAAACGCCTCGTACCTGCGAAGGCTGAGTATGACGAAGGAACCTACCACTTCAAATATATCGGTGGTATCTTCATTGACAGCCCTGAAATCTACATGCTGGCAATCCGGGATGAAATCAAGAAGATGGCAAACCTCGCATGTAATATGCTTACCCGGTATCGAGGGATGTTCAACAACCCAGGCGCAAACATGGAAAGTGATATCCAGGCAATGAAAAAGGACGAGGAGTATGCCGACCAGATGCAGGAACAACTTTCTGATTTCTGCGTACACCTTCTGCAGGACTCCCAAACCCCTACCAATGCCTCTTCCCTCAACTGCCTTATCAGGGTCATGGATGAACTGGAATCGGTAACCGACAGTTGTTTCAACCTGGCCATGCTCAGCCAGAGACGTTTTGCCCAAGGTTGGGTCTTCGACGAGGAGACTGACAAGGACCTCAAGGCTTACCAGCAGATTGTTCAGGATTTCCTTGACTACATTCGTGACCGGATGGACAAGACCCTTACCAAAGCCGAAATGCAGATGGCCAATGAGTATGAGGAACAGATCAACAGCTACCGTAACCGGCTGAGCCAGACTGTCCAGGAACGGCTGAGTAGGGGAAAGGCTGATGTCCGCGTGGAGCTCTTGATCCTTGAGAAGATCAGACACCTCGAGCATATCGGTGACTACTGCACCAATATTGCCGAAGCCTACCACCAGGCCGTGAAACATACTCCGATGCTGCAAAAACGCAGTGACAAGAGTGTCTCAAACCTGTAAACATTTCTTTTAAAACCATAGGGAAAAAGGACCTTCAAGGTCCTTTTTTCTTGGTTACCCTCTTTTGGTATCCTAATACAGGACGGTCTCAACCCCTTCCAGTCCACTAAGCTCCTGATACGCTTTCCCAAACCCGGCAAGTACATCATC
>NZ_JBFXGH010000020.1:0-30520 GCF_050178175.1 Sphaerochaeta sp.
TTCCTTGTTGAAACACTGAAAATCGAGGTTTGATATGGGGCACAACAGTTTTGGCACAGCATATACCGTCACCACATTTGGTGAGTCACATGGACCTGCTTTGGGAGTGGTCATCGATGGGGTCGAACCCGGCTTCAGGATCGACGAGGAGGCCATCCAAAGAGAGATGGACCGTCGTAGGCCCGGAGCAAATCCAACAGGAACCGAACGAAATGAAATCGATAAGCTGACCATTCTCAGTGGTCTCTATGAGGGTGTCACGACCGGCACCCCGATTGCCATGATTCTCTACAGCACCAATCAACGCTCAGCCGATTACTCCCATCTGGAAAATGTCTTCCGCCCCGGTCACGCAGACTGGACATTCTTCCAGAAGTACGGCATCAGGGATATCCGCGGCGGTGGACGATCAAGCGGGAGAGAGACCAGCGCAAGGGTTGCAGCCGGGGCCTTGGCCAAGCAACTCCTCGCAAAGCGAGGCATCACGATCAAGGCAGGCACTGTACAGGTGGGAGATATCGTTGCGCACAAGAGAAATTGGGATGAGACGGATAATCCCCTCTCCTGCCCGGACAAAGACACCGCACAATCGATGGTATCGCTCATTGAACAGGTAAGAAGTGAGAAAGATAGCATTGGGGGAATCATTGAGTGCCGGGTTGAAGGAGTGAGACCGGGTCTCGGCGAGCCGGTATTCGGGAAACTGGAAGCATTGCTCAGCCATGCCGTTATGAGCATCGGGGCTGTCAAAGGAATCCAGTTCGGCGATGGATTTGCCTGTGCATCCATGCGTGGCAGCCAGTTCAACGACCAGAGAACCAGTGATGGATTCCTTTCCAACCATGCTGGGGGTATCCTTGGCGGCATTTCCTCAGGACAGGAGATCATACTGCAGGCAGCAATCAAGCCAACAGCATCGATTGGAAAATCCCAATTGACCGTCACCAAGGATAATGAGACCACCAACTTGGAAATTGAAGGGCGTCATGACCCTTGCATCTGCAGCCGCGCTGTGGTGGTCATCGAATCAATGGTCGCAATCACCCTGCTTGACCTTTATTACACTGCATTTGGGAAGGCATGATGAGAGATACCCCACTTATTGTACAGAGTGACAAAACCCTGCTTCTGGATGTTCACCATGAACAGAGTGAGGCATGTCGCAACGACCTTGTCCGTTTCTGCGAGCTGATCAAGAGCCCTGAGCATATGCACACCTATGCCTTGAGCGCAATCAGCCTCTGGAATGCCGCAAGCTGCGGGGTGGATGCAGCCTTCATTCTCTCACGCCTTGATTTCTGGTCAAAGTTCCCGGTACCGGAATCGGTACGTTTTTATATTGAGGATATGGGGACGCGTTGGGGAAAGGTCATTCTCTCAGGCAGTGAAGATCCTCGCTACTATGAGCTATGGGTTGAGAATAAACGCATCAGGACGGAATTGCTGAGCAGGCAGGCCATTGCAAAACGTTTGGTGGTGAAGGATGAATCGCGATTTCTCCTTGAAGCGTACAATCGTGGAGAGATCAAGCTCCAACTGATCAAGATCGGGTATCCTGTTGATGACAGGATTCCCTTGAAACATGGTCCCAAGCTGCCCTTCACGCTCAGGGAAACCACCCAGGATGGCAAGCCATTTTCCGTACGCCCCTACCAGCGGCAGGCAGCCGATGCCTTGCTCGGTGACCTTGGTCCCGGCAGTGGGTTCGGGACCATAGTCCTCCCCTGCGGATCTGGAAAGACCGTGGTAGGAATGCATATCATGGAACGGCTCACCACCAAGACGTTGGTGGTTACAACCAATGTGGCCGCAGTTCACCAATGGATCAGTGAGATACTGGACAAGACCACCTTAACAAAGGACCAAGTCGGGGAATATACCGGTGACAAGAAGGAAAGCAAGGATGTCATCGTTTGCACCTACCAGGTGCTCACCTACCGCCCGGACAAGGACGGGCCTTTCCCACATCTTGAATTGCTTACCAAGGGCAACTGGGGTCTGATCATCTATGATGAGGTACATATGCTTCCAGCCCCGGTGTTCAAGGTCACCGCTGAGTTGCAGGCTGTCTATCGCGTAGGTCTTACCGCAACCCTGGTAAGGGAAGATGGTCGTGAGGATGAAGTATTCAGTCTTGTCGGACCCAAGCGTTTTGATGTTCCCTGGAACGAGTTGCAGCAGCAGGGTTTTATCGCTGAAGCGTATTGCCATGAAGTAAGGATTGACCTCCCCCAGGAGGATGAGATTCCCTATGCCGTTGGGACAAAACGGGAAAAGTACCGTATCGCCAGTGAGAACAAACGCAAAATGGAAGTGGTACAGGCCCTGGTGGATCGACATCCCGACGATTTCATTCTGATCATCGGCCAGTATCTCGACCAACTCAAGGGCATCGCCAACCATTTCGGACTGCCGATCATTACCGGAAGTACCCCAAACATAAAACGGGAAGAGTTGTATAGGGATTTCAGGGAAGGGAAACAACGTATCCTGGTTGTCAGCAAAGTGGCAAACTTTGCTATCGACCTTCCTGATGCCTCGGTTGCCATCCAGGTCAGCGGAACCTTCGGGTCGAGAAGTGAGGAAGCACAACGACTGGGAAGGATTCTCAGGCCAAAGAACCGCTCCGCCTTTTTCTATTCTGTGGTGACAAGGTACTCAAGTGAGGAAGAGTTTGCCGCCAATCGCCAGAAATTCCTTGCCGAGCAAGGCTATTCCTATGAGATAGAGGTATGGGACACGTGAGTGAAAGAGCACAAGAAGCGTTCAAGACATTACTGAGTCGTTATAGTGAAGACACCTATTTTTACCTGGCACGTAATTACCTGGGGAAGCTCCAGTCCCCTTTCCACAAACCACAGCTGACAGCGAGGCTCTGTCAGTTGTTCAGCCAGGAATCAATGGTACAGAAGACCCTTTCAATGCTGGACTCCCTTGATCAGGTAATCCTGAGCTTGATCGCAACGTTTGGCCCGCTCACCGTGGAGCAGGTCACATCTCTGCTCAAAGGTTCATTCAGCTATGGGAATCTCCTGAGGCGGGTGGGTAACCTGCAGGAACGCCTGTTACTGCTCAGCGATGCAGGTAAATTGGTTTTCAACCCGCTGCTGGAAGAGCACTTGCTTCAGTACTGCTCGCTCATTCCCCTGTTTGGAGAAAAAGAGCAATCCTGTGTGGAAAAACCATACTGCTCCACTGAGTTTCTCCGTGGTTTTTTCTCGCTGGTGGCCAAGGAAGGGAAATGTCTTTTCAATGAGGGGATTTGCCAGCATTTTCCCACCTATGAACGCGATCGGCTCAAGGAAATGTATGAAGCACTGGGCGATTTTCTCACTGAGATGGGTGTGATACGGAGAGATGCACGGCGTTGTACCCTTGATTGGCAGAAAACAGAGGCATTGCTCTCCCTTTCCGATTATCAGTTGCTCTTGCTCCTGCTTTCCAGGAACCTCGAAGGCACGGCCCCCATGGAATTTGTCAATGCACTGCTCTCGATCCTGCAGACTCTTGGAGGTTGTGATACCACCTCACTCAAGCTTCTGATCAAGGGCCTATGCATCCGCTACCAGATTACCTACACCGCTTCGCTGCTCAACGAACTCTCCACATGGGGAGTCTTGACCCTGGATGAGAACTGGCAAGTTTCCGCCATCAGCAATGAAAGCCAGCGGACAGGGCTGCTCATAGACAGCGACCAGACCATCAGCTACCAAGGAAACTCACCTGCAGGGGATATTCTCTATAGGTTTGCTTACCTGGAAGTGTTGGACCATCAAAGAAAGTATCATATCACCAAGGAGAGTGTGCTGGGGGCGTTTGATGCCTCATTGGATTACCCCCAGATCAAGGAGTATCTTCAGGCAAACAGTGCAAGGAGGATGGATACCTCCCTGACCAAACAACTCGAAATGCTCAGTGAGCGTTACCAGAACGTGACCATCTATGACGGGCTGGTTCTCTCCTGTGATGAACGCACTGCAAATCTTGTTCACAATCTTCCTTCTCTTTCAGAGCATTGTCTTGCCACACTCTCGCCCACCATTTTCATCATGCGCAGGGATAGTGAGGATACCTGGAGGCAGGTGTTGAAGAATGCCGGTCAGTTGGTCGGTGCTACCAAGAGCTTCGACAGAATCGAGATCATGGAAAAGAAAGAGCATCCTATATTGCGGGAACGAATTGGAAAAGCTGCAACACTAAGGCAGATTACCACCCTTCCCTGCCATCCCAGGAAGCCAGTGGAAAAAGCTCCCCTCGATGAATCATTACGGCAAGCCATTGCAAAGGCGGACCTTTCCAAGGCTGAACGGGAAGACCTGGAGCATCGTTTCCAGAGCAGGATCATACTCCTACCTTCCCAGATTGTGCCCCAGGTGCTCAACCCCATCCTCGAGGCTGGAGGATTCGACTACCAAGGCAAGGTGAGTCTCTGCAAGCAGGCAGCAGGAAAGAAGGACATCCTCCTTGAATTGCAACTCCCCGACCAGGAACTGATCGTCCAAGCGCTGGAACTTGCCTTCACCCCCCAGAAAGAGGCACTGCTCAAGGCAGCGGTTATGCCCTCGATGGAGGTAAAGATCCTGCCGGTGAGCAAGCTATTCCTTATTCGTCTTGTCAGATTTCATTTTACCTAAGTCAGAGAGCTACCGTCACCCAGTGTGGGTAGTGGTATCCAGTGAATGCCTCAAACTGCAGTTTCCCCTGCTCCATCAGCATCTGTTTCCCACCGATGACGGTGCAACCTGCCCCCTTGGCTCGCTTGAGAAAGACTGTCTCCTCTGGCTTATAGACCAATTCGTACACAATTTCCTTACCAGAGAATTGGAGGGAAGGACAAGGATCCTGCCCTTCCAGGTCCCCCATCCCTACATTGGTTGTCTGTACCACGAGATCCACCGTCTCACTGTAGAGGTGGGCATTATCCAGGGTATCGTAGGCACTCATCGTCTCATTTGCCAAGGTTCTGGCATGTTCGAGGCTCCTGTTGAGGATGGTGACCTTTACGCCGTGATTGTGCAGGGCCCATACTACCGCCCTGCTCGCACCACCGGCTCCGATTACCAAGGCAGTCCTGATTTCCCCCTGGGCAATTAGCTCATCGATAGGGGCAAGGAATCCATAGTAATCCGTATTGATCCCTTTCCACATGTTCTGGATCCTGACCACTGTATTGCATGAACCAATTTGCTTCACTTCACGGGTGATGCGTCCCAGGTAGGGTTGTACGCTCCGCTTATGGGGAACGGTTACCGAGAATCCATGGATTTGCAACATCTCAGCCAGTCTGAAGAATGCCCTGACCGAATCCACAAGGAACGGGACATATACAGCATTATAGCGAATTGCCTCAAATCCTGGGTTATGGATCAGGGGAGAGGAGGTATGGCTGACCGGATTACCGATGATCCCATAGATATGGGTCCTGGCATCAAGCTTGTCAGAGCGGTACAGCTCACTCATGCTTTGGGCACTGAGGTGGCCCGGAGCTGCTTGGCTGTCCGAACAAAAGCTCAGCAAGGAACCACACTTCTTGTAGAGAATACGGGTACAGACCCCGTAGGGACCCATACCGATCACTATTTTTTCTGTAAGGCTGGAAAGTTCCTGCTGGACCCTGAAAAGGGTAATGACATCCATCATGTTTCCAGGGGTGACAGCCACCTTGGGAATATCGCCCTTGGCTGCCAACTTATATATTCTCCCAAAGAGATCTGCAGGGACACACTCAAAATTGTGGTAGCTCCTGACAATCCGTATGCCACGGGTTCGGAGCATATTCTCCAGATCCACCTTTTGCTCAAAGAGGGGATCCTTGAACTTCAGGTCACTCTTCTTGACATCATCCTCGATATCCACATAGGTAAAATCGCCTTTTGCTGCCTCATAGAGAAGCTGCAACCGCTGCTTCTCGGGCAAGCTGCACATTCCACCGTCAATTTTACGGCGCATGGTCAACATCACAGGAAGGTCAACAGTGGAAGGAAACGAGGATGCAATCTTCTGTTCATCGGGAAGCAGATGGTCGAGCCGCAGTTCTGCAAGGGCTATCCACTGTCGGTTGCGTTCCACCAAGGCCCGGTTCTCCTCCAAGGTCGAGCCGGTAAGAGTTAGGCAAAGCACTGTAAACCTCCTGGATTCTGGTGGATTGTCACCGAACACACGCTTGTGTTAAGGTAATCATATCGTCAAACACCGGGATTTTCAACACCCGTTTCAGTATAAGGAGAGAGAGTGTGGCAACCTTGCAAGTCCAACGTGTACACCTGGCTTTTGGGGACAGGGATATCCTGAAGGATGTTTCCTTTACCCTGAATGAACAGAGCAGGAGTGCACTGGCAGGAGGAAATGGCAGCGGCAAGTCTACGTTGCTGAAGGTAATCAGTGCTCAGATGAGTGCTGATGACCTGCAGGTTTCCACCTCCAAGAATTTGAGAATCTCCTACCTTCCCCAAAGTGATATTGTCTTCAATGCAGGAACCGTGTACCAGGAAGTGGAGAAAGCGTTCTCCCGGTTCCAGGAACTGAGCAGGGAGCAGCATGCGATTGAAACCCAGCTTGCTGACAGCAATCCTACTGTTTCCACAGAACCTCTTCTGCACCGTTTGGCAGAAATACAGGAATACCTGCTTGCACAGGGATATTTCTCACGTAAGCAGACCATTGAACAGGTTCTCCTCGGTCTCGGATTTACCATGGCAGACATGAACCGTCTTTGCAGTGAGTTCTCAGGAGGATGGCAGATGCGTATTGCCCTGGCAAAAATCCTGGTTGAGAATCCTGACATCATGTTGCTTGATGAACCTACGAACTACCTTGATATCGAGGCCATCTATTGGCTGAAAAACTACCTGAAGGTCTACGAAGGAGGATTGATGATTGTCAGCCATGACCAGGGCTTTCTCGATGATACGGTCAGGGAGGTCTATGAGCTGTTTGGGGGAACACTTAAACGCTATAGTGGAAACTACAGTGATTATGTCAAGCAACGTGAACTGGAGATAAAACAACTGGAAGCTGCGTATAAACTTCAACAGGATCAGCTACAGAAGACTGAGCAGTTCATTGAAAAGTTCCGTTACAAGGCAACCAAGAGCAAGCAGGTGCAAAGCCGGATAAAGATGCTGGAAAAATGGGAATTGGTGGAAGTCCCCTCCCACTTGAAGCAGCTTTCCTTTTCCTTCCCTCCTGCCCCGCACAGTGGCAAGGATGTCATCATCATTGAACACGTAAGCAAACGCTATGGGCAACAGGTCATCTTTGAGGATTTTTCGTTTCTGGTCAGCAAAGGGGAACGGATTGCAGTTACCGGGAAGAACGGTGCCGGAAAATCGACGCTCTTGAGAATGCTCAGCGGGCAAGACAGTGATCATGAGGGAACAATCAGACTGGGAAGCGGTGTAAGTATCGGATACTTTGCTCAGGACACAGAAAAAACGCTCAATCCCAAGAATACCGTATTGGAGGAGGTCTCCAGTGTTGCTGCAACCAATGACCTTCCAAAACTGCGCACCTACCTTGGATCATTCCTGTTCAGCGGTGATGATGTATTCAAATCGGTTTCCGTGTTGAGCGGAGGAGAGCGAAGCCGGCTTGCATTGCTCAAGATCCTCCTGCATCCGGTCAATCTGTTGATCCTGGATGAGCCAACCAACCACCTGGACATCAACGCAAAGGAAATGTTGCTGGAGGCACTGAAACAATATGATGGTACCATGATCTTTGTCAGCCATGATGCATATTTCATAGAACACATCGCCTCAAAGATTCTTTACCTTACGAATGACAATCCCCCTGAACTCTTCGATGGTGATTATTCCTATTTCTCCTATAAGCTGGAGCAGAAGGAGAAAGTGGAGAAACAAAATTCCCCAGCTTACCAGACCGAGAGCAAGCAGGCACGTTCGTACAAGGAAGCCAACAGGATGAGGAATAGGCTGGGTACCTTGCAACGCCAGAGCGAAAAGCTTTTGGGAAACCATGAGAAACTGGAGGCATCGATTGCTTTGGTGGAAGCGGAAATGGCCAAGGAAGAGAATTACTGTGATGCCGAGACAATCACCAGATTGGTAAAGGAAAAGGAAGCACTCAGTGAGCAGCTACACGCTGAGGAGCATGCTTGGCTTGAGTTGAGTGAAGAGATAGAGAAGCTGGAGGCAGAAATTGGCTGATTTTGCGACGCTGTTACCGTCCTTGATACTGGCTAGTGGATCAGTGGCGCGCAAGGCACTGCTCGAATCACTTGGAGTGGCTGTGAAGGTATGCAAAACCGGGTGTGATGAAACGCACGATGAAACCGATCCAGCAAGAGTCACAGAGATGCTTGCAAAACGAAAACTGGCATCCTTTCAGGATACTCACCCCCTCTATGAGATACCCGTTCTCTGCTGTGATACCATGATCTCTTTCCAAGGCTCCCTGATCGGAAAACCCAAAAACAGGCAGGAGGCTTTTTCCCAGCTCTCCCTCTTCGATGGGAATATGCATGAAGTACATTCAGGGTGGGCCCTGTGGTACCAGGAAAAGGTATTTAGCGGGACGGACCTGGCCGAGGTTTCCTTCAAGAACCTTGGTCCCGACCGAATTGCCTCCTATCTGGAAACAGAGGAATGGAAAGGAGCCGCTGGCTCCTATCGTCTCCAGGGAGCAGGCCGGAACTTGGTTGAAAAAATCGTTGGTGATGAAGCTACAGTGATAGGCTTGCCATTGTTGCAAATTTCTGAAATACTGGGTGCACCTTTGTCCGTATAGTGACAGAGGAATCTCCACCCTAGAGGTGAGTAATAGTAGAAGGGTGACGCACAAATCAAGGCCAGTAGGTCGGTTGTGTTGTCAGACAGGAGGATTATGTCCGTAGTAACCATGAAGAGCCTGCTCGAGTCAGGCGTACATTTCGGCCACCAGACAAAACGGTGGAACCCCAAGATGGCCCGTTTCATTTTCAGCCAGAGAAACGGCATCCATATCATTGACCTGCAGAAAACATCTGCCTGCATCGTGGAAGCATATGACGCTGTACGTGCAATTGTTAAGCAGGGCAAGCCTATTCTGTTCGTAGGAACCAAGAAACAGGCCCAGCAGGCTATTGAAGCTGAAGCAAAGCGCTGTGGCATGCCTTACATCAACAACCGTTGGCTTGGCGGAATGCTGACCAACTTCTCAACCATCAAGAAATCCATCGCAACACTCAAGAAGATTGAGAAGATGGAAATCGATGGTACTTTCGAATCCCTTACCAAGAAAGAAGTCTCCTTGCTTACCAAGCAGAAGGCAAAACTGGAAAAGAACCTTGGCGGCATCAAGGACATGAAAGAGCTCCCAGGAGCCCTCTTCATCATCGATACCAAGAAGGAAGCCATTGCTGTCACGGAGGCAAAGCGCCTGGGTATCCCTGTTATTGCAGTCGTCGATACCAACTGCGACCCTACTGATATCACCTACCCCATCCCGGGAAACGATGACGCCATCCGTGCCATCAGCCTCTTTGTTGAAATCATTGCCAACGCAGTTGTCGACGCTGACAATGAAGCTGGTATCCAGATCATTGAAGCCCTTGGCGGTGATGATGAGGATGAAAAGGTAGAAGAGACCAAGGAAAAGGCAGAAGAAACCGAAGAAATTGTCTTCTCCACTGAAGAGGGTGCCGAATTCTCAAAGTTCGAAGAGAAAGAGAACGTAGAGAAGGAAGAATTGGCAGCAACTGAGGACGAGACTGAATCCGAAGACCTCCTCGTTGACGAAGAAACCCTGTACAAAGACTAAGGAGTGAAGCATGGCAATTACCGCTGAAGAAGTAAAAAAACTGCGCGATATTACCGGCGCAGGAATGATGGATTGCAAAAAGGCACTGACCCAGTCAAACGGCGACTTTGCCGCTGCTGAGAAAATTCTTAAAGAGATGGGTCTCGCCGCTGTAGCAAAGCGCCAGGACCGCGCAACCAACAACGGTCGTGTGTTCGTGAAAGTCGGGAAAGACAAGGCTGTCATGGTCGAGCTTTCCTGTGAAACAGACTTTGTTGCCAGCAATGATCAGTTTGCAGAACTCGGAGAGAACATCTGTGCAGTAGCACTTGAGAAAGGCTACCGTGAGATCAACGAGGAACTGGAAGGCATGGTCACTGATTTGATCACCATTATCAAGGAGAACATGGCACTCAAGCAGCTCCACGTGTTCGATATTGGGGAGAATGAATTTGTCAGCACCTATATCCACGGCAATGGTGCACTTGCTGTCCTGGTACTGTTCAAATCTGATGACAAGAAGATTTTCGAGAACGACCTGGTAAAGGAGTTCGCCAACGACTGTGCATTGCATGTTGCTGCGTACACCCCTTCCTATCTGAATACCGAAGCTGTTGATGCTGCCTATATCAAGGAACAGACTGAAATCTTCACTGCACAGGCTGAGAATCTTGGCAAGCCAGCCAAGGTTGTCGAAGGTATCGTCAAGGGCAAGCTGAACAAGCACCTCAGTGAGATCTGCTTCCTGCAGCAGCCGTTCGTCAAGGACGACTCCATGTCTGTAGAGAAGAAGGCAAATGAGGTTGGCAAGGCAGCTGGTGCTTCCTTGGAAATCGTTAACTATGCATTTCTGCGCGCTGGTGCTGCATCCTGCAGCGTCTGAGTGTAGTCGCTTGATACAAACCGCTCACGTCTTGTGAGCGGTCGTTTTATTGGAGATGAGTATGCAACAGGTATTGGAGACATGTGAAAGTAAGATGCAAAAAAGTCTTGAGAGTCTCTCAAGGGATTTTGCCGGTCTGCGCACGGGTCGAGCTTCAGCCTCTCTGCTGGAGAAGATTCGAGTAGATTATTATGGTGCAGAAACGCCGATCAACCAGGTCGCAACCATCAGCATTCCTGAGGCTCGAACAATCGTTATCCAGCCTTGGGACAAGAGTGTTCTCGGTGCAATTGAAAAGGCTATCCTCAAGAGTGATCTTGGACTTCCCCCGAACAATGATGGGAAATTGATCAGATTGAATTTCCCACCATTGAATGAAGAGAGACGCAAGCAACTGGTGAAAAATGCCAAATCTATGGCTGAACAAAGCAAGGTTGCTATCCGAAACATCAGACGGGAAGCAATTGATGAGCTGAAAAAGCTGCAGAAAAATGGTGATATCAGCGAGGATGAGCTTAAGGATGGTGAAAGCAAAATCCAGAAAATGACAGACTTCCATGTCGAACAGATCACCTCCCTCTCCGATGAGAAGGAGAAGGAAATAATGGAGATCTAACGTATGGAGAAAAAACCTGCTGTCCCTGTACATCTGGGTATCATTATGGATGGGAACGGTCGTTGGGCGCAAAAACGCTCACTGCCGAGAACTGCTGGACACCTGGAAGGATTGAAAGCGGTCAAACGGGTTATCCGTGGAGCTTCCGAACAGGGCATCGGGTTTGTCACATTCTACGCTTTCTCTACGGAGAACTGGAAACGAAGTGAGCAAGAGGTTTCCTATCTGATGCATCTCTTTGTTTCCAAGCTCCATGGAGAGCTTGGTTACTACAACCGTCATGGAATCCGCATTCTGGTACGAGGAAATCTCAGCGGACTCCCTGCACAAGTGCAACAGGCCGTAGCCACTACCGTCCAAGACACACGCAACAATGCAACGATTACTGCAATCATAGCGCTTAATTACGGTGGACGGGATGAAATTTGTCGGGCAGTCAATCAATTCATTGCAAACCATCCCGGAGAGGCGATTACAGAGACCTCACTCGCCAGCAATTTGGACTTGCCACACCTCCCCCCAGTTGATATGATAGTGAGAAGTGCAAATGAACAACGCCTGAGTAATTTTTTGCTCTGGGACAGCGCATACGCTGAACTTGCATTCTATGAAAAATTATGGCCTGATTGGGATGCAGAAGACATCCAGAGAATTTGTGAGGATTATGGAAAACGGGTTAGGAAATTTGGGGGGGTACAATGACATCAATGGGAAAGCGGGTTCTCACCACAGTAATAACCCTTCCGACACTCTTTATCATTATTTTCCTGTTTCCCCATAACTCCTATCTGGGTTTCTCCCTATTGGCTGCGGTGACCGCAGCCTATGGAGCAAAAGAATTGAAGGTGTTGTACGAGAAAGCAGAGAACACCACGCTTCATATTTCCCCTTTGGGTATTGGGTTGCTTCCTCTTGCACAATGGATTGAAATTGCCCATGCACCAGGTTTGCCCTTGGTGGACCTGACAGTTGTATTGCTGGCACTCTTTTCCTTCAGTATGGAACTACGATATGGTGACAAGGATTCATTTGCAAAATCACTCTCCCGAATTAGTGGAGAGAGCCTACTTATCCTGTATCCTGGGATACTCATTACATTCATACAACGAATCCTTACGCTGCCCCATCCATCTGCATCCCTGATCTTGTTTTTCCTGCTGGTCTTTGGGAATGATAGCTTTGCGTTCGTTTTCGGCATGTCCATGGGAAGAAACAAACAGGGAATCATCAAGGTCAGCCCGAAAAAGAGTTTGGCAGGATTTATCGGGGGAACCCTCAGCACCATGGTCATCTCCGTACTGTTCTGCTTGTTCGTTCCAGGCATCAAAGAGGATATCTCCATCTGGATGGCATTGGTCCTAGGATTTGCAACCTCATCTGCCGCCAACATTGGAGACCTGATCGAGAGTGCGTTCAAACGTTCTGCACTGGTCAAGGACAGTGGATCCATTATCCCGGGCCGAGGAGGCTTGTTGGACTCCATAGACTCCATGCTCGCCAGTGCTCCTGTTTTCTGGATCCTGCTTACACTTTTCTAATGGTATGAAACGGATAATCATCCTTGGCTGTACCGGCAGTATTGGTACCACGACACTTCAGGCAATCCGAGACAAGACCCTCCCCTTCAAGGTGGTGGGCCTTTCCAGCAATACTCGATCAGAAGAACTACTCTCCTTGGCCCATGAATTCCAGGCAGAAGCAATCTGCAGCACTGGATCTTCCTTAACGGGAATTGGGGGAGTGAGGGCCTTTTCAGGGTCCAATGGCCTGGAAGAGATGTTGCACTCCCTTGAAGCAGATATGGTACTGAATGCCATTGCAGGATTCGAGGGGCTTAAGGCATCACTCTCTGCACTCAGGAGTGGATTTGACCTGGCTCTTGCAAACAAGGAGAGTGTGGTATGTGCTGGGTCCTACCTTTTCGATGTTGCTAAGCAACATGGGGCATCCATCATTCCTGTTGACAGCGAACACTCTGCCATCTGGGAATTGATGAAAGGAAGGAACCCCGATTCAATTTCAAGCTTGATCCTTACCGCCAGTGGAGGTCCTTTCAGGACTCTGCCCAAGAAGGATTTCGCTTCCATCACTGTTGAAAAAGCTCTCGCCCATCCGACATGGAATATGGGAAAGAAGATAACCATCGACAGTGCAACCTTGGCAAACAAGGCCCTTGAGGTGATTGAAGCCTCATACCTCTTCAATGTTGCTGCGGATAAAATTGAAGTGGTAATCCACCCAGAGTCCATTGTACACTCCATGGTACGCACCATAGACGGTGCAGTGTATGCACAGATGGCCAATCCAGACATGACACTTCCGATCATCAATGCACTGGGAGCAGGGCATGCATCGCTCGTCTCATCATTGGATTTCACCAATCTTACCCTCCACTTCACCAAACCCGACAATGAACGATTCCCACTCCTTTCATTGGCGTTCTCCATCTTGCAAAGAGGAGGATCCAGTGCCCTTGCCTTCAATGCAGCAGATGAGATAGCAGTACATGCTTTCCTGAAAGGAGCTATTTCCTATCCCAAGATGATCGAGGTAGTCCAGAGAACGCTGGAACATGCATGGAGTGAGAGCGTGGGAGATTTTGAAGAGACACTCGCCCTTGACAAACGGGCACGGAATATTGCAAGAAGTTACCTATGAGTGGAATAGCTGCCATCCTTGTGAAATATCTCATAGGTTTGGTCGGAATAACCATTGTAGTGATCATCCATGAAATCGGTCATCTGGTGACTGCAAAACTCAATGGGATAGATGTCGAGGTATTCTCGTTTGGCCTTGGTCCCAAGCTCATAGCTACCCAGCACAAAGGTACTGAATACCGCATAAGCCTGTTCCCATTGGGTGGATATTGTCGACTCAAGGGGTCTGATGACCTGAGCCAAGCACTGATCCACAAACAGAAACAATTTACGCATACTGAGGAAGGATCGCTCTTCTCAGCCCACCCAGCACGTAGAGTCCTTACCTATCTCAGCGGTCCGATAAGCAATCTTCTCTTTGCCGCCCTCCTGTATGCCATACTTGCCAGCCTGCCGACACAGGTCATCACCACTGAGGCAGTGGTTGCAACCACTGCTGAATACCCTTCCTTATTCAACAACCAGGAAAGTCCAGCCTATGACGCCGGGATCCGGAAAGGTGACAAGATCATCGCACTTGGTGGGGTGCCGGTTTCCGACTGGCAGGATCTGGCACTACAGCTTGCGGAAAGCAACGGCCTTGAGCAGTTCAACATCCTACGAGAGGGAGCAGCCATTAATTTCATGGTACAGGGAATCCCAACCCCGGAGGGTGGGTTCCGCTATGGATTGACCCCGATACAGGAACTGGAGGTGGGGTCAGTACGCTATGGGAGCCCTGCCTACAACCAAGGATTACAAGAAGGGGATGTGATAGTTTCGGTATCCGATACCCCTGTCATGAACCAACTTGATCTGCTTACCGTATTGGCCGGCCAGACAGAGGATGAGATCGTTACTACCGTTAAAGATATAAACGGGCAGAAAAGGGATTTGCGATTCACCCCTGGACGCAATGAAATGGGATCAATCGACCTTGGGTTCTCTCTCGCAGTAAAGACAAAAGAGGGAGAGAATGAGCGGTTCAGTATCATAGGTGGGATTCGCAAGGGGTGGAATGTTGTTGAAGAGACCATGGCATCACTGCGCAATTTGGTCTCGAGAAGTGATGCAGATCTCCGCTCGGAAGTTACGGGCATGGCTCGTTCCGCTCTGATGATCGGCGATATCACCACGCTTGGGCTTGAGAGCAGCACCGTAAGTGGTATACGAGGATTGTTGTATCTCATGGGAGTGGTTTCCATCTCCCTTGCAGTGGTCAATCTACTCCCTATCCCTGCCTTTGACGGCGGACAGGTTGTCATTGCCGGACTGGAGTGGATTACGGGAAAACAGATGAAACCAAGGACCTACTATCATCTCCAGCTCATGGGAGTTGCCTTCGTTATTGTACTATTCTTGGTTTTAACGCTTGCTGATGTGAGACATTTTCTTGGCCTCAGGCATTAGGATTGTTCCCGGCCACATATTTGTGACTGAACTCCATCTCCTCAAAACGAACAATATTGCTTACGAAGGCTAGTGAGAACACTCCCGTCTCACCATTCCTGTTCTTGGCCATGATGATCTTTGTTTCCTGTATATTGTTCTTCTGACGTTCTTCCTCACTATCGGTACGGTTTTTGCCGACCTCACGGTGAAGGAGGATAACCACGTCGGCATCCTGCTCGATGGATCCACTCTCTCTCAGGTCACTGAGTTTTGGCTCAACCCCATCTGCCTGGCGCCCTACCTGGCTTAGACAGACAATGGGGATATCCAGCTCTCGGGCAAGCTGCTTCAGGTTTCTGCTGATGATCGATATCTGTTCATGGCGTGGAATGCGAGCATCTGCCTGGGCATCGATCAAGCCGATATAGTCGACAAAGAGAATCTGGACATCATGCTCCAACTTCATTCTTCGCGCTTGTGCCCTCAGCTCCATGAGCTTCATGTTGGGGGTATCCTGGATATAGAGCTCTGATTCATAGAGCAATCCTGATGCATCAACTATGGCGCTCATCTCACTGTTTTTCAGTGTAGCCTTACGGATATGGGAGAAATCGACACGGCTATGCCCGGTAAGCAAACGTTCCATCAAGCTTGCAGCACTCATTTCCAAGGAGAAGAAACCTACACGATATTTCATTTTGGTAATCATGTTCAGTGTCATGGAAAGTGCAAATGCAGTTTTTCCTATGGAAGGTCGTGCTCCCACGATGACAAGTTCTTGTTTCTTGAACCCACCGGTTATGGAATCCAGAGAGGCATACCCACTGTCAAGCCCATTCTTTGTCCCATGGGTGCTGCGATACTCGATGTCACTGATGGTTTGTGTAATCAGATCCTTGATTGATTGATATGCATCACTCCCCGCTGTCTCATTATTCAGCTTGGAGAGTGTTTGTTCTCCCTCGTCAATGACCTGCTGGATTTCTTGTGACTCGTCGAAGGCATCATCCTTGAGCTTTGAGGCAAACAATAAAAGCTTGCGTCTCTGGCTCAACGCCTTCAGTATCTTTGCATAATAGGCAGCATTTGTTGTGGTAGGGACATCACTGGTAAGGGTCGAAATATAGGAGAGACCACCACACTGGTCTACCTGGTTTTTACGCTTCAGATATGAACTGAGGGTAATCAGGTCCAGTGCTTCGGTACTCTCCTGTCGGAATGAAAGGATGGCGGCGAACAAATGCTGGTGGGCGACTTTATAAAAATCATCCTTGCTCAAGAAATCGGTCACTTCTACAAGGACCTTCTCATTGAGCAAGATCGCCCCAAGTACTGCGCGTTCTGCCTCTTCGTTCTGAGGAGGAACACGCCCCAGCATATTATACGATGCCATATCTACTACTCTTCTACATTTTCGGCTTCAGCCTCTTCTGCTGGTGCTTCTGCAGCAGCAGCTTCCTCAGCAGCCTTGGCAGCCTTGGCCTCTTGTGCAGCCTTGACAGCTTCAGCCTTATCAGCCTCAGCCTTTGCCTTGGCTTCTTCCGCCTTACGTCTCTTCAAGGCATTTTCACTTTCAACAACAAGCTTGACCTCTGCACTCTCGTCCTCATACAAGCGGACACGTACAGAATAGGTACCAACCATCTTGATGGAGTGGGTAGCAACCTCAATCTTCTTGCGTTCAACTTCGATACCCTGCTTTGCAAGTGCTTCCTGCACCATAGCAGACGTGACAGAACCAAACAGCTTGCCACTCTCACCTGCTGATACAACCATGGTAATCTCAACATTATCAAGCTTCTCTTTCATGCTTGTACTTGCTGCGCGCTTCTCTTCCTTACGCTTCTCGATAGCTGCAGCACGGCTTGCAAAAATGGCTTGGTTGGTTTTGTTGAACATCACAGCCATTTTGTTTGGAAGCAGATAGTTACGGGCATACCCGTTCTTTACAACTACAACGTCTCCCTCTTCACCGAGGTTGACTACATCCTGATTCAGAATAATTTTCATAGGATACACTCCTTACGCATTACGTCTATACATAATCCAAGTCTCCGTTACCCCTAACAAGGGAAGAACAAAGACAACCAGTACATTCACCCCAGGTATCAAGAACGCCAAGAGGAACAGTGTGGGAAACAAGCGGGTCGTGTTAACGGCAATGCCTTTTCGCAAAACTACATGTACTACGATTGCCATTCCTTGTACTGCATACAGCACACTACTTGCCAGTGCTGCTTGCAACGCAAGCGCCCTATACAGGTAGGTTGCTTTAGCCAGGATCAACAGGAGGACCAATGCCCAGGAACCAAGAAACACCCAGAGGGTGACTTCCGGTACCTTCCAACGGGAAACCCGTGCATTGAAGGTCCCATCGAACCGGGCTTGGTAGCTCATTGCCATGAAAGACGTGAACCCAACCAATACCATACAGAGCGGAGCCAACATGGCCCCTATTGCCATTACCGACATCCTGTACAAACCTTCCAATGCAACACCAGGTGTTTCAAGGAATGGTTGTGTTCCACCCATTGTCCCTTCGAGGAGCGTACGGAAGGTCTCAAACATTGCTGAGTCTACCCTCTGGAGCGCCTCGTTAGGTCTTGTAAACCAAATAACCACCACAACCGAAGCAACAATCCCAAACATGGATGAGGCAAGATAGCGGTAGAATGTACGCCTGTCATCCAGCACAATCCATACTGCACTGGCTACCAAGAGCACCATCGGGATGAACATTCCAATCACAAGCAACAGGCGTCCTTCGGGGCTACTTAAGGCCCCTTCTGCCCTGGAAAACTCCGTAATCACCAACAAGGCGGCTACCAAGCCAACAGGGAACAATGCCTCTCGCCGATTGGAAAACTTCGGTGCAAGAACCATCAGCGGGATGGTGAAGAGCAGGTTTCCGATCAACAAGCGAGAAAGCGCGTAGCTTACCACTGTCAGGAACCCTACCTGTTTCAGCATCTTTGTATCTATCTGGTTCATGGCACCCAACACAAGTTACTTCTTCTCAAACGGAAGGTACGCAAGTACACGTGCCTTCTTGATCTCAGCAGTAACGGCCCTCTGGTGCTTTGCACAGCAACCGGTGATACGGGCAGGAAGAATCTTGCCACGCTCGGTTATGTATCGCCGAAGCATATCGGGATTCTTGTAATCGGGAGTAAGGTTCTGGGTACAGAACTTGCAAACTTTCTTCCTGAAGCTGGGTTTGCGTCCGCCCCCTCTTCTATCTCTTCCGTTTCTTCCGTCATTATTCATGGAATCGTTATCGTCATCGCGCATTGTATGTTTCTCCTTGCAACATCATCTGCCGAAAGGCAGAGTCTTAGAATGGGATCTGGTCATCGTCAAACTGCTCAGGCCCGCCGATATCCAGGGGAGAGGCGGGAGCCTGGGGAGCAGGTCGTGAACCGTATGACCCCTGGTTTCTCGTCGGTGGTTGTTCCCCCTGACGAGAGGTGTTTCTACCATCTGTAGAACCGGGACTCGAGAGGAGCTGCAACGAATTCACGGCAATCTCAACCCGACTCCGACTTTGGCCGTCCTGTTCCCATCGGTTCTGCCTAAGCTCACCGATAATGGAAACCTGCCTTCCCTTCTCCAGATATTGGTTGAGAGATTCGGCACTCTTGCCAAACATCAGGCAGTCGAAAAAGTTGACCTCGTCCTCCCATTTATTGTCACCCGACCTCTTTCTCCGGTTGACTGCTAAGGTAAAACGACAGATTGCCATACCACCATTTGAATAGCGAAGCTCGCTATCTCTGGTAAGACGGCCCACTAATGCGACTACATTCAGGTCATTTGCCATGGTTTTGCTCCCATTCTCTTTTCTTTACTTCTCAGGGTTTACGAACAAGAACTTCAAGATGTTCGGGTTCAACAAGAACTTTTGCTCGAAGCCAAGGATGCTGCTGGGGTCTGCCTTCATCTCGAAGTAGACATAGTGTCCCTTTTCCTGCTTCTTGATATCATAGGCCAGGTATTTTACGCCCATGTCATCCTGCTTGGTAATTTCTACGCCAGCAGCTGCAAATGTGCTGGTCACGAATTCCAAACCAGCCTGTGTGTTATCTTCGTTTGCATTGAAAATAACAGTGAACTCATAATTTCTCATGGTTCCTCCTTACGGACTTTATGATCCGCCCTCAAGAGCGGATAAAGAGGTGTCTGCATACCCTACCATACATTGTATGGTTTGGTCAATAAATCTCATTCTGTCATCAAGCTTTATATCAGCTCACGACTTCCATACGAAAAACCGCCGGAGCGACCGACGGTTTTGCACATTGTACGAAGTATAAGTCTACTTGAACAGACTATTTATTCTTATGTCTATTCTTTCTGAGCTTCTTTTTTCTCTTATGAGTAGCAATCTTATGCTTCTTTCTTTTTCTTCCACAAGGCACTATAGCGCTCCTTACCAACCGTCTCTATTTTCGGTAGAGCCCGAATACGACTGGTTTTGTAATTACCGGTCTATTATGCAGGGAAGATAAATCAACGTCAATAGGGAACTTGGGAAATTTCTCGTATACTCTTAGGTGAAATTCCTGCGCTTTCAGTTGCGTTTCACTTGCTCTAATTGCACTTTCTTTTTACTATAGAGACATCCGGGGGGTGGCACATGAAGGTACTTATCTTCGGCCTTGGAATGCACGGAGGTGGTTTTGCAGCAGCCTCATATTTCCTCGACCATGGAGATGAAGTAAGAATTACAGATCTGAAGGGGACCAGTGATCTCGGTTATGAGATGGAAGATCTCAACCAACGAGGGGCATTGTGCATCTCCGGACCACATCGGGCAGAAGATTTTCTGTGGGCTGACATTGTAGTCAAGAACCCAGCCATTCCCCCCAACCACCCAATGCTCAAGTATGCACGCATGGTAGTCAATGACTTTGCCTGGCTGTTCAGTTCCCCTTGGTGTGAACAGGTAAAGATTATAGGCATCACAGGAACCAAAGGAAAAACCACAACCAGTGCAGCTGTTGCCCATGTGCTGCAGGAGTATGGGCACGAGGCAATGCAGTGTGGGAATATGGGGATCAGCGGATTCAGCATTCTCAGGGAGTGGGAAAGGCGGAATGAGCAAGGAAGAGCATTGCCCGAATTTCTTGTCTGCGAATTCTCATCCTGGCAAATTCGGGACACGGTACAGGCAATGCATGGACAGTTGCCGATGATGGAGCTCTGTGCGCTTACCAACTTCTATCCCGATCACCTGAACTCCTATGAATCCATAGAGCGCTATCTTGAGGATAAACTGCAATTATTCACCAGAAACATCAAAATGGCGGTCATCCCTGATGTGATGCTGGGCAGGATAAGAACCCAGACCCACCTGGACAAACGACATATCCGTGGAATTGAAAGAGCAAGCGCAAAGGTACTTGAGGAGCAACCGCATCTCAGAAGTGCCTATGCCATTCTGCTTGCATTGGGTTTCAAATATAAAAGCATTCTTAAGGCCCTGCAGAGTTTCCAAGGAGTTCCTCACCGAATCGAACAATTGGGTATGCTTGGCAATATCCTGTTTGTCAATGACAGTGCAGCTACAATTCCCGAAGCAGTGCACTTCTCCTATGCAAAGTACAGAACCATGGCTGTACACCTCATCTGTGGTGGTACAGACAAGAATCTCCAAGCTGAAGGAATGCTTGAGGAACTACTGCATGCAAGCAGTCTCTCCTTGCTCGATGGAAGTTTCACCAGAGGCAAGCTTATTCCTCTGCTTGAGAAGCACCACATCCCATATTACGGTCCCTTCAAGTCAATGGGTGATGCCCTGCAACAGAGTTATGAAATGGCTCGCGAGAAGGAACAGGAGTTGCCGAATCTGGTACAGGCAATTCTTCTTTCGCCTGGAAGTGCTTCCTTTGAACTGTTCGCCAATGAGTTCGACCGTGGAAACCAGTTCAAGAACTTGGTAGGGCTTCTGCTTGGCTCTTGATGCCCCTTCTTGAACGAAACCGGACTGTCTCAAAGAACCTATAACAATGCCAGGTTAGCCGATTGTAGAGATAATCGGTTGAAGGCGAGCGGTAATATGGTTGTCCTCCAAATGAACGTTTGAATATCTCCAACCCGGCAAGGTGACTTGCCCTGCCCCTTGGCCCAGGAATTCCATACAGGTCATAGATTCCACACTTTCTCTCACAAGCCATCCGGATTGCACTATCCTGCAATAAATAGGAACAGGAAATGCCATCAAAGCGCAAGGACGCCCCATAGAGATAGATCGCTTCAGATGGACTGAACAGTACGATAATCCCCCCGACAATCTTCTTGCCTTCATAGGCCAGCAAAAGCTGAGATGTGAACACACTCTCATCTGGGGAAAGCATCATCAGGGAACGAAGATATTTTTTTGACCTGGGGCTGAACCCATCCCTTCGTGCTGTTTCCAAATACACATCATACCAAGCAAGGAAGGACGCCTCGTCCCCCTCATGCACCCTTACCTGGAAAGCTTGTTCCGCTTTTCTGAGCGCACGCTTGGCCCTCTCCCGATAACCCAGTGTCACGGCATTGTATCCCCACCTGAGGTCTATCCTGACAGTACCTTCAGGTTGTACACTCTGCTCCAATGTCCTGAGCCTTCTTGTATGAAAGGTCATGACATTCTGATCATTCACTTCTTCAAATGGCAGGTCATAGCGAAGTGCAAACACCCCTTTTGGGAGAAGTTTCCGTATCTGTTTGGCTAGATCCTCCAAGAATACACCCACTTGACTGAGCTTGAGCAATGAGAGCGGGGGCCCAAAGGGGATGTATGCGAGGGAACAGAAAGGAGCCATCCGTTTGACGAGCACAAGCAGTGTAAAAGCTGAGCTCTCCATCTCAACTGAGAATGCATAGCCCTTCCACCCGGAGTGCTGTTTCACCCCAGCCCAGTAGCTGCTTTGGAACACTGTACTGCTCGGTGAAAGTTCACTGGTTGCTATTCTCTGGATACGCATGTTCATGCTCCTCCCCCCTTGAAAACATATTTGGGGGCCAATCGGCCCCCAAAATCCTTTTCTCCATAAGAAGAGTCCTGGCAGGGGTCAACCTACCGGGCCATTCAGGTATTTCTTTGCGGTCAGGACTATCCCGTCTTTTCCGATCGGCTTCCCATCAATCTTCACTACACCAGACTCAGTATAGATCGGCATGGAGAAGAAGTGATCGGCCTTCACATACGGGAGCTTTTCCTCAACCGGAGAAAATCCCTCGGGTGTAAGCACACTTCCCACTTCGAACTGGGGTGCGAAGAGCACTTCACAGGTGGTGTGTTCCTCAGCATCAGGATCACTGGCTGCAAGCAGCATACCGTAGCTTTTCTCTCCACGGAAATTTGCCGGTTTGAGATTGCTTACCAGTACTATGTTCTGGTCCTGCAACTCCTCTTCCGTGTAATAAGGCACGATGGAACTGACAATAGTCCTTGGTTCATCTTCCTGTACATCAAGGGTAAGTATATAGAGTTTATCACCACGAGGGTGTCTCTTCACATTGGTAATCTTTGCGACCTTGAGAATCACTCGACTCGCAAACTGTCCAGCCAGGCTTACCTGGTCCTCTTTCTGATCCATATCTTTCTCCAATTCTTTGGTTTTCTTCTGTTCCCGCTCTTCCTGCGAGCCACTGAAACGAGTACGCAACTGCTCAACCACCGAATCCTCAAGCTTGGTGAAGAGCAGTGAAACCTCGCCGATACCCTGTATCCCTTCCCAGTTTCCAAGGTCTTTCCAGTTGGTTTTCTCAACACCAAGGAAGGAAAGCATTTTCAGAGAGGTCTCCGGCATGAACGGTTGTACCATCACCGCCAGGTCACGAATCAAATAGACGAGGGTCTTGAGCAGGCTCATCGCTTTCCCTGGTTGTTCCTTGCGCATCTTCCAAGGTTCGCCGTCCTGGAATGCCTTATTTCCCAATGAGGAGAGGCTGATGATCTGCCTGAGTGCATCGCGCTCCTCAGCACGCTCCATGCATGAATCGATTTTCTTCTCACGTTCTACAATCTGGGCATGCAACTCAGTATCGATGGGTGCTGAGAAAAGGGCTCCATCTTCATAAAACCGTTTCACAAACGTCAGAGTCCGGTTGACCAGGTTGGAAAGGTTGCCAATGAGCTCCCCATTCACTTTCTCCTGGAAGTCAGCCCAAGTGAAGGTAACATCACTTTTCTCCGGTCGGTTGTAGAACATGTAAAACCGCCAGGCATCGGCTGGAATTCCTGTGTCCTGGACATCATTGCCAAATATGCCGATCCCGAGACTCTTGCTGAACTTTCCACCCTCGTAATTAAGGTATTCAGTACTGCTCATATGATGAAGCATGGTCCAATCCATCCCACTTGCCAGCTGGCAGGAGGGGAAAATTACTGTATGGAAGGGAATATTGTCCTTGCCAATGAACTGGAACAGTTCAGTATTCTGTGGATCGAACCACCATTTCTTCCAATCCTTGGTAGCATTGGCTGATATGGATACATACCCGATGGGGGCATCAAACCAGACATAGAACACCTTGTCTTCATATCCCGGCTTGGGAACAGGAATACCCCACTTCAGGTCGCGTGTGATACAACGTTCTTTCAGACCATCGCGGATCCAGGACTTGGTCACCTGGATGGCATTGTTTGCCCAGAAACCATCTTTGCTGGTCTTCTCCATCCAAGCTTCCAGCATTGGAAGAGCTTTGGGCAGATTGATGTAGAGATGTTTGGTTTTCTTGACAATCGGGGTGGTACCACAGACACCACAGTGAGGGTCGATCAACTCAACAGGGTCAAGCAGGGTCTGGCAACTGTCACACTGGTCCCCTCTTGCACCCTCTGCGTGGCAGTAAGGACAGGTTCCTTCAACAAAGCGGTCTGCAAGGAATCGCTCGCACTTTGGGCAGTAAAGCTGCTCCAACTCATGCTCACTGACATACCCAGCTGCGTCCATCCGCTTGAAGATATCCTGGACAATTTCAGTCTGGGCCTCTGTGCTTGTCCTTCCAAAATAATCAAAATCAATATTGAACCACGCATAGATGTCACGGTGTATGGCATGATAGCGGTCACACAACTCCCTTGGGCTCACGCCCTCCTTGAGAGCACGTGTCTCAGTTGCCGTACCATATTCATCGGTACCACATATATAAAGTGTCTCATACCCTTTCAATCGACAGAAACGGGCAAAAACATCAGCACTCAGGACCTGGGTAAGGTTGCCTAAATGGGGAATATTGTTAACATACGGGAGCGCAGAAGTTACTAGTCTCTTTTTCATAAGGGATATAATAGAACGCACAGAATTTTATTTCAATGCCAAACGAATCGATGTTGGCGTTATTGCCTCCTTGACTAGTCCACGAGAGCTAAGTACATTGAAAGAGTGCCATAATTGGTACAAAGAGGAGTTATCATGGATACCATGCAGCAACCACCGAGGCCTGCGCGCAAAGTGAAGAACATCAGCCCCAAGCTGGTGATCTGGATTATTGTCGCCGTCGTCCTCATCATGCTGGTTCTTAGCAGTTTCTTTGTTGTCGACCAAACCGAACAAGCGGTTGTCCTGCGCTTGGGAAAATACAACCGAACAGTAGGCCCTGGATTGCAGACCAAGATCCCACTAGGAATCGAGACCAGTTACAATGTCCCAACCCAAGTCGTTCAGACGATGACATTCGGTTATCGCTCAAACAGCCCTACTTCCCCACTTTTTGGAAACAGCGACTACACCACTGAATCACTCATGCTGACAGGTGACCTGAACATCATCGATGTACAGTGGATCATTCAATACAAGATTGAAAACCCGGTGGACTGGATGTTCAATGTTGAGTCCAGGGAAACAACACTGCGGGATATCAGCCAGAGTGTCATGAACAAGCTGGTGGGCGATCTTCCCATTCTCTCTGTCATGACCAGTGAACGTACCCGAATCGAGATTGAAGCACAAGAGAATATGCAGAAAATCTTTGATGCCTACGAATTGGGAGTACGCGTTGTTACCGTCAAGCTACAGAACATCGTACCACCGGTTGGAGAAGTCCAGGATGCTTTTGAGGATGTCAACAAGGCAATCCAGGATATGAACCGCTTGATCAACGAAGGAAAGCAGAACTACAACAAGGTCATTCCTTCTGCCCGAGGTGAAGCAAACAAGCTCATCCAGCAAGCGCAAGGATATGCAGCTGAACGTGTAAACCAAGCCAAAGGTGATGTGGCACGATTCAACAGCGTCCGAGAGGTCTATGAACAGTCACAGACCATCACTCGAACTCGATTGTACATTGAGACAATGGAGGCAGTCATCAATCCCACCGAAAGCGGATCAGTTACCCTGGTTGACAAGAACCTGGGCAACTTCCTTCCGGTGCAGATGGTTGAAGGGGGTGCAAAATGAGCACAAACACCAATAAGAAACTAGTTACCACCCTGGTAGTCCTCGTTGTCTTCATTGCCATCTTCATCTTGCTGGGACCCTTCTACATTCTTCCAGAAGGCCAGCAGTCAGTGATCACCCGTTTCGGCAAGATTGTTGATACGGAACAGGATGCAGGACTCAAGTTCAAGATGCCGTTGGTAGACAGCGTAGTGATCTATCCCAAGAAAATACTCTCCTGGGATGGGGCTGCACAGAGGATTCCAACCAAGGAAAACCAGTTCATCTGGGTTGATACCACAGCCAGATGGAGAATTGCAGATCCTGCCAAGTACTATGAGACGGTCAATACCGTCAATAATGGCATTTTCAGGCTGAACGATATCCTTGATTCTTCGATTCGAACCATCATCAGTGAAAACTATCTCAATGAGGCGGTAAGGAACAGCAATGAGATCAATGTCATCGAGGTCGAAGAGCAGGTACAAAATGTAGAGAGTGTCGAGGATGCTGAGAGACTGCGTAACCTTACCGCAACCGTTGCCAAGCAGGAAACAATCAGTATCGGTCGTGATGGCTTGAGCAATATGATGTTTGCCCAAGCAAAACAATTTACCGATGAGTTCGGTATTGAACTGATTGACATCGTCATCCGACAGATTCGCTACAGTGATGATCTCACCGAAAGCGTATATCAGAGGATGATCAAGGAACGTAACCAGATTGCTGAGGCATATCGTTCCTACGGTCGTGGACAGCTAGCACAGTGGCAAGGAAAGACTGAGGGAGAAGAGAAACAGATTCTCTCAGAAGCCTATGCTGAAAGTGAAAAGATCAAGGGTATTGCAGACGCTGAAGCTGCAAAGATCTATGCAGAGTCTTACGAGGTAGATCCCGAATTCTTCGAATTGTGGAGAACCTTGGAGTCATATCGCAAGACAGTGCCTGGTCTGGACAAGATCCTCAGTACTGATATGCAGTACTTTGACATGATTTATGGTAGAGATGCCCAAGAGTAAATACTCGACAGGCTATCATCCAGGAGGAAGGAATTTGTTCCCTTCCTCTTTTTTTGCCTTCCTGTTACACTCATCGCATGAAAGAGAAAAGCCTAACCATCTTCGACTTCGACGGTACACTCTACCCGATCAACTCCTATGACAGCGAACAGCTGCTGATTCTTTCTGCGGCGAAGGAGAGAGGGGTCCTGTTCAAGAAACGGGGCAAGCACTTCATCGAACAGGACCAGAAGGGAGTTTATGACGATGCATCGTTCCACCACCGCTATGAAAAACTGGTCAAGCAAGCTACCTCAACCATGATAGATGAAGTAGCAGACATCCTTCTCTCTTCCATTGGAAAGAGGGAAAAAGAGGCCCTCCTCAGACTTTCTCGGATCAGTGACCTGGGTATCCTTACCTGCGGTACGGAAAATATTGCAAGGGCATTCCTCCAGAAGCTCGGGATGGATGACTCATTCTCGTTCATTCGTGGAAAAAGACTCGTCAGAAATGAAGAAGGCATCTTCCACTTGTTGGTCGATATTGCAGGCCCGGAGGACAAAGCTCTGGCAGTAGACTCGCTCAGAGCAGACTATGAGACCATCATCGCCATCGGTGATGGCCCCACCGATATCCCCATGCTTGAGGCGGCAGACCATGGGATGATTGTTGCTTGGAACAGGCAGAACCGGCAGTACCCCTTTGACACCTTCCCTTCCCTGGAGTCAGCAGTATTGCACTCCATCGATTACTTGGAAAGCAATACACGAGCCCCCCGGAGCGCAAGGCGATAGGAAAGGGAAAAGCCAAGGCCGGTCAAACCAAACAACAGCAACACGGAGAGCACCATACTCAGACCGATAAGCATTGGCAACAACAATATCAAGGCAAAGAGCGCCAAGGACATGAAAGCTGCAAGCATACCGAAGAGCCCATTCA
This sequence comes from Sphaerochaeta sp., assembly GCF_050178175.1. Taxonomy (GTDB): domain Bacteria; phylum Spirochaetota; class Spirochaetia; order Sphaerochaetales; family Sphaerochaetaceae; genus Sphaerochaeta. Next base: position 27,576 of record NZ_JBFXGH010000020.1, read on the forward strand.
GGTTGCTTTTCATCGCCTGCTGACTCACCTTCCAGTCGAGCCTTGGATGATGGTAATCGATTGCAAGTTGCAGGCATGCAATCATTCCTATGCAAAGCAATGACAAAGGTATCATCCAAAGCAGATGCCACAGGGGAAGCGAAAGTAACAGGAACGCTGCTGCTAGATAGATTGCATGGGGAATGAAGACAAGCAGAAGATGAAACAACAACTTCGCCCTGACGAATGTACTTGCTTCAAGCGGGTACTGCTTATCAAGGTCAAAGCGCTTTCCCTGCCTGGAAACACTGGTTGAGCTGATCATGCTGAGATTTGCGAACAAGAGCAACAACAGATACACGAGTTGGAGGAACACCCCGGTTTCAATAAGTTGCGAAGCAACCGCAGCTAGCTCATCGAGGATACCCATGAATCCATAGAGCACAAGAAGCAAAACAGGGATTCCAAGTTCTCCCACTATTTCAAACACAAACATGCTCTCAGAGCGGATGATGAGCAATTCACGTTTCATCAGCGCCCACTGGGGACTTGAAGAACGGAGGGAATGCTTGGCTTTTCGGGGCCTCGCAACCGATTGGTTGCTCAGTACATACGAGAGATTTGCTGCATAGGTGGATCCCACAAACAGAACCAAACCAATAAGGAGAAGCAATCCCAGTCCCAGCATACCAAACAGGCTTGCAAGGGAGGTGACCATCTTTGCCTGCATGATGAAAAGGGGGATCATAGCCATGAGCTTCTCGATGATAGGTGCATAGGCTTGCAACATTGCCTCATAATTGAACGCGAGCAACGAACCATCCTCACTCATATTCCTGGCAAGGGAAACTGTCATCATAAGAATCAGGAGCATCAAGGCGACAGCGCTGAAGAGCTCCTCTGCCCTCTTATGGTTCCTTCCCTTTGTGAGTCTTACCAATACCATGGAAATCAGGACAGAAAGGGAGAGTGCAAAAAACGGTCCTATCAGAAGAAAAAAGATTCCGCCAAATAGGTATACCAGGGAGAAACCATCAATCCAGAGTCCAACGATGAGAGCTGGGAAGGTAACGAACCAGTACAGGGGAGCTTGCATCAAGTAGGCGATCAGCAGCCTGCTTGCTCCCAATTCGCTGTGACGTACGGCCAATGGTCCAACCAACAAGATGTCCTTTGCCCCATAGAGCAGGCTGGTCCCACTGGCCAAGCTATAAAACAGTTGGAATGCAAAACCCAAAAGAGCAGCAAAGATAAGGCCTAGATAGGGATAACCCAAGAACAAACCAAGGGTTTGATAGCTATAGTAATTCACCCCCAGAATAACACCAAGATAGATAAAAACCATGACTATCAAGAAACTGGCCAGTATACTCACGATACGGGAACGTGAGGTACTGATGCGTTCAAAGAAATCCTTGACCGGCTTGGTCCCCGAGAAGAAGGCGCGAACCAGCAACAAAACGACGCGCACGTTCATGGCCACTACTCCTCGCTCTCTGTCAGTTCAAGAAACAACGCTTCCAGGGTTGCATCAAGTTCTTGTGTACGAGACTGCAGTTCCTGTAGGGTCCCGGTGTACAACAACCTCCCCTCTTTTATGATTCCCAGACTGCTACAAAGTTGCTGGGCAACTTCCAATACATGGGTGGAGAAGAAGACCGTATTCCCGGATCCAGCAAACTCACCCAGGAGCGTTTTCAAGATGAAGGTTGCTTTTGGGTCCAGCCCAACCATGGGCTCATCCAAGATAAGCAACCTAGGGGAAGGCAACAGGGCTGATATGATAGAAAGCTTCTGTTTCATCCCATGGCTATAGGAAGAGATCTCCTCCTCCAAAGCGTGTGAGAGCAATAATCGCTCCCCCAGCTCATCAATCCGTTGCTTACGTTCCACGCTACCAACCCCATAGAGATCTGCAATGAAGGAGAGATGCTCATACCCACTCATTCTCTCATAAAAAAACGGTTCATCAGGTACATAACCGATTAATCGCTTATAGCTGAGAGGATCAGAATGAAGGGAGTATCCCATGAAACTGATCGAACCAGAATCTGGTCTGAGCAAACCAGTGAGCATCTTGATGGTGGTACTCTTTCCAGCCCCGTTGGGACCAAGGAATCCGAATATCTGCCCAGGTGCAATGGAGAGATTCAGTGTATCGACCGCTTTCGTTGGTTGATTACCATATCGTTTGGTTATTTGATCACATACCAGCATTTGACTACCTCCACTGCAGTATAGAGTGGAAAATATGATTTTGCAATTACTATTTCGAAAATTTTCGAATTAGTATTGTTGTATATTAATGCAGTATATTTCTTGATATATTCGATTTTAATTGCATATAATACGATTTATACGAATATTTATGCATATACCTCTTGTCATTCTACACAAGAATTACTACACTGACGGCAGAATACAATACCGGACAGGGAGATACGAATATGGATAAGGAAAAAATCATTCTGGCATACAGCGGAGGACTGGATACCTCGGTTATCCTGAAATGGCTTGCCAATAAAGGGTTTGATGTCATCGCCTATGTGGCAAATGTAGGGCAGAACGAGGATTTTGCAGCTATTGAAAAGAAGGCTTTGGCAACTGGTGCTTCAAAAGTATACGTGGAAGACCTCAGAGAGGAATTGGTCACTGACTACATCTTCCCTGCCCTCCAGGCAAATACCATCTATGAAGGCACCTATATGCTGGGAACCTCCCTGGCCCGCCCGATCATCGCAAAACGCCAGATTGAAATTGCCCGCAAGGAAGGAACCGTCTATGTTTCCCATGGCGCCACAGGCAAGGGAAATGACCAGGTCCGCTTTGAGTTCGGTTACTATATGCATATGCCCGAGGTTAAGATCATCAGTCCCTGGAAAGACCCTGAATGGCTCAGTCAGTTCGAGGGAAGAAGCGATATGATCGCCTACGCAAAGAAGTACGATATCCCAGTCAAGGCATCC
>NZ_JBFXGH010000021.1:0-29907 GCF_050178175.1 Sphaerochaeta sp.
CTGAAGGGGTTGCTGGCTCCCTTCAGGGGTGTCTCGACGAAATACCTCGACAACTATCTCGCCTGGAATGGCTTTGAGGCTGAGAACCCGGGTGTGGACCGTCTTGATCTGAAGAAAATGTTACTGGGCAGGATGCAAGCAATCGGAAGATGCTCCACCTATCTGGAGGTATTCCATAAGCCACCATTGCCATTTCCTGTTGCGGGATAGCGATTCAATACACTCCGAAAACAGAGCCTCAATAATAGGGAGAACATGGGTATTACCAGGAAGAGTGGGAGTGAGAACTCCTCACTCCAGGTAATGGCCAATGGTTCCATTTTCCCCGCTGCAATGAGTAGGTTGGATGCAAATAGACCGATGAACCCACAACTGAAACCAACGTTGTACAGATTATAGCCTTGATGGAGTTGCAGCATGGATCCTGCTACAGCAGGGAGGATGAAGCCGGCGGCAAGGCCTGCTACAATTCCCAGTGGAATGGAGAGAGGCAAGGGCAAGTCGGTCGAGAACATCAGAAAGGTTACCAGGGGGCCAAGCGCTGTACCGAAAAGGGCGATCAAGCTGTAGGAACCGAAGGTCTTGCGTGCAAGCTTGCTTGCCAGCCAGACTCCAAGGATGAGTGGGATGCTGTTGAGCAATGTATTGCCGAAGAAGGAGAACCCCATCATGGTCAGAATTGCTGAAATGGTTGGCCCAGAAAGACTGACTGATGCATGAAAGATGAGTACCAATGCCAACAATCCTACCGTCGCTGCATTGAACATGGCTGTTCCCACACCATGCAACGTGAAGTCGCTGATCAGGCGAGCTGCTTGAGTCTGCAGTCGTAGGGTATTCTGCAAGACAGTGAGCGGACCCTCAAGTATCATGGCTATGAGCATGAGGGAGCAGATGAGTACCATGAGTAGAGCATAGAGGATGCGTTCACTTCGTTCCATGGTGCCTCCTTGATAGCAGTATGCTACCTATAGATTCGGGAGAATAGCAAGTAAGCAAGGTATGAAAATAAGAAAATGCATGTATATAGCAAGGAATGCCAAAAAAATAGGCAGTGCTGTATGCATCATGCCTATGTGTATTCACTATGGAGAGATTAGTATAACAAATCGATTTCACCGCTTACCGATGAGAGTCTTACATGGTTGCTTGCCTCTCCTGTCTGCAAGCTGGCCACATTCCCAGTTTGTCGTTCGTCGTTGAACTCGATTGAACCACTGACCGTTGACGCTGTCACCTTGAGGTTCTCACTTGATCGAAGGTTCAATTCCATTTCTCCGCTGGTAGTCTTGGCCTCAACAGAGCCCCCTTCAGGAAGACGAACTTCTCCCTCTATCTTGGAACTTTCTGTCTTGAGGGTGGTCTTGGCTCCTGAAATCTGTTGGACCTCAACCGTACCGCTCATTGATGAGAGCGTTACATCTCCATCAGAAGAGGCTTCTTTTCCAGAGATGTCCCCACTGACGGTACGCAGCTCCAGATTGTCAGATGCCCTGAGAGTGAGAAAGTCAATCTCGCCACTTACGCCAGAAACCTTCGTCGAGTTGGTTATCATGGGGTGCATCAAGGTGATGTCCCCACTGGTGGAAGTGACTTCCAAGCGTCCCAGGTCCGCACTGGGGAGTGTGATCATCAAGGGAGAAGGAGTGTAGGAGAAGAAACGGAGGAACCAACGTTTGATCGGGGTGACTGAAACAGTTACCGAGGAACCTTGTTTTGAAACCTTCAGCTGTTCATTGTCATGCTTTCCAAGAGAAATACCGGCTTGCCTCGCTCCTTCATCAACCTCGATGATGATGTCATTGCTGATGGTTGATATCTCGAGGGAGTCTCCCTCCTGGAAGTCTATCTGCTGGTCCCGGCGCTGCTCGATCCCCCGCTTCTCCCACCCTTTGTAGAGGGAGAAGGAGAGAGTGAGTATGAGCACCAGGATGATCAGGAAGATTTTATTGGCGCTGGTGTCCTTCAGCATGTCAGCTTCCTTGGTGGAATCGGTCGTCCCAGTCGCGTTCCTTATTGAACATCTCACTTTCCATTTTTTCCACTTTACGCTTGAGACGTTCATACTCAGCCTTCAGTTCCTCTTCGCTCGAATCTGGTGCATCGTTCGTGTAGATGGAAGAGTCATAAGAGCCTTCAGGATTCATCGGTATTATGAGCGCGGCAAGCAAGTAGATGAGTGCTCCTGGAAAGATGCCTGTTGCCAGTACCACAAGAAATACAATCAGGCGGACCGGGTCAGGGGGAAGGTCCCTCCACTCGGCAAGGCCGGTGCAAACCCCGAAAATTTTTCCCCGAGGGGATCTGTACAATCGTTTGGTAGCCATAGTAGTCATTCCTTATCTCCAAAGCCTTCAGATGAGTTTTTCCGGCTCTTTGTAATCGTCTCAAGGTTAGCAAGCCGCTCCTGCAGCTCATCAATCCCTTTTCTTAGTTCCGCCCTGTTGGTCCTCTGTCGCCACTCGGTAAAGCTGGCTTCAGAGGCAGTTCCTTTCTTCCGCTTCCTGTATTTTGTGTCACTATAGGTCCCAGGTGGGTAACCCATCTCCATTTCACGCATCCGAAGGGCTGCCTCGATCTTTTTCTTTCTCAGGCTGTAACGATGATCAAGGGTAGATACGACTATAATGAAGGTGAATATGACTGTTAAGATCCAGATTGTTTCCATGCCCTGTCCCTTTGCTTACAGGCCGGCACGTTTGCGCAATTCCGCGATCTCAGCATCGATGTCATCCATTTCCTCGAGGTCTCGGAATTTCTCGTCCAGGGTAGAGCCACTGCGGTTCAGGTCATTGTCGGCCTGCATACGGTCTATCTTCTCTTCCATATCATTGAAGCGGTGAAACGTATTTCCCTCGCTTGCACGTCTCATGGTCTCCTGGGCAGCTTGTTCTTCCCTGGCTCGCTTTGCCCTCTCAACCATCATCTGGTACTTCTGCTTCACGGTGGATAGCTTGTCCTCAATCTGGTTGATTTCACTCTTTGCGGTTTTGATTACCTCATCATAGGTGGTAAGTTCCTCTTTGAGGCGATCAAGTGTTGCTTTTGCCTGTTTCTTCTCAAGTAGTGCTTCCCGTGCCAAATCTTCGCGTCCCTTGCTTATGGCCAGTTCTGCCCGGCTCTGCCAGCGTTCTACTGCACTGAGCGCCTCTTTGTAGGTACGGTCGGTCTTTGCCCTGCTGGCCATTTTTGCGGCACAGGAACTCTTGAGTTCAATCAGGGTGTCTTCCATTTCCTGCATCATCAACTTGATCATCTTTTCAGGATCTTCTGCCTTATCGAGCAGTGAGTTGATGTTTGCATTTACAATATCCAAGAATCTTGAAAAAACTCCCATAATATCTCTCCTTAGGTAGTAGTACCACCTCTGTTTCTATGTAACTGTTTGCACGATTCGTGCCAACTCCAATATATCTATGAAAATTTTGATAAATCACCATTTTGACAAGGATTGGGGGTTATACGGCTTTTCTTGTCTGCTGAGTTGTGCTACCCTGTTTCTGGCAAATCATACCAATGATGGCAAAATTTACCAACAGAGGAGCGCCGAATGGAATCCCCACAGGGTGGAGGATACAACCAGCAACCACTAGGAGAAAGCGAAGTTTTCCTGGATTTCCAGAGCAAGCTGAGCCGTGCAGCTACCGTGAATCGTTCCGTCCTCCTGGTGGGGGAGCGTGGCAGCGGCAAGGAGATTGCGGCAAGAAGATTGCACTTTCTCTCTCCTCGATGGCAGCAGAGCTTGGTAACCGTCAACTGTGCTGCTCTTCCTCCTTCCTTGATCGAGACCGAACTTTTCGGTTATGAACAGGGAGCGTTCACCGGGGCCCAGAAGACCCGCAAGGGGCGTTTTGAGGAGGCTGAGGGAGGTACGCTTTTCCTGGATGAGATCGGGCTCATCCCTCTGGAGGTACAAGAGAAAATCCTTCGTGTGGTGGAATATGGTACCTATGAACGGGTCGGCTCCTCTGTCACCCATGAGGTGAATGTGAAGATCATCGGTGCTACCAACGCAGATCTTCCTACTCTCTGCAAGGAAGGAAAGTTCAAGGAAGACCTCCTGGACCGACTCTCTTTTGAAGTGTTGTTTCTTCCTCCGCTTCGAGAGCGTGGCGAGGATATCCTATTGCTTGCCTCATATTTTGCCTCAAAAATGGCTCTTGAGTGTGGCAGGAGTGAGATGCCGGTTTTCTCAGAGGAAGTGCAAGCTTCCCTGCAATCCTATCCCTGGCCTGGTAATGTACGTGAATTGAAGAATGTGGTTGAGCGGGCTGTCTACCGCAGCGATACTCCAGAAATTGAACACCTCGATTTCAATCCATTTGAAAATCCTTTCACCCAAAGAGAGATGGAGGGAAAGGAAAGCGTTGTCGCACAAAAACAGAAACAGCTGGACTTGTCGCAGTTTGGACAAGCTCGTATTGATCTCGATGTCTCCTACCTTGCAGAGGCATTGAAACAGGCCGGGGGGAACCAGAGGGAGGCAGCCAAGCTCCTTGGCCTTACCTACGACCAGCTCAGGGGATTGTACAGGAAATATCAGGATCTGCTGTAGTACATATAGATACAAAGAGGGCTGCTTCCCTGTCTGATTTTCAGTCAGACTTGTAAAGCAGCCCTGGGGAAGAACTGTGATCTATGTCATGAAAAAACTATCGGGGGGGAAGGATGAGGGCTGTTCCCAGGTAGGCAATCACCATCGGGATGAACCCCACAGAGAAAAGGAGGATGATTCCGATGATCCTCAAGAGGATTACAGGAATCCCTGACCACGTTGCCAGTCCCTCGAAAACTCCAAGAATCATACCTCTTCGCTCACGGTAGGGCGTCCTGTGGTAGTAGTCCATCACTGCTGCTCCATCTCTTTCTTCTTGCTCATTGATGCCTTCAGCACTTCCATCTCTGCATCAATCTCATGTTCATTTTCCATTATGCTGAACTCGTCGGCGGCACTGGTGGTTCCATGGTAGCCGGCCATTTCTGCGTCTGCTTCCATGCGTTCGATCTTGCTCTCCAGTTCACTGAACTTGCGAGCCAAGTCCGTACTGTCACTGCTCTTCAAGGTTTCAGCAACCTGCTTCTTTTCCTTTGCGCTTCTTGCTCTCTGGACAAGGATCTGTTGCTTATCTTTCACTTCCTTGAGCTTGTCAGCAATCTGGGTGAGCTGGCTGCTCTGGCTGGCAAGAATGGTCTGCAGGTTTGTTTCAAGCTCTTCGATACGCTTGATTCTTGCTTTTGTATTATTCTTTTCAATCAAGGCTTCACGGGCGAGGTCTTCCCTGCCATTGGTGATAGCCAGCTTGGCGCGGTCATCCCAGCGGAGAAGAGCCTTCTCCAGTTCTGCCTTCTCACGCTCCAGGCTTGCCTGTTCAGCTTTTCTTGCTGCCATTGAAGAACGAGCCTTGCTCTGGGTTTCCTCAAGTTCTGTGATCATCAGGTTGATCATCTTTTCCGGGTCTTCGAGTTTATCCAAAGCACTGTTTACGTGGGAATTGAAGATATCGGCGATTCTCTTGAACATCTGCATCATTGTCTCCTTTCGCCACTAGGTGGCTGTTGTTTGCGTTTGTTTGTACGTAGACTACTGTGCATAAGGCGTGCCAACTTTGATAATACGGGAATTATCCATAGAAATTCATCGTATATTCGGTGTATTGCCACCATGTTTGGTAAATTATACCAACTCCTATGGCCAATACTACCATTCCCATTGGCTTGTAAGGGGTGCCAAGAGCGTGTAGACTGCATCCATGAGTACCTTGTATATGGTGGCGACACCCATTGGGAACCTGGATGATATTACCTACAGGGCAGTTGAGACCCTGAAAGGTGTTGAGGTGATCGCCTGTGAGGACACCCGGCATACACAGCAGCTGTTGACCCATTGGGGGATCAGCAAGCGCCTGATCGCCTGTCATGCACACAATGAGGCCAACTCTGCAAAAGGCATCGTAGGCTTGTTGGCAGAAGGCAAGGATGTTGCCTTTGTCAGTGATGCGGGCACCCCGGGTATCAGTGACCCGGGAGCGCGTGTGGTCAGTGCGGTTCGCCAGGCTGGATTCACTGTTGTCCCTATCCCTGGTGTCTCTGCACAATCGGCTCTTGTCAGTGTGGCCGGGTATGTAGGCAAAACATTCACCTTTGAAGGATTTCTCAGCCCAAAGAAGGGACGAAGAAAGAAACGTCTGGAGGAGTTGCTCAGCCGGGATGAGGCGTTCATCATCTATGAGTCGCCCTTCAGAATTCTCAAGACACTTGCCGAGTTGGCTGAGCTGGATGGGGAGCGCCAGATTGTATTGGGAAGGGAAATGACCAAGAAGTTTGAGGAGTTCTTGCAGGGAACTGCCTCCCAGGTGATGGAAGTACTTGCTGCAAAACCCTCGATCAAGGGGGAGTTCGCCTTGTTGGTTGCGCCCTCCCAGGCACAGGAACGTGATGATCACACTGAAGAAGCTTAGAAGCCTGAAAAGCCGGACGTGTGTAAGAAAGTGCGCAAGCCTGTTTCATCAGTTGTCCCAGGAACAGGTGATGGATACCTCGTATCTGTATGGGCTGCTCACGCTCTCTGAAGAGCAGCAGTTTTCTGAGGTGTTGGATGAAGCACAAAGAAAGCAGTTGCGTTTGCTGACAAGAAGAGTCCCCTTGGTCCAAGGAAGAGATTTGGCAATCCTTCTCGAGGATATCCACTATTTTCTCCTCGGTGTTCTGGGAAGTGACCCCTCCGATTGGGACCTTACCGATGAGCAGGGGGCGCTAGATGCATCAGCTCGCCTCATCCTCCCCCATGTACTGGTGCTCGACCGCCTTCGCTCTCCTTATAATATAGGATCCATATTCCGTAGTGCAGACTCCTTTGGAGTGCAGAAAATCTATTTGATCGAAGGGTGTGCAAGGCTCGACCACCCGCGTACCAGAAAGACCAGCAGGGGATGTATCGATACAGTGGACCATGAGGTCCTGCCTGAGGACGTAGTAATGCAGAGGATACAATCACTTCCCCTCTTTGCTTTGGAGACAGGCGGTAAGGGACTCTCCCAGTTTCCCTTTCCTGAGGAAGGGGTAGGGATCATCGGTGGGGAGGAGCTGGGTGTCAGTCCCTCCTTGCTGAAGGCAAGCGAAGCCTCCCTTGGCCGGTTGACCCTCCCGATGGGTGGAACCAAGGGTTCCCTGAATGTAGCGGTAGCCACAGGGATTATGCTCTGCAGTTGGTATATGAGCGCTAGTGATCTGTAACATGTAAATCTTGACTTTTCCTGGGCCTATCGAGCTGATGGACTTCGTTCGTGTCAGCTCAGTTACAAGTTTATGCTGTTACAGATCACTAACCCCGGTTGGATGTAACTGCTGCATACATTCGTTTCAGCTTATCTTCAATATCGAAGTTGAAATTCCCTGCACTCCAGTTGCCCTTTGCATTGCGAACGCCGACACTCCTTCCGGTGAGTAGCTGCATCGCTTCATCTATGGTACTGACCGGATATATGAAGAATTGCTTCTCCTTGATGGCGTTCAGTACCTCATAGGGAAGGATGAGGTTGCGGACATTCTGCTTTGGAATGATGACTCCCTGTTTTCCGGTGAGTCCTGTTGCCAAGCAAGTACGGAAAAATCCCTCAATCTTTTCGTTGATGCCACCGACGGGTTGGATCAATCCCATTTGATTGACCGACCCGGTCACTGCGATATCCTGGCGGACAGGCAGTTCCCCGATTGCAGAGAGCAGGGCAATCAGTTCGCTGGAGGAGGCACTGTCTCCATCAACCTCTGCATAGGATTGCTCAAAGGCAATGCCGGCGTAAATGGAGAGTGGGAAGGTGCGGGCATAATGCTTGCGCAGGTATCCTTCCAGGATCAGGAGACCCTTGTCATGAATTTCTCCACTGAGTCCGGCTTCATGTTCAATATTAACAATGCCTTCATTTCCTGGGCTGGCCGTACAGGATATGACCGTAGGGGTTCCAAAGGAAGCACTGCCACGGTCCATGACAGCCAAGCCGTTGACTACCCCGACCTTTGTGCCGGAGAGGCTGATGATCATATCACCGCTGAGGATCTCCTCATTGATCTTGCTCTCGCTGATGCCATTGATGTATCCCCGCTCCTCATTTACACGGAGAATGAGCTCCCCGTCGATGGATGCCTGGTTCTGGTGCTTCGCCCACCAGTGAGCTTCCTCGATGACATCATAGAGGGATGAGAAGTGCGTTGTCAGATGGGTGCGGGACTCCACATACCAGCAGGAGTAGCGGAGCAACTGCCCAAAGGCGCTATCCTCAAGGGGGAGCAAGTGATGGCTCTTTGCATAAGCATCCAAGGCCCAGATGCTCTGGGCGATTGTCTCCTTGGAGAGGTCCATCGAATAATCAAACTGTGCGCAGATCTTGAAGAGCGTCAGGAATCGCTCATCCTCATCAGAGAGCATGTCATAGACCTCTTCGCTACCGATGAGAATGACCTTGATCGGAAGGGGGACCACCTGTGGCCTGATCATCTTGCTTTTCAGCTCCCCCTTGGTGACAAGCCCTGCCTCATACGCCAATGCGTTTGCATCGAGATACCGCTTAAGCGATTCCCAGAGGCCACTCTCTCCCAGCAGTTTTTCTGCCTCTATGACGATGAACCCACCTGCTGCCTCAAGCAGAGAGCCTGCATGCAGGCTGAGGTGGGGGATTTTCTCATCTGAGTCCACAGAACCAAAAAGGTTGTCGAAGGTGGGATAAGACTCAATGACCAGGGGACGTTGTCTTGTCTGTGCATGATTTACCAGCAGGTTGGCTTGGTACTTCCGTGCTATCGGGTCACTCTTGAGCATCTCTGCATCAAGGTGCTGGATATGGATAGCTTCCCGGGCAAGGTCAGCCTTGAGATGGGCAAAGTAGGAGGAGAGTTGCCGATTGTCGGGGAACTGTTGCTCCAGTTGGTCCACAAGGTTCTCTGCTTTCTCCAAAAAGTGCTCCCTGTCCTGAGTCAGGTTGAGCAGATCCTGGTTGAATGCACTGCAGGCATCACAGAAGCGTTCTCCTTCCCCTGGGCGGAATGTGAGGGCAGAGGGGCTGTCTGGTTGTTTGAAATTACACACATAGACAATGTCCCTGATAGCATCGATATTGTTTCTCTGGTGCTCGGCACAGTAGCGTACCGCCTCATGTCTCCCGCTCGTGGCTTCTCCGCTTACAAAGATGTTGTATCCACATTTCTGTAGACTGAGCCCAATCTCGAGGCTGCGAAGAGCCCTTGGCTGGCCAACGATATGTTCCCTGCTGCCCAAAGCCCGGCATTCACTGATAAGCAAGGGATCAAAATCGAAGGAGGCTTCTTCATAGGTGAGCGGATGAACCCGCTTTTTGATATCGGTCATGAGGGAACTATAGGTGGTGGAACAAAAGGTGTCAACTCTATATACTAGGCTCATGAAACGAAGCAAACTTGTTGCCTATCTTGATACATATCTGGAAATTGGGGCTTTTGAGGGTTTGGATCGATCCCTCAACGGTTTGGTTGTAGGAGGAGCTGAGAAGGATGTTCGCAAGGTCGCCTTCGCCGTTGATGCCTGCCAATCTACCTTTGAGAAGGCCATAGAAGAATGCGCTGATCTGCTTATCGTGCACCATGGGCTCTATTGGGGAGTTCCCCTACCCATCACCGGGGTACACCATACGCGCATCAGTACGTTGCTGAAAGGAAATCTGGACCTGTATGTTGCCCATCTGCCCCTCGATGCACACAGCAAGGTGGGAAACAATATTGTCATGGCTGGAAAGCTGGGTTTGCAGGATATTGAGCCCTTTGCCCCCTATAAAGGCACCCCGTTGGGATACAAGGGTGTACTCAAGGACGGGGGAGACACCAAGTGGATTGCTGAACGGCTTGGTTTTGAGAATCCAGTGGTGCTTCCATTCGGTAAGGGAACCATTACAACGGTGGGTATTGTCAGTGGAGGGGCAAGCAGTGATGTCTATGCAGCCCTCAGTGATGGACTGGACTGTTTCATCACCGGGGAAGTGGAACATCAAATTTACCACGATGCACAGGAATCTGGTATCACGGTCATAGGCGGTGGCCATTACCAAACGGAAATTTTCGGGGTGCAGGCGCTCTCAGCACATCTTAGGGATGCGTTCGACCTTGAGGTTTGTTTTATTGCCAACCCCACTGGCTTATAGTATAGTCAACACCATGGCACAGAAAGATACCAGTAGATTCATCCCGCTCTTGCTTACCGTTTTTATCATTGTTTCGGACCAGCTCAGCAAGGCATGGGTGGTCGCCACCATCCCAGAGAACACAATAGGGTTTCGCTGTCTTGGCGATTTCCTCGCGATTGTACATGTTCGCAATACTGCTATTGCTTTCAGTATGGGGGATGGGCTTTCGGTCGCTGTAAAGTTGCTGTTCTTCATCATCGTTCCAGTGATTTTGGTTATAGCGGTATGTGTAGTATACTTTTCACGAAAGATTCATCTTTCCACTTTCCAGAGGTGGGTGCTTGCGCTCTTCCTGGGCGGCGGAACGGGGAATCTGATCGACCGAATTTTTAGGGGTTTTCGGGTAGTGGATTTCATCAGCGTAAAGGTCTATGGATTCTTGGGTTTTGAGCGATGGCCGACCTGGAATATTGCGGATGCTTCGCTGGTTATCAGTGGGATTCTGCTTGCCATAAGCCTGCTCCTTGAAAACTCTGAAACGAAGGAAGATAACAATGTCTAAGAAAATGAACACCGTTTGGTTCATGTTGGCGGCAACGGTACTGAACATTGTGCTGATGATGGTTCTTTTCATCATCTGCTTTGTACTCATCACCCGTTTTGTCGACCCGAACAGTTCCCTGATTCCCCTCTGGTTGGGTCTTACCTTCCTGGTAAGTATCGGAGGGAGTTTCTGGGTGTACTCACGAATCATCAAGTGGATGAACAACAAGTTCAATCTGGAGGATAACCTCAGCCCACTTTACAATAGAAAGAGAAAGCCAAAGCGTAGAGAGGACTGAGATCATGAACCAGTCCCTCTCCACGTTCTCAAGAATATCTTGGTACCCATTCAGTGATGAGCCGGTCATCAGGAGCCGCTGGTACATGCCGAGGCTCTGTGATCCCTCCTTCTTGTTTCCGGAAGAAAGCCCTGATGGGAAATGGCATCTTTTTGGCCATACCTGGGTGGGAATTGAACACTTCATCAGTGAGAATGGGATCAGCTGGGAGCCAAGGAAGATGGTCGCCTTGCGGGGACACTCTCCCTCAATATACCAAGAGAATGGGGTGTATTACCTTCTCTACGAAAAACATAATGCTTCCTTACCGAACCTGAAGAAGGGAAGGCTGAAACGAAGAGAGCAAGAGAAGGTAACGTATAGCCGATTTGAAATGTGCTCCTCCACTGACTTGATCCTTTTCAGCGAGCCAAAGATCATCCTTGATAGCCGGGATATTCCTTTTTCCTCAGATGGATTAAAGAAGCCGAGGGTCTCACGGCCGCAGATTATCAAGAATGGGGCGGGGTATCGGCTGTACTTTGGAGCTTCCCATCTTTTGCTTCCCGATACCAAACAGAAGACCAGTCGCCATTTTGCCCTTGCAATCTCCTCAACCATTGAGGGGCCGTATGCCCTTGCGAACGAGGGAGAACCACTGCTCTCCCCTGACCCTGATGATCCCTATCGGAGCATGGCGGTAGGAAGCATCAAGGTATTTCGTGCAGAGGATGGATACATCGGCTTTGAGTGTGCAATGTATTGGGACAAGAAGCAGGCAAAGACGGCTTCGGTGCTGATGCAACTGGAAAGCAGCGATGGGGTGTCTTTCCGGCCGTCCTATCGCGCGCCGCTTCTGGTTCCGCCCCAGACGGGTTGGGCCAGCCGGTACATTGTCAGCTGTGATGTACACTATAAGAAGGAAGAGGCCTGCTGGTATTGCTACTATAGTGCCAATTCCAAGCATGGTTACTATCCTGTTAGGGAGTCCATCGGCTTGCTCCTGGGCAAGGACCCATCCTTACGGAAGGTCTTCATCTAAGATCTTCCCGCTTCTTCCACCGTGTGGAACCAGCCCAAACCACGGCCTCACTCCCATCTTTCTCTTTTCTGACAATCCTATGGTGCAATAGTGGTTCATCCTTCTGTAATGCATCAGGGTCCTTGCTCTCGGTGTATACAACAACAGCATCCTCGAGAAAGGTCTGCCGAAGATACGATACGTCCACTTCCGCGACCTTGCAACGGTTTTGGAAGGAGGAGGGAAGGCTCTCCAAGGCCCATGTGAGATAGGATATGTTGTTCACATGCAGATTCCGGTCAGTATCAAGATAGGTGATCTTGGGCATATGGACAGCCAATCGATGAAGAGGCTCATCTTCCCCATGAAGATTGTTCTCAAGATGCATATCCACTGCGTGTTCTGTATCTCCAGATGGGGGAATACCAATGCGTAGGGACATGTCCTGGGGTCTGCACGGCCTGCCTCGTTCCAGATCGAGGATTGCCCAAAAGGTCTTGGCAATGAACAGCAGCTTCCCCTCTGCATCGAATGCCCTGACAACACGGGGAAGATGCAGCCTGATCGGGTCCTGTGCCCAGGTTTCCACCTGCAGCACTTCGGGCCAACGCGTATAGCGGAATACTTCCATACGGCTGCGGGTAATCACCCAGGTCTTGCCCTCTTTATGCATCTCAGGAATCGAGCATCCTTTGCTTGCTGCATGGGTTCCTGCTGCTTCCTGCACAACCTGGAAATAGAAGGCCAGACGAGCATCGGTGAAACAATCGGTCTCATAGCTGTAGGTGGTGAAGGTGCTGTGTGCCACGTTCCGTTCATCAATCGTAATCAGTTCATCATACATCTGCTTGGTCCTTGTCTTTGGTGTTTCGATAGAAGCGCAGGATACTTCTTCCATATTTACGCTCATCATAACAGACCAAGGAACCTACATCCTCTGGCCACTGTTTCTTCTCTTCGGATGGGTAGTGTATGATGAACAGGCCTCCTGGGGTAAGGAGTTTTTGCTTATCAACAGCCTTTGCCAGGTCAACCTTGCCCTGCATGGGGAAAGGAGGATCTGCATACACAATGTCATACTGCATTTTTGCGGTGGGAATGAAACGTCGTACATCGGCCATGAAGAGCTTGATCTCGCTCTCTACCATGCTGATGTTATCCATGATGGTGGCCTTTTTTTGTCGGTCTTTCTCGACCAAGTGCACCAGCCTTGCACCCCGGCTTGCTGCCTCGATCCCGACGCAGCCACTGCCGGTGAATAAATCCAGCCAAGTTTTCCCTTCCAGACTTCCCAGGATGGAGAAGAGAGACTCTCTCATCATATCCATGGCTGGTCTGATGATCCCTGGTGGACAAGCGACCGTCCTTCCCCGATAAACTCCTCCGGTAATTCTCATATTCTGTGCCTCATGGGACTGATGATAGGTAATTGTGGTGAAATGTGCAAGTTACGCCTCACTCCCTTCAGCGCTGAAGGGGGGAGCGTTGCGAAGCACTTCCCTGATTACCATGAGAGAGGGAGCCAAGAAACCTGGGTCGGAGGCAAGGATCCGGTCAGCCTCCTCTCGTGCAATCTCGATAAGGGGAAGGTCGTCCGTCAGGGATGCGTAGGAGAGTTTGAGGTAGCCGGACTGCTTGGTTCCTGTCAGTTCCCCGGGTCCCCTGATCAAGAGGTCTTGCTCTGCTATGTAGAAGCCGTCATTCGATTCCTTCATCACCTTGAGTCGTTGCTTTGCTTCATCGGTCAACTCATTCGAGAAAACGAGAAAACAGTAGGATTGCAACCGGGAACGGCCGACCCTTCCCCTGAGCTGATGAAGGGCAGAGAGCCCGAATCGCTCGGCATGTTCGATGATCATGCAGGTTGCATTGGGTATGTCGATTCCGACCTCGACAACACTGGTGGAGACCAGGTATCCCAGCTTACCGGCTTGGTAGTCCTTGAGGATGGTGACTTTCTCATCCTCGTCCAGTTTGCTGTGTATCAGGGCTGAAGGAACGTCAGGGTACGCTTGCTTGAGGAAATCATACATGGAAATGACATCTCTTAGGTCACTCTGCCCACTGTCATCAATTCTCGGGTAGACGAAATATGCCTGGTGGCCTCGTTTGAACTCGACCCCTACCGATGCATACATCCTCCTCCTGCTCTGCTCGTTGACCAGGTGGGTGATCACGGGCTTCCTGCCTGGTGGCATGGTTCTCAAGGTGGAAACATTGAGATTGCCGAACACGGTAAGGGAAAGAGTACGGGGAATCGGGGTTGCTGTCATCAGCAATACGTCAGGAACCGTGCCTTTCTGGGTCAACGCAAGCCGCTGTTCCACCCCGAATCGGTGTTGCTCATCGATGATTACATAGGCCAGGTTCCTGAAACTCACCTCGGCAGAAAAGAGCGCATGGGTTCCGATGATGATATCTACCTCTCCTTCTGCAATTGCCCTGAGCAATAGGCGCCTTTCCTTGCTCTTTACTGAACCGGTGAGGAAGGCCAGACGGATACCCATCTCTCCAAGCAGGCTTGCTGCTGACTCTGCGTGCTGACGAGCCAACAACTCTGTGGGAGCCATGAAGGCTACCTGCGCCCCATGGGAGAGTACATGCAGGGCACTGATCCACGCTACGAGGGTCTTCCCACTGCCCACATCCCCTTGGAGCAACCGGTTCATCGGCAACTCCCCATCAAGATCTTCCCTGATCTCCTTCAAACTGGTCATCTGGTCTTCAGTGAGACTGAAGGGAAGTTTCTCCATGAAGTGTAGCTCAAGCTTGGTAGGGATGCCCTGGCTTTTGTTGACGAGTCGTTGTTGCAGCCCCTTGTGTCGGCGTGCAATCAACTGGAGATAGAAGAGTTCAGTTAATGCAAGGGTCCTTCGTGCCTGCTTCAGGAGTTCAATTGTTGGTGGGAAGTGATAGCTCCGAATAGCTTCGTCAGTGGGGAGCAGTTGGTATTTCTCTATCAAGGTTTCAGGCAATTCCTCTTGGAAGTGGTGTATGCTTCTCAGAATTTCCTGGACATTCTTTCTGATCAGTCGCTGGCTCAAGGAGCCTCTCAAGGGATAGATGGGAAGAATCTTGCCGAACTGCCTGGGGAAGTCACCATCCTCGGTAGCCGGGTAGAGTTCAAACTGGGAGCACTGCAGCTCTCCATGATGCCAGCTTACATTCCCATAGAGGTAGTAGATTCTTCCGATCCTGATGGTCTTTTCCAGGAAGTTGCGACCAAAACAGAGCAAGCTCAAGCGACCATCACCTTTGCCGGAGACATCCCGCACAATGATTTTCAGGGTCCGCTTCTTGCCGCTTTTCATCCCAAAATATGAGTGAGAGAGTACTTCCACCAAGGTGTTTGCCATCTGGTTGTCCTGGATGCCTCCCAAGGGTTGGATACGGCTTCTGTCTTCCCAGGTTCTTGGAGAGAGCAACAAGAGGTCACTGAAGGTGGTTATGCCCAGTTCAGCATAGGAGGTCTTTGCAGCAGGGCCCACCCCGCTCAAGGTGGTGATGGGCTGATGCAGGTTCCTCAAATATTCCATGGCTTAGAAGGAGAGATTCCCAAAGAAGTTCACAAGGAACCTGATTGCAAAGGATGCAGCAATATAAAGGACAATGAAGAAAACCAGGGCTGTGGTGACAAGCTGACGGTCGTTGATTGTGCGCTTTGGGTAGAACAATCTCTGGACCCAGTTCAGGATACCACCGATCAGGGAGTCCAGCATCGTGATGTAGCTGATGGTTCTTGCACTGCGTCTGTAGCAGAAAAAGAGCCGAAAGCCCAAGAGGATGATCAAGAACCAGAAAACAGGACTGAGTAGGTAAGACCAGAGTGTCTGGATGATCAACGCAACAACCATGCCGATGGTAATGGTTCCATATGCCCCATAGAAGCGGAGCATTGACTGCACTACAGATAGGACTGCCAAGGCAACCAGTGGGGTAAGGTCGAGATGACTGCGCCTAAGGCTGGATATCCCCCTGAACCATGAGAGATAGGGGTCAACTACCTTTCCTATGTAGTAAGCAAGGGGGTTTTCCTGTGTCTGTCCAGGTACCCTGATCCAGGTAAGGATGATCCTGAGCCAGATCAGCAAGGAGTAGAATGAGAGCAAGCTTGCAACAATTGAGGCAATACTCATCAAGACATCTCCCCCGCTTGCTGCAGTCATACCGCTTTCATAATAGGTTTGGTTCATCGCATTCCTCCACCTTAGTAAGATACCGAACTTTTTAGCGTTAGTCGAACCAAATATGCAAGATAGCAGGATTTTCCTTTGTTGCTTCCACCAATTCATCACAATAGCGCACACTGAACTCCCTGCCACAGGCAACACTGAGAGGAGACTCCTGTCCCTCTTCCTTGAAGTGGAGCAGGAGAGAACAGGACCCGCCATAGGAGAGGCAGAGGTCCCTGAGCTGTGTGATGTGTTCATTGTTGCAGAAGGATTTCTCCAGTTCAATATGGCATCTGCTTACCGCAACTGGAGCGAGCTGGTTTGGGTCAGCAAAAATCTGCTCGATAAGATAGGAGATCTTGTCATTGCCTCGGGAGTTGTCGAATTTCCCTACAAATCCATAGATTCCATCCACCTTGAGAATGTCCCGATACTGTTCATAGGTCTTTGGGAAGAGTGTTGCATCAAAGGTTGCATTCTTGTCGGTGAGCTGCAGGAATCCCATGACACTGCCCTTTTGGGTGGTGAATGGCCTGATTCCTGTGACCATGGCTATGATGTTGACCGGACGGCCAAAGGGAACCTGCTCCAGTTTTGCGGTATTGACAGTCACCCGTTGTGCGATTGCCTGGCTGAATGCATCCAGTGGATGACCAGAGATATAGAATCCGAGCAGTCCTTTTTCCATCTCCAATTTTTCAGGCAGGTTCCAGTCGGGTACCTCACGCATGGAAAATGTCTCCATGGCAGCCTCTGTCTCCTCATCGAAGAGCGAGATCTGCCCGAATGCAGTTGCTTCTTTTCGTTTCTGTACATAGGTGATGGCATCACTGAGGTTCTCAAGCAGGGTGGGGCGGTTGGTTCCCAGTGTATCGAATGCCCCTGCCTTGATCAGTGATTCCAGAAGCTTGGTATTCATCGCCTTGGTATCCAGGCGGGTAAGGAAGTCAAGCAAATCCTTGTATGGCCCACGCCCTTCCCTCTCCTTTACAATAAGTTCAACGATCCCTTCGCCCACATTCTTGATACCCGCGAGTCCATAGACAATCTTGCCATCAACAACAGAGAAATGTTTGTCGGAGTAGTTGATCGACGGAGCTAGTATTTCCAGCCCATTATCTTTTGCAACTTGCAAGTACTCACTGAACTTATCTGGACTTCCCATCTCATTGGTGAGGTTTGCAGCCCAGAACTCAGCAGGGTAGTTTGCTTTCAGGTATGCTGTCTGGTAGGCCACCACCGAGTAGGCAACCGCATGACTCTTGTTGAATCCATAACCTGCAAAGGGTTCCAGCATCTCAAAGATCTCAATGGCATGTTGTTCAGTTCTTCCAAGTGCCTTTGCCCCTTCAATGAACTTCACCTTCTCCTTTTCCAAGGCTGCAACTTTCTTCTTGCCCATGATACGCCTGAGAATATCTGCGTTGCCGAGAGAGTACCCAGCAATAATCTGGGCCACCTTCATTACCTGTTCCTGGTAGACGATGACACCGTAGGTGGTTTTCAGTTCCTCTTCCAGTTCAGGGTTTGCATAGGTGATGGGTTGTTTGCCAAGTTTGCAGTTGATGAACTGCGGGATATAGGCCATTGGGCCAGGTCTGTAGAGTGCATTCAGGGCAACCAGGTCCTCTATGTTGTTGGGCTTTGCTTCCTTGAGGATGTTCTGCATTCCTTGGCTTTCAAACTGGAATACCGCGTTGCTCTCACCTCTGCCAAGCATGGCAAAGGTCTTCTCGTCTTGTTCGTCGATCTCACTTGCATTGAAGGTGGGATCCTTTTTCTTGATCAAGTCTTCGGTATGTTTGACCAGGGTGAGTGTCTTGAGCCCCAGGAAGTCCATCTTCACCAACCCACACTCCTCAATGAGGTCCATTGAGTACTGGGTGGAGATGGCTCCGGTCTTCGCGTCACGGTAGAGTGGGACATAGTTGAGCAGGTTCTCCTTGCCTATGACCACCCCTGCCGCATGGGTGGATGTGTGCCGGTTCAGACCCTCAAGACGGCGTGCCGCATCAAAGAGCTCTGCGTAGACGCCGCCTTTTTTCTCCAGCTCTACCAGATCGTTGTTCTGCTCGAAGGCCTTTGCCAAATTCATCTTCGGGTCATCGGGGATGAGTTTGCAGATATTGTTCGATTCCTCGAAAGGGATATCCAGTACCCTGGCAACATCCTTCACTACAGCCTTTGCTTTCAGGGTACCGAAAGTGGCAATCTGGGCAACCCGTTCAGTTCCGTAGTGCTCGGTGACATAATTGATGACTTCCTGTCTTCTCTCGTAGCAGAAGTCGATATCGAAGTCAGGCATGCTTACCCGTTCAGGGTTGAGGAATCGTTCAAACAGCAGGTTGTATTTGATCGGATCGACATCGGTTATTCCCAGTGAGTACGCCACAAGGGAACCTGCACCGGAGCCTCTCCCTGGGCCTACTGGGATGTCGTGGTTCTTTGCCCACTGGATGTAGTCCATGACGATGAGGAAATACCCTTCGAACTGCATCTTGGTGATGATATCGAGTTCGTAATCAAGACGTTTTTGTAGCTCCTCGGTGATGGTGTCATAGTGTGATCTCAACCCTTTATTGGAGAGATGGCGAAGGTAGTCGGCGGTATCACTGAACTCGGGAGGAACTTCGAAGTTTGGCAGCAGGGGGCCGGGGAAGTGGATCTCCAGATTGCATCGTTCTGCAATCTTGCCTGTATTCTCTATTGCCTCAGGACACCAACTGAAGAGATCTCTCATCTCCTGCTCACTCTTCATATAGAATTCCTGGGTGGGAAAACGCATCCTGTTCGGGTCATTCTTCTTGGAGTTCGTGCCAACACAGAGCAGGAGATCATGGGCGTTTGCATCACTCTTTTCGATGTAGTGGATGTCATTGGTACACACCAAGGGGATACCTGTCTCATCACTGATCTGTTTCAGCAATGGATTGGTTTTCTTCTGTTCGGGCAGCCCGTGGTCCTGCATTTCCAGGTAGTACCGTCCATCATCGAAGACAGAGGCGAACCACTGTGCCCTCTCCTTTGCCAGATCATACTGGTCGTTGAGCAGATGTTGCAGAATCTCACCGCCAAGACAGGCTGAGAGGCAGATCAGACCTTCATTATGCCTGATGAGCAACTCGTCATCAATTCGGGGTTTGAAGTAAAACCCCTCGGTATAGGAAATCGAGTTGAGTTCCATCAGGTTATGGTATCCCTTCTCATTCATTGCAAGGAGAATGAGATGATACTGGTTGGGTTTTTTCCCTCCTGGAAGAGGACGCTCTGTATGATCCTTTGGATTGCAGTAGAACTCACACCCTATGATGGGGTTGATCCCTGCATCCTTTGCAGCGTAATAGAACCGTAAGGCTCCAAACATGTTCCCATGATCAGTGATGGCCAGGCTCTTCATCCCCAACTCTTTGGCTTTTTCCATGTAGCGGGGAATTGGGGCTGCTCCATCGAGCAGGGAAAAATCGGTATGGTTGTGCAGGTGGATGAAGGTACTCTGCATCTCGGTGGATTCTATTTCAGACTCAGCCATGTACATATGCTCCAAGCATCAGGAGGAGAGCGTCTGTGCGTTGAGTTCATGCAGGAAGGACTCGAAGATTCTCCTGGCACGCTCAAGTTGTAGTTCGCTTATCGCTCCATGCATTTTTCTTAATTCAGATACCAGCTCATAGGAGAGCGTATTGACCCGTTCTGGATGAATCGGGAGGGTCTGTCCCGACAATTTAGAAACAAGGTCCTTGCTGATATGAAAGGCCTTGTTTGGGAACGTCGTGCAAAACTGTACCTTGGAAATGGTATTTTGTGCACGGGTTGCTTGAAACGCAACTATAACACATTCGTCAGTATTCCGGATAGGGTCTTCAACGATAATGAACCGTTGGAAATCGCCATATTCGAGCCCGATGCGAATTCTTGTCAACAGGGCTTTTTGTGGGCCGAGCAACAGCTTCCCATCTTTGTCGTAGAGCTTGGCAATCGGGATCCAGTGGGTGGTTGTCTTTCCCCCTTGGTAGTATTTTACCTCGGCATTTGCATCCAGAATGGCCAGAGTCGTTGACAACCCAAAGCGAATATCAGGGACACAGAGGTTTCCCCCTATGGTGGTCTGTCTTCTCACAATCTGTGAGGCCTGGCTTTGCAAGGTTTTCTGGAGAATCTCAGGGAGGACCAGTTTCCCTGCATACAGCAACTGACTTGCAGTGACCATTGCCCCGATTTCAACGAAACGATCATTTCTGGTGATGCGTTTCAACTCCTCAAGCTCATCAAGATTGATGATACCATCCTTGATCTCACTAGGATAGTAGTCCTTCTGGCTCATCAGATACGTTCCACCTCCCCAGATGACGGCTTGGGAATATCGATAGGCAATGGTTGCAAATTCGCTCAGTGTCTTGGGGGTATGGATGACAGGAGACCTAATGCCTTCGTACACGTTTACGCCTCCTATAGGTGAGGGCTATCTCAACAATCTGCAGTAATTCAGCCATATCCATGCACTGGCATGTATTCAGACTGAGTTCTTGGATAATTGCTTCCTTGTCCAAGGGAGCCTCATCGTTTTGGCCTCCTGCAAGTGGAAGATTGTTTCTCCCAAATGTACGGTTGCGTGTATTATTGGTCATCTCTTGCAGGATGGATTCAATGATCAGTGTCTTGGATGCATAGCAATTGGGACACGGGGTGTTTCCTGTGGCCTTGTAGGCACGTTCAATATCTCGGTAGAGGCGTGTTTTCTGGTAACTGTCAAAGGTTTTGACTGTTGCCTCCCTGAGACGGAATGCAGGAATGACGCAGGAAAGTGTTGCCTCGTCATTGAGTAGAACGATGCAGTTTCCGCAGGCCTTTCCCCTGCAGTGGCTATTGATGCTGGTTATCCCCACATCCTCCATGAGAATGAGTGAGAGGGGCTTGTTTGAGTTGACTGAGAGGGAGAGTGCCTTCCCGTCTATTGTGCATTCAATTTTCATACATTACCTCTGAGGGCTTCAAGCAAGGTTCCTCCATCCACTGGGATTTTCCCGACCGGATAACCAAGGGCTTGTTCAAGGGCTGAGATAAATGCGCTGGTGATTACCCCTTTCAAGGCACTGGTGATTGAAGAAGAAATCTGCTGGCCTTCATCTTTTATGGTGATCTCAATATTGAACGTATCGCTATGGCTCAAGAGTGCTCCCGCCTCCCTGAGCGTAGTGACGATTGTGTGGCGGATCTTGCTTCTGAGGCTCTGTTCATCAAACACCCTGGAGAGGGACACAGCACACCAAACCCTTCTTACCAGAGGCTGCAACGTGACCGATTCGATCTCCAGTTCCAAGGCAGTTGCCACCCAGCTGTTGCTGAGAAACATGGAGCCTTTCATCCCTGGTTGTTTCGCTGAGAGCACACTTTCACAGATGGGAAGTGGTTGGACAAATCGTTTCTCCTTGATTAGGGAGCAAGCCTTCTGAATCTGTTGTGGCATTCTTCCACTATTGGCGGACAATACTGAAGGGCCGCTGTCGAGCATATCTTTTTGTTCCTCAACAAAGGAGATGTCGCTTTTTGCTACCTGTAGTTCCTCACTGATGATCTGTTTCCAGATCTCGGCGCTTGATCCTATGGTGTAGAAAGAGGTGTTCACTTCGACCTTGTTGTTTGGATTGAGGGTAATCTGTACAGGTTGTTGTGGCAGGGAGCGGCATTCACTGCTGAATCCGCTGATTCCAGCTCCACAGGCAAGTGCAACCCCCCTGCTGTAGTTGAAGAAGGTTGAGAGTTTGACGCGCATCTGGGCTTGCATCCCATAGGCGGCGTTTTTTCTCTGGAAGTCGCTAGAGTCGCTTACTGTGGTTATGAGTTCCTTGAGTTTTGCATATTTGCCTGAACGGATGACCTGACTGTGTGAGGTACTCTCTGAAGCAAATTTCAACCTCCAGGTGAGGGGATTGTACCCACTGATTTTTGCCAAGGCACTGTAGTGGGATTCTGTTGAGCAGAGTGCATCACTGTAACCTAGGTCACCAAAGAAATGGGCTGGTCTTTTTCGAGAGGTGTTGAATGTAATGGATATGCTTAACGCCATCAGGCTATACAGCGGTACCAAGCCGGCAATCAGTTGATTGGCCATCTCATCACTGAAAAATGAGACACTCCCTTGGTCGACTCCTACCTCGATTGATTCAGCTTGGGCCCGACCGTCGTTGAAGAACCAGGTCTTTCGTTTGATGGTGAGGTCGGGGCGCATGCTCTCTGCAGTAACAAGCATCTCGACCGGGCAGTTGCCTTTCAGGCAGGCAATGGAAGCAATGGCACACATGGTGCTCGGTGTGATGAGCATCTCGTCATGTGGGGCAAGGAACGGTTTGCGATGGATTACAATGCGGCGTTTGGGAATACCTGTAACATCACTGACGGTCTCCCTGACATGGCTTGGCCACTGTGTAGGCGTGGTGATATGCAGGATGTCATCCTCAAGCACTACACTGATACGGGAGAGCATATTGCTCTCATAATTGCTCCCACTGTAGCGATAGGTACGTTCGAGCACTTCCAGCCCTTCGTCCTTGATGGCTTCCTCCAGGTTGCCGAATTGGAAGGAGAAGGGTTTCGCCTCCACTGGAGGAGACCCCTCCTCACCACTGGGAAGTCGGTAAGAGATATTGATTTCCTTGCTTTTAAGCTGGACAGACTCAGTGTCATACCCAAAGAGGGCAAGAATGGGTTGGTGATAGTACGAGATGACCGAGGAGGTGAGCAGGGGGGTTGAGGCATCCAAGACGCGCACGCGGTTTGTTCCCGGGATATCCCTGGTGGTGACCAATACAAAGTTGTTGTCCAATGCAGGTAGTGAGATTTCCTCTATTCGGCCGGCATCGACCGATGAGGTGACGATGTAGCCGTGAAGGGTGGTCACCTTGCCTGTCGATGATCGTTTTTCTGCCATGCGATGTTCCTCTCTCGAGTATGAAAGATACCATGTCCTGCCCTCGAGGGCAATGAGAGAAACCACCTACTCCGCTTGCAAGGCAAGGGTGCAAACCGTACAATTGGGGCTATGAATACCCCTGAAGCATCACACCTCGATGAGGTTCGTTCCCTGATAGACCAGCTTTCACGCTACCAGAGGGCATACTATGTCGATAACCAGCCCTTGGTAAGCGACGCAGAATATGACCGTCTCTTTGACCGATTGCAAGATTTGGAGAGTCGGTATCCCTCCCTGCGTTTTCCAGATTCCCCCACCCAGAGGGTTGGCAGTGATCTTGATGCAACCTTTCCCGAAGTGCAACACACCATCCCGGTGCTGAGCCTTGACAAGGTGTATGCCGCTCATGAACTACTCTCCTGGATTGAGCGAACGGAAACGAGGGTTTCCCGTGATCTTGGGATTGTCATCGAGGAGAAGATAGATGGCATCTCCATTGTGCTCTATTACGAGGAAGGATATCTGGTACGGGCTGTAACTCGAGGCAATGGGACCATCGGGAATGATGTAACGGCCAATGTAAAAACGATTGCTTCCATCCCATTGCATCTGAGTGAACCAGTAACGGTGGCCGTTAGGGGCGAGGTCTACCTTCCGAAAGACAAGTTCGAAACGCTCAACTCCCAGATGGAGGTTCCCTATGCAAATCCAAGAAACCTTGCTGCTGGAACCATTAGAAGGATCAAGAGCAGTGAGGTGGCAAAAGTTCCCCTCCAGATATTTGTCTATGAAGGCTTCTGGGATGGGGAGACTGGGATCAAGGACCACCTCTCCATTCTCAGCAAGCTGGTTCACTATGGGTTTCGGGTGAATCCAAACCTCGGTTACTTTACCAAATCTGCAGAGAGGGCAAAGGTACAACTGAAAGAGGCCGACCTGGATGGGGTTGGTGGCAGCTACGAAGATATCGCCACCTATATTCAGCTCCATACCGACAGACGAGCTTCACTTGGGTATGAAATCGATGGCCTGGTGGCCAAGGTAAATGAACTTGAGGTCCGTTCCCAACTTGGTTATACAGCCCATCATCCACGATGGGCGATGGCTTACAAGTTTGAATCTCCCCAGGCTCAGACAACCTTGCTCGCCATTGATCTTCAGGTCGGGAGAACTGGACGGGTCACCCCTGTTGCACGGGTAAAGCCTGTGCAGGTCGCTGGTTCCACCATCAGTAACATCACCCTTCACAACCAGGATTACATCAACATGCTGGAACTCGCAATCGGTGATGTGGTGGAGATTTCCCGCAGGGGAGATGTCATCCCGGCTGTGGAGCGGGTCATCGAGAAGAATGAGGACTCTGAGGGGGTCTATACGATGGATCCCTTCTGCCCTGTATGCGGCACGGCGTTGGTGGAGAAGGGGGCACATACCTTTTGTCCAAACAATCAATGCCCAGCCCAAGTAAGGGGACGTATCGAGTTTTTTATCTCCAAGAGTGGAATGGATATCGACAACTTCGGTCCTGAGACGGCAGCTGTCCTTATTGAGCAAGGGGTCTTGAAGGATATCCCGGATATCTACCGGATAGATTATAGAAAGGTCCTTGGGAATTTGAAGGGTTTTGGGGAGAAGAAGATTCGCTTGCTTGAAAAGGGTGTTGAAGAATCCAAGAAAAGGAGCTTCACCCAGGTGCTTATCTCCTTGGGCATCCCTGAGCTTGGGAAGAAAGGTGCCCAGATCTTGATTGAGTCAGGCCTGGACAGCATGGAAAAGCTTCTTGATGTTGCCAAACGCCAGGATGTGGAGCGGCTTACCAGTATCAAGCAGATCGGGGAGAAGAG
Source organism: Sphaerochaeta sp. (assembly GCF_050178175.1). Lineage (GTDB taxonomy): Bacteria > Spirochaetota > Spirochaetia > Sphaerochaetales > Sphaerochaetaceae > Sphaerochaeta. The sequence continues at coordinate 24,911 of NZ_JBFXGH010000021.1, forward strand.
TGCAAAGCTCTATATTGATGCATTGAATGATCCTGCGATGCAGGAGCGTATTGCTGCGTTGGCAAGTTTCGGCTTGGCAATGGAGGAGAAGGAAGATGCACAGGCCTTGGTGAATGAAAGCTTTTCTGGCCAGGTGTGGTGTGTTACCGGCTCCTTTGAGCACTTCAATCCTCGCTCCAAGGCAATGGATGAGGTGCTCAAGCGGGGTGGAAGGACAGTCAGTGCAGTAACAAGCAAGACAACCCACCTGCTCGCCGGTAGCGGCGGGGGAAGCAAGCTCAAGAAGGCACAGGAAATCGGGATAACCATTGTGGATGAGCCAACCTTCCTTGCCATGTTGGGTGAAGGGGAGAAGAAGAGGGAAGAAATGCAAGGCGAATTCTCTTTTTAGGGTCGTTTTAGTGACATTTCTCCAGAAAACGTATATACATACCCATGACTGGAGGACAGAATATGCATGTACTAGCAAAAGAACTGAATGAGACGTTGCAGGGAACCATCGTGGACGCAATGCTCTCCGACGTAGGACGAAGGATGTTTTTTCCCAAGGGGATCGTCGCCCAAAGCGCCGAAGCCGGCAAGAAAGCCACTCGGTTCAATGCCACTATCGGGATGGCTACATCCGGTGGGCAACCGATGTATTTGTCGGACATTTATCATCAGTTTACTGATAACTCCTTCAAGCCCTCCGAACTGTTTTCCTATGCACCAGGTGGCGGGGATCCCGCACTCAGGGCCTTGTGGAAAGAACGGATGATCGTCAAGAATCCAACCCTGCAAGGAAAGACATTCAGCCTTCCGGCTGTCACCTCAGGATTGACACATGGATTGCAGATGATGGCTCAGCTTTTTGTCCAGGACGGAGACACCTTGGTGATTCCCAACCTTGCCTGGGATAACTATGAGCTGATCTTTGCTCATCAAACAGGAGCTTCCATCAAGACATTCGACCTCTATACAGCTGAAGGGGGATTCAATGTGGATGGTATGCGTGAAGTATTAGCCGGAATCCCCGATAAGAAGGCGCGCATTCTGCTCAACTTCCCCAACAACCCGACCGGATATACCCCAACCAAGCATGAAATGCAGGCTATTGCAGATACCCTTGTTTCGCTTGCTGAAGAGGGGATGCAGCTGATGGTAATCAGTGATGATGCCTACTTTGGGCTCTTCTTTGAGGAGGAATCGGCTAAAGAGAGTTTATTCGCTCTGCTTTGTGATGCCCATCCCAATATTCTTGCTGTCAAGTGTGATGCTGCCACCAAGGAGGATATGGTGTGGGGTTTCCGCATTGGATTCATTACCTATGGAAGCAAGAACCTGAGTGAAGAACACTATGATGCCTTGAACAAGAAGACGTTGGGTATCATCAGGAGTACTGTTTCCAACTGTGACCGCCCTGGCCAGAGTATGCTGCTCAAGGCAATGCGCTCTGGGAAGCAGTATGAATCCGATAAGTTGGCAGCCAAGGTGGAGATGGAGAGACGCTACCGCATACTCAAGGAAGCCTTGAAGAAGCATGAAGGTAACGATATACTCAAACCTCATCCGTTCAACAGTGGGTACTTCATGGCCTTTGATTGCAAAGGAAGTGCAGAGCAACTGCGCAGGCATTTACTTGATAACTATCAGGTTGGATGCATCAATATTGCCGATGTTACCCTAAGACTCGCCTATTGTTCGGTAGAATGTGATAGAATAGCCGAATTGGTGGATATCGTGTATCAGGCGGCAGGAGAGGCATGGAACTAAAAGCGAAGCTCTACCTCGTCGATGAGGAAGGCAATAAATTCATGGGAATCGGGGTGCTGTGGTTGCTCGAGCAAGTTGAGCAGCAGAACTCATTGCGCAAGGCAGCCTCTACTTTGGGCATCTCCTATTCCAAGGCCTTTGCCATGGTCCAAAACCTGGAAAAGGGTCTTGGCGTTCCTGTCCTCATCCGACGAAAAGGTGGAGCCAACCGTGAAGGTGCGACACTGACGGAGTTTGCTTTACAGTTTCTTGCACTATACCGAGAATTCAACAAGCGGGCCAAAGGGAGTCTTTCCACTCCTTTTTCCTGGTTCAAGGAAGAATTGGGTTCGTTGCTTGAAGAGTATGATGAAGATGGAGGCGAGGCCTAATGAATAAGAAGATGGATTTTTCCATACCTAGTCTGGGAGTAGCAAAGATTTCCTCCCCGATTATCATGAGTACATCCCAGAACGATGGGCAGGCTGATTATGTGGATGACAGTGACCATATCCTCTATGGTATCGATACTGATATTGATAAGGATGGCCATCCAGTCCCTCGCCATGAGGAGACGGTAGAGCTTGCCGGTCCACGCTCCAAAATCTACTTCAACCCTGCCCATGTACATGCGGCTATTGCCACCTGTGGTGGTATCTGCCCAGGTTTGAATAATGTTATCAGGGCTGTGGTCCGTTGTTTTTGGTATCGCTATGGGGTCAGGAGGATCAGTGGTATCCAGTTTGGTTATCAGGGTCTGCTTGAGAACAGCCCCTGGCCTTTGATTCCCCTTGATCCGGATGTTGTTGATGACATACAGGAAAAAGGTGGGACCATCCTTGGTTCTGCTCGCGGTGGTGGCAACCAGGTTGAAGAGATTGTCGACTCCCTGGAGCGGCTGAACATCAATATCCTGGTCACCGTCGGAGGAGACGGTACCCTCAGGGGTGCATGGGAAATCTATGAAGAGGTCAAGAAACGAGGATTGAAGATTTCAATCATTGGAATCCCGAAGACCATTGATAATGATCTCTCATTCATCCAGAGCTCCTTTGGAGTGGACACTGCTGTCCAGATGGCTGTTCCTGTAGTGCGCAGTGCCCACGTGGAAGCAAAAAACTCCATTCACGGTATTGGCTTGGTTAAGGTGATGGGACGTGAGTCCGGCTTTATTGCCGCCCAGACAGCACTCGCCCAGAGCGACGTGAACTTCTGTCTGATTCCTGAGAACCCGTTTGACCTGTATGGTCCAAATGGATTGCTCGAGCATCTCAGGAGAAGAGTTCTTGACCGTGGACATGCCGTTATCCTGGTCAGTGAAGGAGCAGGACAGGACCTGGTCCCTGAGACTGGAGAGAAAGATGCTTCCGGGAATGTGAAGTACCATGATATTGGGGTGTTCCTGAAGGATAAGATTATCGAATACTTCAAGAAAGAGGGCATTGAGACCAATGTGAAGTACATTGATCCTTCCTACATCATACGTAGTTCTTCTGCTGATTCCTATGATTCCATTTACTGTGCTCGTCTTGGTGCTCATGCCGTACACGCAGCAATGGCAGGGAAGACCCAGGCCTTGATCGGCTTGCTTCATAATCGATTTGTACACCTGCCGATCAGCTTGGCGGTTTCCAGCCGCAATCATGTGGATCTGGAAGGTTCCTTGTGGAGGGATGTATTGGAGAATACCCGCCAACCGATGTCAATGAAGAACTTCAATTTCGACTAGGCAGAAACTTGGCAGGAAAAGAGGGGAGCTTTCACAGGCTTCCCTTTTTATTGCATGCTCTCACGCAAGATGTGTTCCATGAAGCAGTTTTTCAAGACAATATGTGAAGAATTTTCACAAACCTTGGATAATTTTTAGAAATTGTGATGGTTTATGACATAACTTGCTATCCAGTAATTAAAAAGAAAGTTAAAAAAATATAAAAACTTCAAAAACCCTCTTGATTAAAATATGAGTTATGTACTATTGTCTGTCTCAGAAAGAGAACGACATGCTTCTGCACCCGTTGGGTCGGTTAGCAACGAAATCGGATTTTTTCTAACCTCCTTTTGTTCCCCCTAGGGTTTAACCTCCTTTTCCCTAGGGGGTTTTTATTTGTTGACGCCTTCTGCTGAAGAGCGTATCATCTGCGAACAATGACAAGACAACCTATCGATACAATACTCTTTGATCTTGATGGAACCTTGCTGCCGCTTGACCAAGATCGATTCATCCAGGATTACTTCGCTCGTTTTGTAATAAAAGGACAGGAACTCGGGTATTCCCCTGAGTTGCTCTTATCTGCATTGCAGCGTGGTATCACCGCCATGGTCCTGAATGATGGGTCCCTTACCAACAAGGAACGGTTCGACCAAGTGTTTGAAGAGGCAAGTGGCATTGCGGCTGCAGAATTCAATGAGCGGTTCGCACCATTCTATACGCATGAGTTTGGTTTTCTGCGCAAACATGCCTCTCCCTCCCCATTGGCTAGGGAGATCGTTCAGGAAGTGAAGGAAAAAGGGTATACCGTGGTGCTTGCCACCAATCCTCTTTTTCCTTCGCAGGGAACAGAGGCTCGACTTGGCTGGGCTGATCTTGCATCCTCGCAATTCTCACTCGTGACTACCTATGAAGACTTTCACTATGCAAAGCCAAACCTCGGCTACTATCGTCAGATATTGCAGCTGCTTGGGAAGAAAGCTTCCTCGTGTCTCATGGTCGGTAACGATGTTGAAGAGGATATGGTTGCCCAGGGTTTGGGCATGGATGTGTATCTGGTTACTGACTACTTGATAAACAACAAGAACAAGGATATTGCCAGCTACCGCACCGGTTCCCTTGAGGACCTGGCAACCTTTTTCAAGGAGAGTCCCCCATGCAAACCATGAAACCATCCCCATTGAGCCGTCCCCTGATCGCCTCTCTGCTTGCAAGTCTTTGTGCAATGCTTTGGGGGAGCGCCTATCCTTCAATCAAGTTGGGGTATGAGCTGTTTCTCGTTGGCCCAGATGATACGGCTGCAAAAATGGCATTTGCAGGGCTGCGATTCACCTTTGCCGGGCTCTTGGTCCTACTCTTCAGATGCTTCCAGCAAGGTGATAAACAACGATTCAAGTCCTTGGATGGCAAGGCCTGGATCCAGATACTTGTACTTGGCTTGTTACAGACCACCATCCACTATGCTTTTTTCTATATCGGGGTTTCCTATACCACTGGTGCCAAGAGTTCAATCCTGAACTCCTCATCAGTTTTTTTCAGTGCGCTGCTTGCACACTGG
>NZ_JBFXGH010000022.1:0-27507 GCF_050178175.1 Sphaerochaeta sp.
ATCATGTACCAGAGCAAGGAGAACCTGATTGACCTAAGAATCCTCAATCCTGCCATGATTTTTCATGATTACTATATCCGAAGCAATGCAAACTCCATTCTTGGGCTTGAGCTTGATTATACTCCTGTGAGTGGATTGAATATCTATGCTCAGGCTGCAGTGGATGAGTTCTCATTACCTGGAGAACCTGTCCCCAGTGAGACAGAAACCAATTTTCCGATTACTTTTGGCTATCTGGCAGGGGTTAAGGGAGTAGTACCGGTAGCCGATGCCGTTGGCTATGGTTCCTTGGAGTTTGCTTATACCGATCCCTATCTCTATTTGCGCTATTCAGAGACTTCATCACCTGATAAACCGGGCTCGGACTACGATGACTATGGACTCAACTACGTGGGTGCCATCAGGGAGTTCACCAATGAATCTGGAATGCGCTACAACTCCGAATTCATCGGCTATACCTATGGCAATGATGCCTTGGTGGTCAACCTCAACGGTGGGGTGAAGTCCTATGGGAAATGGAATCTGAGTGGCAATGTGTTCTACATGGCCCATGGGACTTTTGACATGTTCACCATCTGGAGCAGGGTTGGTGGCGGTGTGGCTGATATTTCAACAACTCCTACATCCGGAGGGAGCGTCGGCAACTATGCTGACCCTGCGTACGCGTCCCGCAATGCAGTAGAGCATACCCTCATTGCAGGGCTCTATGGCTCGTATCAAATTACTGATACCATGAGGACATTCGGACAGCTGGACTACATTGCCATCAACAATCACCAGAATATCTCAGGGCAGAAAGCAAGTGATATTCAGCTTACCATTGGCTTGAGCTACACAATCTGATAAGGGAGTGCGTGTGAGACGACTATCCACCATTCTGTTGCTGATTGGCCTATGTGTGGGACCACTTCTTGCCACCACCGGCGCGCAGGAAGTGATCCCGCTCTCTGATCCCATCTATCAGGAGATGGACCTCCTGTACTTGATTACAGGAACAGGAACCCCTTCCGCTTCCAGGCCCTGGACGAAAGCCGAAGCCCAGAACTTGCTCTCATATGTGTCCTCAGGGGAGGAAGGGAGCACGCAGCATGCACTCTATACTTCCATACATCAAACGGCATATGAGTCACTTCGTTGGATGTTTCCTGACGAATTTGCTCTCTCGGCCAACTTGGATTTATCTCTGGAGGGTTATGCCCACCATAACCCATCGTATAACTCCTTGGGGAGATGGAACTATGCTTTCCCGGATCGAAAGCCTCTGGCTAGACTCCGGTTGGATATGGCAATATCAGATTTCTTCTACACCTATAGTGATTTGCAATATGGATACGGGCTCTATACTTATGACGATGTGATTCCTCACTTATATAGTGATAGTGAATATACTTCTGTTGGAGCTCTTATCCCCGATGCGCGAATAAATGATATTCTCTATGTAGATGCTGACACACCCCTCATACAATATCAGAAACGTTTCGCAAACAACCTGATTCCTGCAAGCAAGCATTTTGACTTCCAGTGGCCGAAACGTGCAGTATTTTCGGTTGGTTCACAGCATTGGAATCTGACCTTCAGCCGAGATAGGATTTCATGGGGTAACTCCCGTATCGGGAACTTCATCTTGGATGATCATGTTGATTTCCATGAGTATCTTCGCTTTACTGCCTTCTCAAAATACTTCAAGTATGAGGCATTGACGGTTTTCTTCGATACCTACTATGCCGATGAACCACACATTCGTATGTTGCTTGCCCATCGTCTGGAATTCCGGCCTTGGGAGAAACTGACGCTAGCAATTAGTGAGAATGTCATGTACAAGGATGATTTCCTGGATGTAAGATTTCTCAATCCATCATTTATCTATCATAACCTGCATCAGAGGAGTAAGTTCAATGCAATAGCACATGCTGAACTGGCCTACGTCCCCGTTTCGGGGATTCGCCTGTATGGACAGTTTGCCTTGGACCAAGCTGTTGCCCCCAATGAGGACCCTGATGAAGAGGATACAGCATGGGCTCTTTCTTTGGGACTGGAGGTGGCTAAGCCACTGGAAAAAGGTGTGCTTTCCAGCGCATTGGAAGCTTCGATGGCCCTACCAAGTATGTATCGCAGAGATAGCGTTGACTTCTTGATGATCCGGCGGTATGCAGGACTTGGAAGGACCGTGCATCTGCTTGACTACATAGGTTCACCCTATGGGGGAGATGCCGTGGTGTTTCTCTCTGAGACAACCTACCATGTGCCCTCTGCAGGTACCCTGTCACTTACCCTTATCACTGCCTTGAAAGGTGAAATAGATATGTACACACCGAATATTGGTGGTACCACTGATTATGGTGCTGTCCTTTTCTCCCAGAATTTGATCTCCACAGCTTTTAGTGCAACTCTCTCAGGGATGAAGGAGATTGAGCTAAGCTCCAACACTATTGAGAGCTGGAAAATATATTCCAGCCTCTCATATCTTTCATTCGGGGAATATTTACAATCAAGTCATACCTTTACAGAGAACTCTTGGGATATCCAGGTTGTTTTGGGGACCTCAGTTACTTTCTAATGGCAATGTACAGTGAGAAAATTATATCACAAGTTAAACGGTATTCATTGACGGCAAGGGTAAACTGAGGGTAGGATGAATGTAGAGATAGATCTTGTTTATGTGTTTCCTTCTGACAATGGTCTTTCTTCTGGAGTTCTGAGACGATTTCTTCTGACCGTTCCCTTTGCGTGGGGGGAATCGAAAAGTTGACGGCTGCCTGGGGAGGTGGCCGTCAGTCTTGAGGAACTATGGAACGGTAGAGCATGAGACTTCACTGTGGGGTGTGAGGTCTCATTGCTTTTTTTTGGGTTTTAGTTCTCGAAAAACCGATTTCCAATATCTTGTCGATACCAGGCACCTTCAAAATTAACCTGTTTGACACCTTTGTATGCATTCTTGTTTGCATTCATGATATTGTAGCCAATCCCCACCACTGTGACACAACGTCCACCGGTGGTAACCAATTTGCCTTCATACTCCTGGACTCCTCCGAAAAAGTAACGTGGAGCGCCTTCAAAGCTGTTAAACAGGAGGGGGGCCGGCATTGGCTCGAGGATTTTCCCAATGATGGGTTTTCCCGGATACCCCTCAGAAGCAACCACCAAGGCAACTGCTGATTGATTGGAAACCTCAAGCTTGAGAGATGAAAGCGTATCATGCTTCATGGCATCAAGAATATCGACGATGTCCGTATTGATGAGTGGAACGAATGCCTGTGTGGCAGGATCGTTGAATCGAACATGGTAATCAACAAGAATCGGTCCGTTCTTGGTGATGATGACACTGATGGTAAGTACACCCTTGTAAGCCATCTTTTCAGCCTTCAAACCGAACAATACCGGCTCGATGATTGATTCGACGAGAGCTTCACTAAGCTCTTTCTGGAGTGGAACCGGGCAAATGGAGCCCATACCCCCGGTAGGCAGTCCTCCCTCCTCGACTTTCATATAGTCGCTTGAGGTGGGAAGCATGAGATACCCTTTGTTATCCAAGAAGAGGGTAATGGTTATGGGAAGGCCGTTGAGGTGTTCTTCCAGAATGATGGGGCCAGTGGCAAGCAATCCCTTGGAAAAATCCATGAGGGTGGAGTAATCAGTGGAATCTACCATGATCCTGCTGGGAGCAATAGCATTGCTCTTTACCACGAAGCGTTCACCTTCGTGACGTTTTAAATACTCTGAGAGTTTTTCTTCATCATCAAAGAGAACGTGGGAGGAGGTAGGAATGTTGTGGCGGTCGGAAAACATACGGGCAAAATTACGATCGCCTTCAAGTTTCAAAGCCCGGTTGGGTGCTCCGAATGTGTCTATTCCCCGTTCATTGAGAAAGTCGATGACACCTGTAAAGAGTGGTGCCTCAGTACCCACAAAGACGAAGTCGATACCATGTGTTTGGCAAGCCTCATATACCTGCTCAGGGTCAGAAGGGTCAATTGACAGATTTTCCGCAATTGTCTTAGTCCCTACATTTCCAGGTGCTACATACAGACCATCAATCAGACGACTTTGAGAGAACCACCATGCAATGGCATGGTCTTTCGCTCCGGACCCTAACACTAATACTCTCATTGCATTTCCTTCCCGATGTGATTGCTCAAATAAACGTACCATTTTACCGCTTTACAGGTCAACAAGTGGACTGAGAGCCTCAAGATACTGTTCACGCCTGGAGGCATGTACCACTGCTTGCTTGATTGTTGAGGTATTGGGAATTCCTTTCAGGTAACTGCAGGTATGTTTTCTCATCAATGTGCATGCCGTTGTTTCTCCAAAGGTGTCGATCATGAGGTCCAGGTGGCGCAGGATGACAACTCTCCTCATCTCAATGGTGACAGGCTCTGGTTCCTTGCCTTGCAAGATGGCTTTGGCCTGGGAGAAGATGAAGGGATTACCAATGGCTCCCCGTGCAAACATCACCCCATCGATACCGGTCTCTTCAATCATTCTCTTGGCATCTTCTGCCTTGAACAGATCTCCGGAACCGAAGATTGGTACCTGATAATGGTGCTGGAGTGTGTATTGCTTGAGTTCAGTGAGCTTGCTCCAATCAGCAAATGGCGCATAGCCTTGGCTGCGGGTCCTTGCATGGAGTGTCAGTGCACTTGCCCCTCCATCCAGGGCTGCTTGTGCAAATTCAAGAAAGTTCTCGCTCTGTGCATCCCATCCCGTTCTGAACTTGACCGATACAGGGATGTCTGTCTCCTCCGTAATGGTGCGGACCACCTCGGTTATAAGCTTGGGTTGCTTCATCATGGCTGAACCTGCTCCTGTCTTGGTAACCTTTGGAACCGGGCAACCGCAATTGATATCGATCACCTCGGGCTGGTAAGGCTGGAGCTGGGAAAGGGCTTCCTTGAGAGAATCAGTGTTTCCCATGAATAGTTGAACAGCGTACTGCTTCTCGTTTGGGGCACGGTCCATGAGCGCAAGTGTTTTCTCGCCTTCTCTTGCAAGACCTTCGGCACTGACCATTTCTGTAAATGTAAAGTCCGCTCCTGCTTCAATGCAGAGCGTTCTGAATGGAATATCTGTGTACCCGGCAAGTGGGGCAAGAAACACATTTCCGCCTAGCGTTGTCGAGCCGATTGCTACGGGGTGATAAAGATTCTTTCTGTTCATACATCCTTCGGAAGGGCAAAGGCCCTGAGGCTGTTAGCATAAAGCGTTTGTGAAAGCGCTTCAAGAGATGTTTGCCTCAGTGCTGCAAGAACAGTTGCCGTTTCCAGAATGTATTGAATTTTATTTCGCTCTCCCTTGTGGGAGTAGGGAGTCATGAAGGGAGCTTCACTCTCAATGACAATCCGGTCTTCAGGAAGGCGTATGGCTACCTCTTGCAGCATTCGGCTGTTCTTGAAGGTCAGGTTTCCTGCGAAAGAGAAGGTAAGATTCATATCCAATGCTCGTTGTGCGAATGCCCAATCTTCTCCAAAGCAGTGGAGAATCCCACCCTTTGGTGGAAGCTTTTCCTTGAGTATGGGTAGTAGGTCTTCACCTGCGTTTCTGTTGTGGATAATCACAGGAAGGTCGAGATGTTTGGCAATCTCAAGATGCTTGAGCATCAGCTCTATCTGCGCAGTCTTATCGCCCCCGAACATATGGTAATAGTCCAGTCCTGTCTCCCCAATGGCAATGACACGTTTCTTTTTTGCATGGGAGATGACCCTCTCTTCCCAATCATGCCCTGGATGGGCTACTTCGGTAGGGGAGACCCCTACTGCATGGTAAACATCCTTTGCGCTCTCCAAATTGGTGTAGGTCTTTTCAAAATCGCTTAAACTGTTGCAGATGCTCACAACATGCTTGACCGACTTGACTTTGGCAAGTTGGACAGCAAGCAGTTGTTCCATTTTGTCATCCTGGATCAGCCCGATGTGGGCGTGCGTGTCAAACAGTTGCATACTGACTCCTTGAGAAGCTTACCAGCCTGTGTGGAGGATGGGTCCACTATAGCATGGGAGGTGTGAGCCGTCAATGTTGTAACTCATAGGTAGCAAAATAGTTATATACATATGTTGAGAGTTTGACAATTTGTTATTGACGTGGTAGCTTTACTCCAGTACCACCGTCAGATGGCAAAGGATATAGATGAAACGAGAACGAACGAATGCCGATAGCCGTGTCCAGAAGAACCGGCCATCAAGAGGTTATATATATTTGGTTAAGAACCCTTCTTCAAATGAGATGAGCATCTGCGCATGGGACTCTGTGTTGTATCCAGGAACCTCAGTGGTTGCTCCCACCCGTTATGGACTTGACCTTGGGGTCATTGTCTCCGCTGCAGACCAACTGGGTAAGTCCTACGAACCCGGTTGTGACCAACCGAGATCTGCATGTTTTCATGCAGAATCCTGTCTTCCCAGGGAAGAGCGTGAAGAGGTGTATGCAGGGGAGCCACAGGAAGCGTTGCCTTCCTACTCCCCGGAAAAGGATGAGGATCCGTGCGAATCCTGTGTCGGGTGCAATCCCTCAAGAGAACCTGAAGAGGTTGATATCTCAGGTGATGTTGTATGGATTGACCGTCTTGCGACTCCCTCAGATATGAGCCGCTACCAGGAGCAGTCAGAGAAAGAGGATGAAGCGATGCGAATCTGCCGCGAGAAAATCGCTCATCACAAGCTTGATATGAAACTGGTGACTGCCCACTTCCTGCTTGGAGAACCGAAGATTATTTTCTTTTTCACTGCAGATGTGCGTGTGGACTTCCGTGAATTGGTCAAGGATTTGGTTTCTGTCTTCCGTATCCGAATAGAGCTGAGGCAGATTGGGGTCAGGGATGAGAGTAGGGTGCTTGGGGGTCTTGCAGTCTGTGGACGTGATTATTGTTGTCACAGTGTGACAGACAAACTCAATCCTGTCTCCATCAAGATGGCCAAGGAGCAAAATCTTTCTCTGAATTCCATGAAGATCTCAGGACCTTGTGGGAGATTGCTTTGTTGTCTTTCCTATGAATATGATTTTTATGTGGAGGAAAAACGTAACTATCCTCCCGAAGGAAGCAAATTAAGGGTTGGCCATGACTTGATGAAAGTTCATGAAGTTAACATACTGTCGAAACGTGTCATGCTCAGTGGAAGTGAAGGAAGAATGCTTACCATCCCGCAGAATGCGGTATTTTTCAATATTGACACCAAGCGATGGGAGCTTGAGAAGGAGTTTGCGGACGAATTTTTGTCAAATTGATATAAAGCATTGTATTGACCCATTTTATAGACTGTGATATGTTTTTAGACCGTCGGTACTTTGTTGCCGATCTCAACTTTAATAAATGAAATACGTATTCAAGGTAATATGTTTGGAGGTATTACGTGATTAACAGGTCTGCTGAAAAAAGAGAGCGACAGAGCCAAGTCCGGAAAATGAGAAACCGCGCAACCAAGAGCACTATGCGCACCGCAATCAAGAAATTTGATTCTGCTGTAACTGCCGGGGACAAGGAAGCTGCCGCTACTGCTTTGGCTTTAAGTCTCAAGCTGCTTGATTCAACTGCTGGAAAGGGTGTCATCCACCACAACACAGCCAACCGCAAGAAATCCAGATTGCAGAGCCGTTTCAATAAGATGACCAACCAGGCTGCTGTATAATCAATAAATCAGAATGATGAACGTACCGATTGTTGATTGGTATGTAAACATGCGTATAGAACGTGTTTAAGGAGTAACCATGGCAGGACCAAAGTTGACAAAAGCAGCCATAATCGAGAGTCTCCATGAGAAGCATGGACTGAATAGGGCCGACATTCATACAATCATTGATGAGTTCTTTGAAGAAGTGAAAAAAGGTCTCCGGAATGATCAGGTCATTGAGCTTCGTGGATTTGGAACATTTGAGGTTCGCACTCGTAAGGGCCGTGAAAAAGCGCGTAATCCAAAGACTGGCGCCATTGTTGCCGTCGAAACACATGGAGTTGCCATTTTCCGTCCAGGCAAGGAACTCAAGGACTATGTGTGGGATTTGCGTGATAATAAACCGGAGAAGGAATAACCTTCTACGTTTTCAATAATTAGGAGAAGATCTCTTGGTTGACTTGCATGCAAGACGGAACCTCAGAACGGTTTGTTCTGAGGTTCTTGTGCTATTAGTATCGGCATTTATCTACTCAATTGCCTTCCCTGGCCTCATTTCGGCCAATGGTATTGGGTTTGTCGCAATGGTGTCCCTGATTCCTGTATTTGCAGTGATCAGGAACACAAGCTGGAAGCTGACCCCCCTCTACGGTTTCTTCTACGGTTTCATGTTCTATCTCTTCTTCAACTACTGGCTCAAGACCTTCCATCCCCTTGCAATCCTGATCGTACCGATTATCAAGGGAGGGGAGATGCTGATACTCTTTCCCGTGCTCAAGGCAGCGCAGGAGCTGTTCAAGAAATACGGGTATCTAGTTGAAGCATTGGTATGGGTTGCCTACTCATATCTGAGTCAGGATTGGTTTGCAGGGTATCCCTATGGGACCCTGGGGTCTGCCGTCTACCGCTATCTTCCTCTTATCCAGATTTCCGAAATTTTTGGAATCTGGGGGGTTACATTCCTTCTGGTGATGCCTCAGACTTTCCTTGGTGCATTTCTTCATCGTTGGTTCAATGACAGGGAATACTCCTTGAAAAGGTATCTGAGGGAACACCTCGTATTTATCATTGCCTATGGGATAGCTCTCCTTGCTACCCTGGTCTTCGGGTTTGCTTCCTTGGCTTACTGGAATGCACAGGAGCCTGATAAAACCTGGAGAGTGGCTACCATTCAGCATAGTGCAGATACATGGGAGGGTGGGTATACCACCTACAAACGGAACTTCAACACGTTGCGCAAGATGAGCCTGGAAGCATTAAGCGAAGATCCCGATATTATTCTCTGGTCTGAGACAGCCTTCGTGCCATCAGTTGCTTGGCATGAGAACTATCCTTCCGACCCTGCAACCTCCGCCTTGGTAGAGGAGTTTGTTGAGTTCGGCAAGTCTCTTCCCATTCCCCTGGTAACGGGTAACCCTGAAGGAGTTATTGAAGACCCCAGTAAGCCTGCTTTCAGTGAGGATGGCTCATGGAACCGCACCGATTACAACACGGTCATATTCTTTGAAGACGGAAGGATCAAGAATACCTATAGAAAACAACATCTGGTGCCATTCACAGAACACTTTCCCTATGAAAAGCAGATGCCATGGCTCTATAATCTCCTGCTTGCAAATGATTATAACTGGTGGGAGACCGGCTATGACCCTGTGGTATTTGAGACTGAGGAGGGGGTGAAGTTCTCTACCCCGATATGCTTTGAGGATGTCTTCGGGTATCTGAACGCTGACTTTGTTGCCAGTGGCGCAGATGTCATCGTAAACATGACCAATGATGGGTGGTCGAAAGCTGTCCCCGCTGAGATGCAACACCTTGGTTTGGCTGTCTTCCGTTCCATTGAGAACCGAAGAACCACAGTCCGCGGAACCAATAGCGGAATGACCTGTGTAATTGATGTTACCGGAAAGATAATTGATCCTATGGAACCATTTACCGTTGGCTACCATATTTATGATGTACCGGTATTCAGCGGAGAGACACACGGGTATACCATATATACACGGTATGTGAATTGGTTTGCACATCTAACCGTCTATCTATCAGCAATCCTTCTTGCAGGAGGTGTGCTGTATCGTTTGTATCGTTATTTCACCAAGAACAGGCAGAAACCAGAATGACCTATACCAGTGCTGCTCTCTTTATCATTGGAACCGAATTGACTCGGGGGGTCATTGCTGACCGCCATACCCAAGTCATCTCAAGTCAGTTGACCCAGTTGGGATATCGTGTTGATCGGATGGTGCTCGTCCCTGATGACGGTACCATCGGAGATGTCCTGCGGGACTGCATCGATAATTGTGATCTGGTAGTGATGACTGGCGGGCTTGGGCCAACCAGTGACGATATGACTCGGACCATTGTTGCCAATCTTGCCAAGGTCCCTCTGGTCCGTAACCAGGAAGCCTTCGATACCCTGTATGCACGAATTGGACAACGGATCTGGGGTGCCAATGAACAACAGACCATGATCCCTGAGGGCTTTGAGCTTATTCCAAATCCACTCGGGACAGCTCCTGGATTCAAAGGATTCATACCCAATGGAGGACGACAGATTGCCTGTGTGGCAATGCCAGGCCCCCCCAGGGAGATGCATCCCATGTTCTTTGAACAGGTAATCCCCTGGCTTGCCCAATTGATCGGGCATGACGATTTTTCTCGTAGTGAGTATTCTACTTTCCTTATCCCTGAATCTAAGCTGGAAGAACTTTGCAAGTCCATTTCCTTCAATGGAATGCAGTGGGGTACCCGTTTCCAGGATTTGAAGATAAGCTTGTATCTCGTAGGCAGCAGTGCAGCCGATCGGGCAGAAATGGCAAACCGTCTTCGATCCCTGGTAGGGGAATGTCTGGTGGTTGATGGGGATGTCCAGCCGTTGACTTTGCTTACTTCGTTGCTTGAAGAACGAGGAGAGACCATCAGCACGGCTGAGAGCTGTACCTCCGGTTATATTGCAAAGCTACTCACCGACCAGGCAGGTAGTTCTGCATGGTTCTGGGGTGGGGTGGCAAGCTACGCGAATGAGGCAAAGAAGCACTTGCTTGGCGTACGAGATGAGACCCTGGAGCAATATGGGGCAGTCAGTGAAGCATGTGTCCTGGAGATGGCTGAGGGAATGAGGCGTGTCTCGGGAACTGATTGGGCGCTCTCGGTAAGTGGCATTGCCGGACCTGATGGTGGTACGCCTGAAAAGCCGGTAGGAACTGTATGGTTTGGCTTTGCCTCAAAAACTCGGGAGAGTGCAGCGGTAGAAGTACATATCTCATCCTACGGGAGGGATTCGGTAAGAAGAAGGGCCTCGGTAATGGCATTGATTCTTGCAAGCCAATACCTCAAAGGAGCCTGCTTGCTTGACACTGTTAAGAAGTGGCAATATATTTAAAGAACCAAACAGCGGAAAGAATTATCAGTAAGTACGTTCCAATTCCGCATATTCTTACATTCTGTATTACAAATTAAGGAACTGGGCACTAGGTGTACCTTTATAGAGATGAGGTGCAACATATTTTCCCTTTTCCGTTGGAGTTGATCCTATGTCTTCCGAAGAATTAGAGTTTAATGAAGCCAGCGTGGCTGTTGCATCTGAGCAGGAATCTGTAAAGAAGCCGATACGGCGCGTGACCCGAAAAAAGAGCCCTGCAGGAGCGAAAGCACCTGAAAGCACGAATGATGTAGCTGGGCAGAAAGTGGAGACACAGGATGCTCCTGAGCCTAAAAAACGTCGGGGGAGACCAAAAAAGAGCGAATCTGACAAGAGTACAGCAAGAGAAAGTTCTTCTGATTCGGAGCAACCTCAACTTGAGTTGGAGGATGAACAGAACAGTCCTGCTCCTGAACAGGAGCAGCCAACAGACACTTCCCGTCCTCCTGCACAATACAAGCAGGAGCAGAAGAGCCAGAACCAGAACCAAAACCAGAACCATCGCAAATCCTATAACAACAGGAACAACCGAAATACCCAGAACAGAAACCATCCAAAAGGGTCTTATCCAAAGAGCCAAAGCTTTGGTTCCAATAGGGGTGGACGTGTGAATCATCAGGAAGAATCTTCCAATGATTTACATATCGAGGAGCATCCTGAGGCTCCTGTCCTGGTGCTTGAAGATTTCACCACCCTGTCCATTGACGAACTTCGCAAGGTGGGTTTGGAACGTGGACTGAATGCAGATACCATCCTTGACTTGCGCAAGCAGGAAATTGTTGCAGAAATTCTTCGCTTGCATACCGCAAGTGGCGGAGTGATTGTGGGAACAGGTACCTTGGAAATCCTTCCAGATGGATTTGGGTTCCTCCGTTCCCCCGCGAACAGTTATCTCTCAGGGTTGGAAGATGTCTACGTCTCTCCCGCCCAGATCAAGAGTCTTTATCTGAAGACCGGTGATGTGGTATATGGACAGGTCCGGACTCCACGTGAGAATGAACGGTTCTTTGCCATCCTGAAAATATTGAAGGTAAATGGTGATGAGCCGATTATCGCAAAAATGCGCGTACCGTTTGATAGCCTGACTCCCTTGTTTCCTGACCAAAGACTTAAGCTGGAGACAGCTGAAGAGGATATGTCGACAAGGATTATTGATATGTTCTGTCCTATCGGAAAGGGCCAACGTTCCTTAATCGTCGCTCCTCCCCGTACAGGTAAGACAGTGCTTCTCCAGAAGATTGCAAACTCCATCAGTACGAATCATCCAGAAGTGGTCTTGATGGTCCTGCTGGTTGATGAACGCCCTGAGGAAGTCACTGACATGCGTCGGCATGTCAATGGTGAGGTAATTGCCTCCACCTTTGACGAGCAAGCCAGCAGACACGTGCAGGTTGCTGAGATGGTGATTGAGAAAGCAAAGCGACTCGTTGAACACAAGAAGGATGTAGTTATCCTCCTGGATTCCATTACCCGTCTTGCCCGTGCCTATAACCAGACGGTTCCCGCAAGTGGCAAGATACTCAGTGGTGGTGTGGACTCGAATGCACTGCATAAACCAAAGCGATTCTTTGGTGCTGCAAGGAACATTGAATTTGGTGGCAGTCTTACCATAGTTGCCACTGGTTTGATCGAGACAGGTTCCAGAATGGATGAGGTTATCTTTGAAGAATTCAAGGGAACCGGAAACAACGAGATCATCCTGGATCGTCGTCTTGCTGATAAGCGACTCTTCCCAGCGATCAATATCAAGAAGAGTGGGACCCGTCGTGAAGACCTGTTGTTGCCTTCTGATGAAGCTGCCAGAATCTGGCTTATGCGTAATGCTGTCAATGATATGGATGACCAAGAGATGACTCCGTTCCTCATTGACAAAATTCGGAAGACAAAGGATAATGAGTCGTTCTTGCGTTCTATCAATACCGGTATTCCTTCGAATTCGGCAGCGTACTAGAGACCAGGAACAGATTGAGAGAAACTTGTCTGCTGCCTACAGCCAGCAGAACACATATCCTTGGAGGACCCAAAATGAAAGATGGAATTCATCCCCGTTATGAACTGAAAGAAGTTCGTTGCTCATGTGGCAATGTAATCACGACCAAGACAACCGCAAAGAACCTTGAGGTTGAAATTTGCTCCGCTTGTCACCCATTCTTTACTGGAACCCAGAAGATGGTTGATACTGCCGGTCGTATCGAACGCTTCAAGAAGCGCTATGGCCTGAACAACTAACCAGATTCATTATGCTGTCTAGTGATACAAGAAACCCTCTTTTTTGGAGCACCCAGGAAAGGGGGTTTTTTGTAAGTTTTGGATTCCTGTTCACGCATTTGTTGGTCATGTGGGTAAATGCACGAATCCCGAATTATACAAAAGTAGGTTTTTTGTTGCATTATGCTGACAAGTATCCTAAAATTGACCCATAAAAATTAGGTTGGGGCATGGACAACATCAGAAAACAACACATCAAGGAATACGGCGATTCTCCGCTGGTGATTGCACAGGTACCTGGAACATGTACCTTGCTTGGTAGTTACGCGGACGCATGTCGGGGATGGTCCTTGGTGGGAACCGATCACTCCTCGTTGCATGTAGCTATCTCTTATCGGGATGACCAGCTGGTGAGACTCTATAACCCAACCCTCAATGACCGGAAACGATTCTCTTTGAACAATATCAAGTACCGCAAGGAAGACCGATGGGGAAATTTTCTGAAAGCGGTGTTCTCGGTTCTTGCAAACGAAGGGACTGAATTTTCAGGTATGAATATAACTGTTGAAGGGAGCCTCCTCCATGCTGATACCCAAATGGTAAGTACTGCATGCTCGCTCGGGACCTGCCTTGCCCTTGATGCGTTGCTTGGTCTCAAGCTTAGTCTTTCCTCACAGATAAGAATCGCCTATCAGGCATGTACGACATTCAATAATGAGGTATGCTCCATCAGTGATCTTCTTACCATGCTTAATGGAAAGAAGGAGACCGTACTGTTCTATGATCTTCAGCATGTGACCTACAAGGAGTTGCCTTTCCCGTTCACCAACAAGAATGAAGAGTATGTGGCAATCATAGTGGATAGCAAGATTTCCCCGAATGCGATGCGAGAAGAGATCAAAAGCAAGAGAAAAGCTATCGATCGTGCGTTTAAGAAACTAAGTGAGTACAAGGGTGGTGGATTCATGCGGGACTTTCCAGAGAGTGACCTTGCTGCCCGTGTGGTGCCATTGGATGAGGAAGACCGTCACATCTGTGAGTATATCCTGATGGAATCCCGGCTCGCCAATGATGCTGCATCCGTGCTTATCGAGAAGGATGCTGTACTCTATGGGAAGATGATGAATCGGGTCCAGGCTGGGCTCAGGGACCTTCTTGAAGTAACCTGTCCTGAGGTAGATTGGCTCACCAAGCGGGCTGGTGAACTTGGTGGGTGTCTTGGATCGGTCCAGGTAGCAAACGGTTTCAGCGGTAATATCATGGTCCTCTTGAGTAAACAAGCACTTCCAAGTTATATTGATCGTCTGGAGGACTATGAGCACATCTTTGGATTTCACCCTCGCTGGTATGTATTTGAGGGAAGCGATTCTGCAAAGGTTGTGTTTCAAGCGCATTAATGAAGATACTACTGACAAATGATGATGGATATCAAAGTGAAGGACTGAACACGCTCAGTGAGGTCCTGTTGCGATCTGGTCATGAGGTGTGGGTATGTGCTCCCGATTCTGAGCGAAGTGCGAGTAGCCACTCGATGACGCTTCGTGAGGATATCACCATCACTGAATATGGTCAGAACCGGTATTATTGCAGTGGGACTCCAGCAGATTGCATTCTCTATGCTTCAAAAGGCAAGATTTTTCCTGAAGACCCAGATTTGGTCATCAGTGGAATCAACCATGGGTATAATATTTCCACGGATATCCTGTATTCGGGTACTGTTGGAGCCGCCAGGGAGGCTGCCCTGACTGGATTGCGGTCGATTGCAGTCAGTTGTGCAAGAAGCAAGGATGGCTCTTATCCCTTCCAGCGTACTGCGGACTTTGTGGTACAACATCTTGAGGATTTCTATCCCCTCACCAGTAGTGAGTGCATCCTCAATATCAATGTCCCTGCAGAGGGAAATGGAAAGTGGAAGAGTGGAGTGTTGAGCTATCTCGACTACCATGATGCTGTGCAGAAAAAACAGCAAGAAAAAACCCGCTACTATGATACTTCAACGGTACGTTTTGGTACCTCAGTTGTACTTTCCCTGAAGAGTGGTGTGCAACCGATTCAACGTTGTGATACAAAAGGTAGCGATTTCCAAGCCGTGAGAGAGGGATATATCAGTGTTACTGCAATCTCCATCCTTCCCCCGGTGCATACGGCATCCCAGGCCAAGCTTGAATTATTGAGCAAGGGGGAGAGCTGTGGGTAAGAATTGGGAGAATAAATGCCACAAGTGTGGGCTTTGCTGCCACGAAAAAGCAGTCTATGGTCGTGAGTTAGTCATTGACCTGGACAGCTGGTGTGAGCATTTTGATCCTGAAACAAAACAGTGCAAAATTTACGCTGAACGCTTCAGCCAATCTACGCGATGCAAAAAGATGACGCCGATCAGGGCAATGTTTGCATCATATCTCCAGGAAAACTGTGCCTATGTACAATGGGCACGTAGATTCCATATCCGTTTTGCAAAGAAGAGAATCCTTAGATTCATCCATAGTAAAACCTGTCCTGATGAGGACTCAGACGAAAGCGATCTTTACGAGGTATTCAACGCGTAACAGTAGTGTGGCTTGACCCTGAGGGGTATCTGTCACTATCGTTTTCTATGAGGTTAATTATGGAACAGAAAACCATTTACTTGGATAATAATGCGACCACACCCATGCATGAGGATGTAATCGAGGCTGTACACCAGGCCAATGTCCTCTTTGGGAATGCGTCGAGCATGCATAGCTATGGTCGTGAAGCCGCCATGGCGATAGAAGAAAGCAGGAAAGCACTTGCCTCCTTGATTGATTGCAATCCATCTTCGATTGTATTCACCAGCGGGGCCAGTGAATCGAACAATACCGTATTCAATATCTTTCGTGAGCGTATCGACCTGGGATCGAAACGAAACAGAATTGTAACCACAACCATTGAACACCCTTCAATCAACGAGTTGGTGAAGTATCTGAGGAATCTTGGATATAGAGTTGATGAGTGTCCCGTTGATGGAAGTGGACGGGTAGACCCCGAAGTGATGAAAACCTATCTGGACGAGGATGTCGCCCTTGTCTCTGTCATGGCAGGGAACAATGAGATTGGTACCATCCAGCCAGTGAAGGAAATCGCCGGACTTGCCCATGAGGTTGGGGCATATATGCATACCGATGCAACACAGGCGATCGGTAAAATTCCTGTCTCCATGCAATCTTGGGATGTCGATTATCTCAGCCTTTCTGGACATAAGTTCTATGGCCCGAAAGGTATTGGGGTATTGGCGGTAAAGCCAAAAGCACCATATACCCCTCTGGTCCATGGAGGCCATCAAGAGGGAGGGAAGCGCGCAGGAACCTACAATACGGCAGCTATTGTTGGCATTGGGGTTGCCGCCACCCTTGCTGAACGTGATCTTGAGGAAGAGAGCAAGAAACTTTGGACTCTCAGGGAGATGTTAAGAGTGGGCATTGAGGAGCGTATTCCCAATGTTGTGGTGAACGGGAATCAAGAGCACTGCCTTCCCGGGACCCTCGATGTATCATTCCCCCATGCAGAAGGGGAATCGATACTGCTCTATCTCGACATGGAAGGAATAATGGTTTCCACAGGGAGTGCCTGCGCAAGTGGGTCGCTTGAACCCAGTTACGTGTTACTGGCCTCCGGAGTGGATATCGAGTTGGCCCACGGCTCAATACGGTTCAGTTTTGGAAGGTATAACACTGAAGAAGATGTTGCCTATGTACTGGAGAAACTACCGCCGATTATCAAGCGTTTAAGGGAGATGTCCACACGATGACCAACTTTATGAGTCAATGGGTCTACACCCCGGTGGTGAAAGACCATTTTATGAATCCCAGGAATACCTGGAAGGAAGAAGAAAATTTCCAGGCTGATGGAATCGGTGAAGTCGGTTCCTTGGCCTGTGGCGACCAGATGCAGGTTTTGATCAAGGTCGAGAATGATACAATAGCTGACTTGAGGTGGCTTACCTATGGGTGTGCCTCGGCAATCGCGAGCACCTCCATGATGAGTGAGATGGCAATTGGGATGAATCTGGAGGAAGCTTACAACCTCTCCCCCAATATGATCACCGAAGCACTCGGTGGACTCCCTGAGCATAAGTTCCACTGTTCCGTTCTGGGTGACAAAGCACTTCGGGCGGCAATTGATGACTATCTTGAGAAAGCGGGACGTGACAATCCTTTCAAGAGTAATGTGGCGAAAACCATCTGTGAGTGCAAGGGAGTTACCGATTTGCAGATTGAGGATCTCGTGAAGCGAGGAGAAGCAAAGACGCTTGAACAGCTGCAGGAGATTACCGAGTTTGGTACGGTCTGTGGCAAATGCAAGCAACAGGTCAGTGATCTGTTTGATGAGCTCAAGCACATCTATAACGTATAAGGACCTATCCACACATACACATGAAAAGGCGGCCCAGCGGCCGCCTTCTCTCTGAATATCTTGTTTACTTCTTGAACCCAAGTAAGGAAAGATGTCTGCTTATATGTGTATCGAGTAATTGCTTGTAATGCTCTTCTTCCCTGGAGATCAAGCTGAAGAAGGCATCCTTGAACAGTTTCTTTCCTTTTTCATCCTCATCCTCAAGCAGATACCCGTAGGTGATATGAAGCAACTGCCGGGCATTGTCATCATCGAGGTAGGAGGGTAGGTCCTCGTCTTTCATTGACTCCAAATCCTGTATTTTCTCCAGGTCAGTGGTAACATGATAGAAGGCTTTCGCATCGTCAAAACGTCTGAGTGCATGTGCGTGCATCCTCCGATAGAGAGCAGGATCCTTCTGGGCGACCAGGCGAACCGCTTCAAGCCAATTGGTACCCGCTGTCTTGACATGGAAGCTTCCCTTGATCGTCCGGGCTAGGATCGGGAAAATGGAGAATTTGTCACTGCCTGAGTGGATACTGAGTCGGTAGCGGTACTGCTTTGCGATAGCAACATGCAAGGCCAGTTGCCTTTCGAACTCAGCAGTGTCCCCGATGTAGTCTATGCCCTTCTGGAATTGCCCTACAAACCGCGGAGCAAGGGTGGAGATACGTACATGCCGTCGCTTGAATTCCATGGCAATGAAAAGATGGCTCCTTGGGTCGGTTGGGGTGTCAGTCTCATCAATGGAAATCTCAAAGTCTATCGGTCGCTCTGAGTGCAATATATGCTGTTCATAAATGATCTGTATGAAATCGAGCGCTCTATGGTAAGTCAGGATATCACGTCTCAACGTGGGGAGGTCAAGCTTCAGTGTTAATGTTCCAACCGTATATTCCTGGTCTGCATACAAACCCTCATATACCTTCCGTATCTCACTGTCCAATGCTTCATAGCGTGCAAGAAGTTCCTGATCGTCCAGGTTCTGGATGGTGGGATCTATCTGTTCTGAAGAGTCCAGGGTGATCATGGTAGCACCATCCTCCAGGGCTTTCTTGATCTCCTCACTTTTTTTCAAGTGGTCACCATCGGCCCCAAAACCATAGGTATACCCCTCTTGGAATACTGCATAGGAAGCGGCATCAATCACATCATTGAAGGTCCTGTTGGTGAAGTTCAACTCCCTGATGCTCTGTTGTGCAAAAATTGGGAAAACCGAGGTGCCTTCCAATGCCCTGATATGTCCAGGGGTGGCCAAGCCGAGGCGGTCTCCCAACCCAATGGATGGTCGTTTGGTTGTGTTTGCAACCGGATGCGTAAACGGCAGATAGGTATTCAAGACCAGGCGATTCTCATGGTTCAGTGGACAAATTTTGCAATTCTGCTCTGCCTCTCCTTCCAGTTCATCGAATATCGGACCAGAACCAGAGGCAATGAGATGCCGGTTCTCTCCTGCCTTGATCATGGCAATCGTACAACTGCCAAGGTTGGTGCGTGATTTTTCATATACAAATACCTGGCTCTTCAGCCGACTCTCAAGATGCGGAATATTCAATGTACGTTCCTCATAGATTTCCATGTAGGTTCTCCTATCTACTCAAATAACCCCGAATTCACTTCCCCCAATGAACTCCCTGAGTAAGGAGTCCTCGGGTACCAAGGTATCGGGAATCGGATTGACATGCTCCAAGAACCTGAGCAATCTTCTCGCTGTCTCATAGGCAGCCCCTGCTGAGGGTTTTACCATCTTCAACAACGGTTGTGCGTAGGTGGTGAGTACCCCTAGTTCATAGTCCAATGCACTATTGATCATGACATTGGCATTGTTCTGGTACGGGAAGATGTATTTGTTTTCTCCCCGTTCGACTGAAGGCCACATATGCAAGGTGGCTGTTGCATCTGTTCCACGGGTTCTGTTGTCACGGATTATGCGTCGTATGATCCGGTTGTCCGTGGTGCTGATTCGGTTATGGTCATCGAGATTCAGTTGGGTCAAGGCCGAGATGTAGACCCTGAAGAGCAACTCCTTATCCAAGCTCTCCGTCAGCTTGGGATTCATCCCATGAATTCCCTCAATGATCAAGATGGTCCGCTTATCCAAATGTACGGGTTGCTCCTCATAGGTACGGGTAAGTGTCCTGAAATCATACAGGGGAAGATGTACTTCCTTCTTTGCAAAGAGATTTGCCAAATCCTCTTGGAACCGGGCAACATCAAGTGCCTCAAGAGCTTCAAGATCAGGCTTTCCTTCTTCATCTTTTGGTGCTTGATCTGGAGGAAGATAGTAGTTGTCCAACGATATCTTGATGGTTTTTTTACCCAGGACCTGTAATTGAATTGACAGCTTATGGGCAAACGTGGTCTTCCCAGATGAGGAAGGCCCAGCGATAAGAACTGCTTTTACACTGCTATGGAGGTGTATCTGGTCTGCAATGTTCGCAATCTTTTTTTGTTGCAATGCTTCAGCAAGTCGGATGAAGGACTCAACGGTGTTCTGGTTGCCCATCTGATTCAGCTGGCCCAACGACTGAACATTGAGAATGGATCCCCAAGCCTTGTACTCACGGTAGATGGAGAAAAGCAGGGGATTGTCGACGAAAGGGTCAAGCCCAAGGATATTGTGTGAACGCGGATAACGCAGAAGCATCCCACGCTCCTGGTACGGCTTGAGCTCCCAGACCTGCATCAGGCCTGTCTTGCTGAGCAAAGGTTCGTATGAGACGTCCATATAGCCCTGCAATCGATAGAGATTCACCTTTGGGTCGTTGCGTGTGGAGAGTAGGGCGGCAGTCTGTTCATGGTGGTTGTTTTCAAAGTATGAGAGTGCTTTCTCATAGGGGAGCAGGACCTCCTCAATGGGGAGGTTCTGCTCAACCAGGGAGTACATCGCCTTCTCGATTGCTTTGATATCTGCATTGTTGAGGGTAAGGTCATCATCAAAACTGAAATAATACCCATCACCAAGAGAGTGCCCTATAACCAGTCTCCGGTTGGGGTAGAGCATGGAGACAGCGGCACAGAGAAGGTAGCAGAGGGAGTGTCGGTACATCCTTTTCCCCATATCTCCAAAAAGTCGCACCGGTTCTAGAGTGCAATCTGCAACCAAGGACCTCGAGCAAGAGTGGAGTTCATGGTTCACCAAGGCTCCAATATACGGGTTTTCTCTATAGGCCTGTTCTTTGCATGATTCGACCACTTTTGCCTCAACCAAGGCCTCCTCTACGGTGGCTCCGGTGGGGAGTTCCAGATGTTGTTGTTTGATGGTTACGGTAATGCTCTTCATGTTGTTATCATACAAGGTGGTCTGCCCGTAAACAAGAGTAAAGCGTTTTTGTCGGGTTTGTGCTATACTACTGTTTCAGTCCAGGGAATGATTCTGGATTGACAGCCGACTGGGAGGTAGGTACCTTTTGTACATGAGGAAGAAGCTTCATCTGGCGTTTCCCTATCGCCAACGTTTCATACTACATATAGATTTGGAATCAGAAACATATACAAGCATACCGATGGAAGAGGAAGATGCGAAGCGCTACCTCGGGGGGAGATTGCTTGCCCTGATGCTCTGGGACCGTTTTGCAGAATATGACCAGCTCGGGAAGGAGTGCTATGAGCGGGGTAATCCTGTGGTATTTGCACCTGGTGCGGCAGTCGACATACCACTGAGCTACTGCAACTCCTTCACCGTGGTAACCAAGAGTCCTGTCACTGGAGCTCTGTCAGTCTCCAGCGAAACTTCTTCTCTCGCAGAGGCCATTGTAGGTTGTGGGTATGCTGCATTGGTGATAACCGGCCGTAGCAGAAAGTTGTGCAGCTTTTCCATTGCTGATGGGGAAGTTACCTTCAGCGATGCTGAGATGTATCATAATCTCACCACAATTGAGGTTGCAAAGAAAGTAGGGAAAGAGCACATGGTTGTCATAGGCCCTGCAGGGGAACACTTTGTGCCCTTTGCCTCACTCTATGCAAACAACCAGAATATAACCCAAGGCGGGGTCGGTTGTGTCTGCGGGATGAAGAATATCAAGTTTTTTGCGTTGTCTCCCCATAGCCATGGCAGGGAAGCCTATGATTCCCATAGATTGGGTCTCCTGAACCAATCCTATCTGAAGGACCTTGGAAAGACCAGAATGGGAAAGGCAATAGCCCAGGAGGGGTCAATCGCCTTGCTTTCCAAAGCAAACCATCATGGATGGGCTGCAATTGATACATATTCCACGCGTGTTGATGGTAGGCTTTGGGGACTATGTACCCGCAGTGTGCCGAAAGGGACACCTCTTGACGATCCCTCATTTCCAATATGCCAGGGCCATGCACCTCTGGATTTGGAAAGTGCAATGGCACTGGGTTCCAATCTGGAACTTTTTGACAGCAGAAGTGTACAACAGGTTGCCCACCGCTGTCTGGAAAATGGTCTTGAAGTGGTGAGTACCGGTGCAGTGCTTGCTTGGGCAAGAGCATGTCGAAGGGAAGGAAAACTTGGCTTCCTTCCCGACCTGCAGCGTTCAACAGCGGTACTCTATCTTCGCCTTCTTGATGCGATTGCCTATAGAAGAGGATCTGGGGAGCAACTGGGTATCGGGCTCAGCGAATTGGTGAATCAGTATGGGGGATCAGAGCATGCTTTCATGGTTGATGGATTACCCTTGCCTCCTTATGATTATCGTGCACTCCCGGTGCAAGCTCTGCTTGTAGCCATTGGAAGGAGAAGTGTGGTACTGGGAGAACTTTTATGGGGAAATCACTACCACAGGGGAAGGGAGCGCCGCCTTGTTTCCTGGGCCCTGTATACACAGAAGCTCTCCTATGCCTGTGAAAGTGTTGGTTTGTGTCCTTGGGTTATGCTTCCTGCGTTCAATCATCGACTCTTTCACTTCCCGCATTTCTCATTTGCAAGAAAGAACTTCTCAAGGTTGGCCTTATTGGCCTCACTGGGAGAGGGATATGAGATCAGTGCACATGCCATGCGCTCCTATGGGGAAGAGGCTCTGCATCTGCAAGCAGCCCTTGATGATGGACTCCTGCATCGCGAGGGTCGCTATGGCTCGCTCCCTGACCAGCTCTTGGTCAATGGGAAGAGCAATTTTCGCTCAGCCCAGGTTGTTCCCTTGGCTCGGCTGCTTGATGCTTACTGGTCGGCCCTAGGAAGAAAATAGAATTGAAAACCGGCAATTGGTTGGTCATCAGTAAGTGAGCGTATATTGATTCCCTCTTCATCCAATAGAGCGAAGGTAGGACCGAGGGGTGTTCTTGGGTAGGTTGTTGACCCAGGGTTCACCCAGATGACCCCATCCTCTCCCTTCTGGAGTCTTGGTATGTGGGTATGACCGCTGATAAAAATGTCCCCTGCTTTCAGATTCTGACCAAGAGGAGAGTGAATCCTGTCCCCGTGGGTCATGAATATGGTCCGTCCCTGCCATTCAATGCGTCTATTCTGGGGAGGTAGGGGTATTCCTGCATCGCTGAAGTCATAGCTGCTGTCACAGTTGCCCCTTACCAGGAATAGTTGTGGGATATTCCTGAGTAGTATCTGGAAATGTGAGTGACCAGAGGGACAGAGATCACCTGCAATCAAGATCGATGCTGCTTGGTGCTCACGTGCCCGTTGCTCAAGAAGAGTGAGTGCGTCAATCGAGCCATGTATATCGCTGGCAAGCAAGAGAGTATTGGACATGAAATCTCCTGATTTTTCTTGGCTAAAGTCAAATGCTTCTTGTGATGTATGAATAATACTGGTAGTATAATACGAGAATTATATAAAAAAATATATAGGGAAGGAGGCTCAAATGGCTACCATCCGTGAGCTGTCTTGCAGCGATGGAAAACGCGTAATGTATCGCGTATGGGTTCCAGAGGGGTCACAGGTTGAGGCTGTTCTTCTCATTCTTCATGGTATGGCTGAACATAGCCAACGATATGATGAATTTGCCACATTTCTGAATTCCAAGGGAATTGCCGTCTATGCCCCTGATCATCGAGGGCATGGAGAGACTGTGAAAAGGGATGGAGAGACCCCTGGTTGGTTTGCCGAGCGTGATGGTTGGCAGCGAGTGGTGAAAGATGCCTATGAGTTGACGAATATCATCCTAGCTGAATATCCCAGTCACAGTCTTTTCTTGCTTGGCCATAGCATGGGTTCTTTTCTCGCAAGAAGTCTCATGGTGCAATACTCTGACCTTTTTGATGGTGTGATACTCATGGGTACGGGTGCTTCCCAAGGATTGCTTGGAAAGATTGGCAAGATGATTGCCCGCAGTCATGTCAGCAAACATGGTTCAAAGCATCCCGATACACAATTGGATAAGATGAGCTTTGGCGCATACAACAAGAAGATTCCTGATGCAAAGACATCATTCGATTGGTTGAGTCGGGATGAAGAACAAGTAGCGAAGTATATAGAGGATCCCTTGTGTGGATTTGTCTGTACCTCGGGTTTCTTTGCTGACTTGTTGGATGGGGTGGAGATTGCCAATGATGCTGAGATGGCGAAGAAGCTTCCCTCTGATCTCT
This sequence comes from Sphaerochaeta sp., assembly GCF_050178175.1. GTDB lineage: Bacteria > Spirochaetota > Spirochaetia > Sphaerochaetales > Sphaerochaetaceae > Sphaerochaeta. The sequence continues at coordinate 24,085 of NZ_JBFXGH010000022.1, forward strand.
CTCTCTTGATCATCAGTGGGAGTGAGGATCCAGTAGGAGGTTTCTCCAAGGGAGTACGTAAGGTATACGAGTTCTACCGTAGTTGTGGCATCTCTGACATCACCCTGAATTTGGTTGAAGGCGCAAGGCATGAATTATTGCAGGAAACCAATAGGGACCAAACGGCACAATACCTCTATTCCTGGATGAAGCAGAGGCTGTGACCATGTCTTATAAAAGTACCGTTCAGCAGAATCTCAAGCGGCTGAGTGCATTTTTCTCAGCCGTATTTAGACAGGCCATGAAAGATAACTTTCTCAACTCTGCTTCGGGATTGGTCTACTCCACACTCTTGGCAATTGTTCCTGCTGCAACCTTTCTCTTCACTATCTTCAATGCTTTTGGTGTTATGGAACCGTTGGTGAACTTTCTCTCCCAGTGGTTCGCGGAGCTGGCAGGAGAGGAGGCAGGTGGGCAGCTGATGATCCTCTTGACCCAATACACTCGTAATGCGACCAGTCTGGGAGTTGTGGGGCTTATATCCTTCCTGATTACCATGGTCCTCTTGATCAACAAGGTATGGAGTATAATCAACCGGATATACCGCTCAAGCAGAAGTCGGAACGCCCTGAAACGATTTGCAGGCTATATTTCATTCCTGATCGTAGCAACCTTGTTGCTTGCAGCGTATGTAAGTGCACAATCCATTCTTACTTCCTGGTACCTCAATCTGATTGGTGTGACTTTGGGCCGATGGTCTGTTGTTGTCACTTCCATTGCCCCGAGCCTCATCTTGGCCTTGGTTATTTTCATGCTCATATACCTTGTTCCCAATACAAGGGTCCGTTTCGATTCAGCAATTTTTGGGAGCATTGCAGGGTTGTTGGTGATCAATATATTCAGCAAGCTGACCTCCTTGTTGACATCAATGGCGAGCAGGTTCTCTGTCATCTATGGATCATTTGCAGCCATCTTCCTGTTTTTGTTCTTCTGTTATGTTTTTTGGGCAACAGTCTTCTTCAGTGTGGAGCTTGCCTATGTGCACCAGTTCAAGCCAGATGTTTCCAGTTTCCGTGGGTTGCCCCAAAGCCCAGCACTGCAGTTATCTGAAGGGACCAACATCATGATGCTCATTGGGAGCAACTTTCGTGAAGGGAAGGGTGCTACCTCCACCAAGGAGTTGCTTGACCGCCTCGCGATTCCCTACAATCGGTTGCAGGGTTTCCTGGGACTCCTGACTAAACTGGAGTTCATCACCCCCACCAACAACAGTCAAACCAGTTATATCCCCAAGCAACCGCTTGATACCCTTCGTCTCCAGGACTTGGTAAGAGGGTTGTATGGTATGGAAACCATCGATGAGGTTGAGCACGATACTGCCGGTGAGGCGGTAGCTGGGCAGGTCCAGGATAAGGGCGTTGCTGCGTTGGGGAATCTTACAATTGAACAACTGTTGCAAAGAATCTAGAGAGTGCTTGCCTCTTTCCAGCAACAAAGGATACTCTCTATGAGGAGGCTCCCATGAACCTAGATGCTACTATCCAGCCCATGATTGATCCCCTTATCTGGCACACCTTTCCAGATGAGAGAGATGGTATCATGCCTGATGAAATATGGAAGTGCGGTCCCTTGGTCTGCACCTTGCTCAAGAATCCCGCATGCAGGAATGGTGAGCAACTTGTTTCCATCCCTTACTCGATGATAGTGAAGAGAGATGGAGCTATTATCTTGGCTGTTTCTCTTGAAAAGGAAGACCTCAGAGCGCTCTCCTATACGATGGGAATATCCTTGAGGGAGTTGCAGGACGAGTACCAGACCAAAGGGAATTTCTCAGAGCTCAGGGGTTTTGTGTACTCTGACAGTACCCGTGAGGACCAGGGAATCTATGATGGGGATATGGACTTGCAAAGCATCAGGATTTTCTTCCTGGAAACAGTCTGTGATACCTTTGATATCCTCTCTGAACCGGTGCAGATTACCAAATAAGAAATACTGATTGCAACAAGAAGAGAGAGGAGTTGGGGTACTCCTCTCTCAGTGCTGTCCTCACGCAAATGTAACATTTTAAGTGAGAGTGATATCCTGAACCTCCGTCAATTCTGACTCCACTGCAACATCGCTGTAGGTAGTTTCATCAATAACGGTATATACTTCCTCTTCATCAACACCAACGATGATCAGATCATAGGTTCCTGCTGCCAGGAATGGAATGGTTTAGCTACCGTCATCGATATGTACAGATGCACTTAGTGACAGCCCCTCCAAGGGGGATGAATCCATCATCCTTTCTCTCATCCGGTGCTTCGCTCCCGGTATACCCATCCGGTTACATCCAAGAGGCCTATCATTGAATTTGGATGAAAGGATGTATTGTTATAAGCTTGGCTATAGGACTGTTGACACCATAAAGTGAAATGTATATGGTTAGACAAACGCAGCTATACGTATGGTTGTGTACTATAAGTTCTTCAGGGTTAGGTGTAATTCCTTACCGGCGGTAGGCAGTAATACTGCAAGCCCGCGAGCCCCTTGGGTTGATTCGGTCAAATTCCGAAGCCGACAGTTAAAGTCTGGATGGAAGAAGAATTGAAATACAATGTCCCAGGAATGTTTTCTGGCACATGGTGTTTTTCTTTTTATCCATGCAATGCAAATACCTTGAAGGATTGACTTCAAGGGGATGTACATGGAAAGCGATTTACAATACATGACTCGGGCTCTTGAGATTGCCGAATGGGGTAGCGGTGCGACACGCCCAAATCCTTTGGTCGGTGCAGTCCTGGTAAAGCAAGGGAAGATCATCGGGGAAGGATACCATCAAGCATACGGAGGTCCCCATGCTGAGATATATGCACTTCGTGAAGCAGGAGTGGAAGCAGAGGGAAGTACCCTCTATGTGACGCTGGAACCATGCTCTCATCATGGAAAGACCCCTCCCTGTGCCGAAGCCATCGCCAAGGCAAATGTCAAAAAGGTTGTTTGTGCCATTTCTGATCCCAACCCCTTGGTGCAGGGCAAAGGCCTTGCCTACCTACAGGAACAAGGCATTGAGACCTCCTGCGGGCTCTCAGCTGAACAAGCGAGAAAGCAGAATGAGATATTTCTTCATTTCATCACGACGAAAACTCCCTTTGTATTACTGAAAACAGCGATGAGTCTTGATGGCAAGATTGCTACCAAGACAGGAGAGAGCCGCTGGATCACCTCTGGACAGTCGCGTTCATATGTGCATCGATTAAGAAACAGGTATGCAGCAATTATGGTTGGGATCGGTACCGTCTTGGCGGATGATCCTGTTCTGACCACGCGCATGGAGGGAAGGAATGGTCACAATCCTTTACGGATTGTAATGGACAGTCGCGCACGGACACCACTCAATTCCCGTTTGATCAGGACAATAGATGAGGCTCCGGTGATGATTGTTACCTCTGAAAAGGCACTTCC
>NZ_JBFXGH010000023.1:0-26638 GCF_050178175.1 Sphaerochaeta sp.
CTTAATGATCTAACAAACTATCCGCATGCATATGTTCTAGCATGTTTGATGGACCGGCAGATCAAGGCTGAGAGAGCATGGGTTATACCCTGGACAATCAAAAATGATTTGAATTCTTTTGATATCAAGGTTCTGGGAGATCAACCATTACAATACTACCAAGAACTCTTTGTTTCACAATCTCTTCATCGTTTCGGACCAAGCATGGCAAAGACTTTCCATTCTGCAGTGCATAAAATTCTTGCTGATTATAATGGCGATGCATCATTGCTTTGGAGTGGAAATCCAAGCAGTGCTTCAGTTGTATATCGATTTTTACAATTTCATGGCTGTGGGATAAAAATTGCCACCATGGCAGCCAATATTCTAGCTCGCCAATTTAAAGTCCCTTTCTCTGATTATTACTCAATTGATATATCACCTGATGTTCATATCTTTAGGGTGCTTAGAAGAACTGGATTAGTACCAGCAAATGCTGACAGAGAATCCATAATATATAAAGCTCGAGAATTAAACCCTGAATTTCCTGGTATTATCGATTACTCATGTTGGGAGATCGGTCGGAAATATTGTCGTCCTACTAAGATGCTATGTGAAAGCTGTCCTATTGAATCGGATTGTAGGAAGGTTTTCTAAAAAAATCGTACACTATATGGTGCATTGGTTTGTTTCTTCATAACCACGAGGTACTAACGTATTTCAAGGCAACCATGGGTATCCGGTTTACCTCGAAGAGGTCTATAAAGAGGTCTATGAAGAGGCCCATGACGAGGCCCATGATGAGGTCCATGATGAGGTCCATGATGAAATGTGGCCAACAGTGAGAAATTCTCTTTGTTTATTTTTCAACCCTATCCTTGCAAACTCCTTTGTATGGTCTATCATAGATAAGGCACACCAGTGAGGAGGACCCATCTTTCATGCAGGATTCACAGCGTTGCATCGGAATATTCACCGCAGGATTGGATGATGAATATCAATCGGCCATCTGGCATGCCATAGAACAGGAAGCAGCAAAGCGTAGGATGGGAACCATCTCCTTTATTGGCTCCCGCCTTGGATCCCCTATTGCCAGTGAAGCCTCTTCCAACCTCGCATATCACCTTGCCTCTGAGCAGACCATTGATGGCCTGATCATTGTTGCCTCTTCACTTGCATCGTATTTCACCACCATGGACCTGAATAAGTTCTTTGCTCCATGGTCCTCGCTCCCCAGGGTATCGATAGGGATGCACATGCAGGGCATGAGTGACATTACTGCAGAAGGGGAAGAGAGCTTGCGTGCTCTGGTGGACCACTTGGTGACAGTCCATCATAGACGTCGATTTGCTATCATCACGGGGCCGAAGACCCATGAGGAGTCAGTCAAGAGGCTTCAGGCTTGTAGGCAGGCACTTGCAGATAATGAGATCACTATTGACGAGAAACTGATCAGGTCAGGGACATTCACTGACGAATCAGGAAGTGAAGTAGTACGATACTTCATGGAAGCGGAATACTCTTTTGATGCCTTGATCTGTCTCAATGACCGGATGGCATTCGGGGCCATGCAAGAACTCTCGAAATGGAACATCCGTGTACCTGATGATGTATCCCTCATTGGATTTGATGGAATAGACCCCTCCCGATACAGCATTCCCCCACTGACAACCGTAGTACAACCATTGCATGAGATGGGAGTCATTGCCGTGGATATCCTCGATAGGATCATGGCAGGGGGGGAAGAAGAACACATCTCCCTGCCCTGCTCGCCGGTCATCAGGGAGTCCTGCGGTTGCAATCCGCATGTGCACTTCACCCCTGGGCTTCATGAGATGCCGAGCTATGCCACCCCGGCTGAACGTTTGGCAGTGAAAGACTTGGTTCTCCTTGTCCAGCGAGGTGACTACCACCAGATGATAGCCCGTCTCAATCGTGCACTGGATGAGACTACAGCAGAGAGTGGTTCTCTTCATCAGTGGAATGAGTATCTCTCAGTGGTGGAGTATAAGTCACGCAACCAGAGCACCCTGAGTGCCAAGACCCTTGCGATGCTCATGGGAGCAGCCCGTGCATTGACAGGGGATAAGATTGGACGTTTTCAGGCAGCAAAACGGATAGCAGCGGAGAACTCGTTCGAAACGCTCAGAAAGGTAAGTGCCATGCTCAGCGGTACCTTCGAGATGGGGGAGTTGATCACCAACTTGAAACGTGGGTTGCAACTCTTTGGTATCGATCGCGGATATCTGGTGAGATTCCTGAACCACAACCGAAAAGCCCGGCTTCTGATGACCGTCCAACAGGAAGTACTCCCCTTGTCAGCCTTTTTACAGGATTTTCCTGCCCAGCAGATCCTGCCTCCCAGTTTGGACCCAGAGTGGAGGACCCAGCGTTGGGTCCTCTTGCCCTTGGTCTATCTTGATGAACCTCTTGGCTATTTCTTGGTTCCCTTTGGCACTGTCCGTCCTGCCCTCTATGATGTATTGCAAGAACAGATATCCAGCAACCTGAAAGGTTCCCTGCTTCTCCAGAAGATCAGGGAACATGAGAAGAATCTTGAAGAACAGGTTGCCCTGCGTACACGGGACCTCTCCCAGGAGATCAAGCGGAGAACCGAACTGGAACAGGAAGTCATGGAGATTTCCACAAGGACGATGGAGCGCATCGGGCAGGAACTCCATGATGACCTGTGCCAGTATCTTCTTGGCATCTCCCTGCTTGCCTCATCGGCACAACAACAACTCGAAAGCAACCAGGAAACCCAGAAAGAGAGCCTCAGGAAAATCAGTGAGCATCTCAACGAAGCCATTGGGAAGATCAAGACCATCAGCCGTGGGCTGATGCCCATGGAATTGGAACCCCATAGCTTCTTGGAACGTCTGGAGGCCTTGGTAGGAGATAATCTCCGTTTGGTTGCAATCGATATCGATGTAAATGTGGACCCAGCCTTTTCCATACAGGATAGGACCCGAGAACTGAATATATTCAGGATTGTCCAAGAGGCATTGACCAATGCCATAAAACACTCAAAAGCAAAACATATAGAAATATCCTCAGCGAAAAAGATTGATTCCCAGGGAACAAGTGTCCTCTCCCTGGAGGTTCGTGACGATGGAACAGGACTCCCTGAGCATATCCAGGGGGAGGGGCTTGGCCTAAGGATCATGCAGAACAGAGCTGCCATGGCTGATGCAAAGCTCTCTCTCGAAAGTGATGACGAGGGAACCACAGTACAGATTGTATTCAAGGAGTAGGGAATGTCCAATATAGTTAGATTCCTGATTGTGGATGACCACCCACTTTTCCGCCAAGGTTTGGTGAGCGTCATAGAAAATGTGCGAACCTATCAGGTACGAGCTCAAGCAACCACCATCACAGAAGCACTTACCCTACTGGATGAGACAGAGGTGGATGTTGCCCTTGTCGATATCTCCCTCCAGCAAGAGAACGGATTGGAGTTGGTGAAAACTCTCAAGGCAAGCAGGCCTGATGTGCTTTCCATTGTTGTCTCCATGTATGATGAGCTTATATACGCTTCCAGTGCACTCAAGGCAGGGGCACGCGGGTACGTGATGAAGCAGGAGGCTGCTTCATCACTCCTGAAAGCCATCTCCACGGTGCTTAAGGGCAAGGTATATCTCTCAGATGACATGCGTGAACGTATGTTGGACACCCTGCTCCTGCAGGAGTCCTCACAGGAGAGTGACCCCGTGAAGTTGCTCAGCCTTCGGGAGATGGAAGTGCTTCGATTGCTCGGGCAGGGGTGCGGTGTTTCTGAGATAGGGAAGACTCTTAATCTCTCTGTAAAGACGATTAACGTCTACCGGGATAATATCCGGCATAAGCTCTCCATAAGTGACGCAGGAACACTGCGTAAATTTGCCATCAAATGGGTTAAAAGCAACGAAATATAGGTAATATAGGACATTTGTCCTACCCATTTTCAAGGCAAAAGCCCAGTGGCGTTCCCCATCGTGTTCACATAGCATGATGATTGTAGGGCTCCCTATCCAGTACAGCCGTTGTACGAATACTGGGGGTAGTCTATGCAAGTCTCATTTATATGTCAGTTTGACATAGAGTTAAGTAAGGAGGAATCTGTATGAAACGGAACATGCGTATTGTAGTCAGTCTGTTACTGATTTGTTGCATGAGTCTCTCACTGTTTGCTGCCGGCCAGGCAGAGGAAGCAAAACCTGCTCGTAAGGTGATCAACCTGTGGAGCTTCACTGATGAAGTCCCCAAAATGTTGGAGAAGTACAAAGAACTGAATCCTGATTTCGATTATGAGATCAACACAACCATCATCGCTACCACTGATGGTGCGTATCAACCAGCACTTGACCAGGCATTGGCAAGCAGTGGTGAGAATGCTCCTGACATCTATTGTGCTGAGTCTGCATTTGTACTCAAGTACACCCAGGGCGATGCAGCTCACTTTGCAGCTCCCTACAAGGATCTTGGAATTGATGTAGACGCCAAGCTCAAGGAAGCCGACATTGCCCAGTACACCATTGACATCGGCACCAATCCGGACGGTGAGCTCGTTGGCCTTGGTTATCAGGCTACCGGTGGCGCATTCATCTACCGCCGCTCAATTGCAAAGGACGTATGGGGTACTGACGATCCTGCAGTAATCGCTTCAAAAGTCGGTCCCGGTTGGGATAAGTTCTTCAAGGCTGCAGAAGACCTGAAGAAGAAAGGGTATGGAATCATCAGCGGTGATGGAGATATCTGGCATGCCATTGAAGGCAGCAGCGAGAAGGGCTGGATTGTAGATGGAAAACTCTACATCGATCCCGATCGTGAAGCATTCCTTGATGTTGCAAAGATGCTGATCGACAAGGGTTACCACAATGATACCCGTGACTGGACCGATGCATGGTTTGCTGACATGAAAGACGCCGGTGAAAAGCAGATCTTCGGTTTCTTCGGCCCGGCATGGTTGATCAACTACGTCATGGCTGGCAACAGCGGCGGTTCAGCACCTGGTGAAGGCACTTATGGTGACTGGGCGGTTTGTGAACCTCCTGTTGGCTTCTTCTGGGGTGGTACCTGGATACTTGCAAACGACAAGAGCCCGGTCAAGGACGCAGTTGGAGATATCATCGAGTGGATTACCCTCGACAGTTCCGATACCGGTCTGCAGTACTACTGGGCCAATGGGACACTCAATGGTCCTGGTGGGACCAAGGATACCGTTGCTTCCGGGACGGTCATGCGTAAGAGTGATGGAACCTTGGATTTCCTCGGTGGACAGGATATGTTCGATGTATTCGTTCCCGCCGGCAAGTTTGCTACCGGTAAGAACAAGACCCAGTATGATGAGACCATCAACATGTACTGGCGTGACCAGGTCCGAGAATACAGCTACGGAAACAAGACCCGCAGCCAGGCGATTGCAGACTTCAAGCAGCAGGTTGCCGACAACCTCGCAATTGACGTTGATTAATGGATCAATGATTGCCAGGTGTAGGTGACCCCTGCACCTGGCTTGTTTTGCTCCAAGCATCGCAGGGAAGATATCGGTCGATGCACGGTGAATTTTTCTGGAGGACTTGCTCATGCGCAAAAACAACATCAGTTATGCTAAGTACGGATATCTGTTTTCCATCCCTTTCGTGCTTGCCTTTCTTATCTTCAATCTGTATCCGACGATATATACCATCGTTATTGGATTTACCGACCTCAGGGGACTGGGTCGTACAACCTTCAAGTTCCTGGAAGACCCGTTCCAGAATTATAAAAGCATCCTTAATAATGCGACCTTTTTACGTTCACTGCAAACCACCTTTATTATTTGGATTTTCAACTTCATTCCCCAGGTTCTCTTGGCTCTGTTGTTGACCGCATGGTTTACCAATAGACGCCTGAAGATAAAGGCACAGGGCTTGTTCAAGGTATTGATCTACATGCCGAATATCATTACCGCAGCAACCATTGCAATCCTGTTCAACTCCCTTACCGGCTATCCGAAGGGACCTATCAATGACTTACTGATAAAACTTGGTATCCTGGATGCACCGTCAAACTTCCACCTACAAAGTGGAACCGCCAGAGGTGTGGTATCCTTCATCCAGTTCTGGATGTGGTATGGACACTCCATGATCATCCTGATCGCTGGTGTGTTGGGCATCAATCCGACACTGTTTGAGGCTGCAGAGGTGGATGGGGCAACACCTTCCCAGATTTTCTTCAAGATAACCTTGCCCAGACTGAAAACCATTTTGCTGTATGTTCTGGTTACCGGTCTTATCGGCGGTATCCAGATGTTTGATATTCCCAGGCTCTTCCTTTGGGGAGGCCCGGACAATGCAACACTTACCTCGAGTGTATTCATCTACAATCAAGCCTTTGCGGGAAGCTATCTCTACAACCGAGCATCGGCGGCAAGCATGATCGTCTTCATCATCATCCTGGTTCTCTCAGGGATCATGTTCTACTCCATGCGTGACAAGGATGAGATCAAACTCAGAAAATTTGAAAAGAACCGGCTGAAGGAAGAAAAGAGGATGGGGGGAGTACGATGAGAGGAATGAGAGCAACTACCAACCTGAAAAAGACTGGAATCTATATTGTGTGCATTTTCTTGGCACTCTTGAGCATATTCCCTTTCTGGGTCATGTTCATGAATGCAACACGCAGTACTTATGAGATACAGCAGAGTTCCATCGGCCTGATTCCTTCCAAATACTTGATGAGTAACTGGCAGATACTCCAAGGCAAGACCTTTGATCCTCTTGTCGGGTTTATAAACTCCATGATCATCAGCACAGGGGCAACCCTCTGCGCGGTATATTTCTCATCGCTGACAGCATATGCCCTGGTTGCTTACAACTGGAAACTGCGTCAGCCATTCTTTACCTTCATCATGGCCGTCATGATGATTCCAACCCAGGTGAGTGGTATAGGGTTTTACCAGTTCATGTATCGCATCGGGTGGACGAACAGTCTTTGGCCCTTGATCATACCTGCCATAGCAACCCCTGCAATGGTGTTTTTCATGCGGCAGTACCTGATGGCATCTCTCTCGTTGGATATTGTTGACTCTGCAAGAATAGACGGTTCGAGAGAGTTCAATACCTTCAACAGGATCATACTGCCCATCATGAAACCTGCTATGGCAACCCAGGCAATCTTCACCTTTGTATTCAACTGGAATCGTTTGTTCGAACCCTTGATCCTGCTTACCGATGGTGACAAGTATACCATGCCCATCATGGTCAGCCTGCTCAGGGGAGATATCTACAAGACAGAGTACGGTGCGGTCTACCTGGGGTTGTCGTTGACGGTTCTGCCCTTGTTCATCGTCTACTTCTCGCTCTCGAAGCACATTATTGCTGGAGTTGCACTAGGAGCACTGAAAGAGTAGTCGGTCTTGAGATACAAGGATACTGAAATAAGGAGTTGTTAGCACTATGCAGCAGAATAAGGAACGTGCCTTGGAACTGCTCAGGAAGATGAGTATCGAAGAGAAAGTCTCCCAGTTGGTTTCTGCATGGCTTGAGATAGGAATAGATGGATCATTGCATGTACGCGAGTATGGGCAGGCTGAGATGCGTAGTGAAGATATCAAGGCTGAGGTTCTCGGTAAGGGTATCGGCCAACTCACCCGCCCTTATGGAACAATGGCAAACGATCCAGTCCAGCAGGCCAAGGCGATCAACGAGATACAACGGTATCTCATCAAGGAGACACGACTGGGAATTCCAGCTCTCCTTCATGAGGAGTGCTTGACCGGTGCCATGGTGAAGGGAGCAACGATTTTTCCCTCTGCATTGAATTATGGCAGCACCTGGGATCCTTCATTGGTAGGCAGTGTAGGAAAAGCCATTGGGGATGAACTGAGAAGTCTTGGGGTGCATCAGGGGCTTGCCCCAGTTTTGGACGTTGCTCGTGATGCCCGTTGGGGGCGCATTGAGGAAACCTACGGGGAAGACCCGTACCTGTGTGGAGTCATGGGCATTGCTTATGTTCAAGGATTGCAAGGAGAGAAGCGAAGTCCCCTTGCAACGCTGAAGCACTTTGTCGGTCACTCTGCAAGTGAGGGGGGAAGGAACCATGCGCCGGTTCATATCGGTCCGACAGAACTGCAAAATACCTTTGCTCTCCCCTTTGAGATGGTTGTCCGTCATGCACATCCCGGCGCAGTAATGCCGGCTTATCATGACATTGATGGCGTTCCTTGTACCAGCAACCGCTCCTTGGTGACTGACTTGCTTAAACAGCGATGGGGTTTCGATGGATTGGTTGTCGCTGACTATGAGGCAGTTGTGCAATTGTTCCACGACCATCATGTTGCAGGCGATATGGCTGAAGCTGCCGCTTTGGCATTCAATGCTGGTATGGATATCGAATTGCCCGGGTATACCGTATTCAAGGAAGGGTTGATCGAGGCCCTGTACCGTGGATTGGTCAAGGGTGATGCACTTGATGAGGCTGTACTCCGCGTATTGGAAGAGAAGTACAACCAAGGGGTGTTCGAGCATCCGTTCATCAAGGAAGAGGCAATAGAACTGGGCACTGAGAAGAGCCATGCATTGGCGGTAGAGGTGGCAGAGAAGTCGCTTGTCCTGCTCAAGAATGATGGGGTTCTTCCCTTGGGGAATGCACGATCGGTTGCCCTCATCGGCCCTCTAGCCGACCACCCGTATGCAATGTTCGGTGGATACTCGACCCCGATTCATCTCCAAGGATCCCATGGTCCTGAAGAGACAGTCCCTCCGCAGGCAAAAACCATTCGTAGTGCTCTCTCTGAGGCTCTGGGAGACATTCCCCTGACATTCGAGCCGGGGTGCATGCTCTACGAGAGCAAGGTGGAGAAAGCCATCTTCTTTCCAGGGGATGTTCCAGACGGTGGTGAGGAAGCCCATGAGCTCAGCCGGGATACCCAAGGGATTGAAAAAGCGGTTGCCGTTGCTTCATCCGCGGATGTAACGGTCATGGTCGTTGGTGATATCGCTGGGCTGTTCCGTCAGGGAACAGTCGGGGAAGGCTCCGATGCCGATAGCCTGAAACTTCCCGGGGTGCAAGAAGATCTGCTGGAGGCTGTACTGGCTACAGGAAAACCAGTGGTGGTTGTGCTGGTGAGTGGAAGGCCCTACACCATCCATGCAGCAGTTGATCATGCCAGTGCAATACTTGCTGCTTGGCTTCCCGGTGAGGGGGGAGGGGAAGCTATCGCGCGTACCTTGGTGGGTTTGAACAATCCTGGTGGAAAAACGACACTCTCATTTCCCAAGTGTGCTGGTTCCATGCCCTATGCATACAACCACTTCAAGAAGGCTGGCGGGTTGAAGGTCCAGCCACAGTTTGGAGCCCTGTACCCTTTTGGGCATGGGCTGAGCTACACCACCTTCAGCTGGGATGATTTCCAGGTGGAAAACCCCATGATTCAGGGTGATGAAGAGTTTCGCTTCTCCCTTACGGTGCGAAATGACGGAACCTGTAGTGGTGATGAAATCGTACAGGTCTATGTGCAGGACAAGGTTGCCTCCATTGTTCGCCCTGTGAAAGAATTGAAGGCTTTCAGCCGTGTTTCATTGCAGCCGGGAGAGCAGAAACGTCTCTCCTTTACCCTGCCTGCAGACATGCTCTCGTTTGTTGGTAGTGATGCAAGAAGAGTCCTGGAGAGCGGTGATTTCTCTCTTCTTGTCGGCAAGAGCAGTGAGAATATTGTTTTCAGTGAGGAAATTGCAGTACTCGGGAAATCGAAAATATTCCCCAAGGATTGGCGATGTCTCTCTTCTGTCTCTGTCTCTGATTGTAATTAGTTTCTTTTACCTCCACGTTTGGCAACGTACTTGGGCATCCCTGCGGTCTGGTACGTTGCCTCTTTGCTTTTCTACGTGGATGTAACCTTGCAATTCTTTCACAGTGGACTATCATTATATACGAGGTGCCACGATGAATATGATGAGAGATGCCCAATATGCGGGTTCTTGGTATCCAAAGGATCCAGAACTATTGAGACGGCTGGTAACTGAGTCGATAGAAGAGAGCAAGAAGCGGAAAACCTATCAGAGAGGACCCTATAGGTTCGCGGTACTCCCCCACGCAGGCTTGTTCTATTCAAGCAGTGGGATAGCCCCGTTTTTCACCTCAGGGCTCGATTCGATAGAACGTATCGTAGTTATAAGCCCCAGCCATTATGCAACACTCCCCCCCGATACCATCGTCAGTGCGCCTCTTTCGGGAATGAGGACTCCCCTCGGTGATCTTCCTGCCTTCAATCTTATGGGTGCACAAAGAGAGTGGTTCTCTGCCATACAGAGTGAGCATGCCCTGGAGATGGTCCTGCCATACATTGCAGCACAAGAGAGCCCTGTGAAAGTTGCGCTTGCCATGATATCCCGTTTCACGGAGGCAAAGGCTATCGAAAAGCTAGCCGATCAGTTGATGCAGGAACTTGGGAGAGAGGACCTTGAGAAGGGAAGGATTGCAATGATTGCAAGCAGTGACTTCACCCACTATGGACCCCGGTTCGCCTACACCCCCTACGGAAGCAGGGCAGAGAGCAGGGTAAAGGAAGATGATTTAAGCTTGGCTCATCTACTCAGTGAGGGAAGGGTCTCAGAAGCACTAGCCTTCTGTACCGCAAAGCAGTCAACTGTATGCGGCTACGCCGCTGCCTTGTTGGTCTCATCCATTGCCAAGCGGTTGCACAGTAGGGGGTGGGTGGCAGACTACTACACCTCCCAGGATGTCTCCTCGTCAAATGACATGAATTTTGTCGCCTATTCAACGATTCTTTGGAGGTAGGAAAATGAACCAAGTTGACCAAAAGACGCTCTTGATGCTTGCCAGGGAGGCAATAACAAGTACGCTTACCCACTCTGATACGCCAATCTATGATCGACTGAAGAGGGAAGATAGACCTCCTTTTTCCCATGAGCTGGGATGCTTTGTCACAATTCATACAAAGGAAGGGGCCCTGCGTGGCTGTATCGGCAATCTTTGGGGGAGGGGTCCCCTTTGGCAGGAGATACCGAAACTGGCGAGGGAGTCTGCTTTCAATGACCCCCGCTTTCACCCTCTCAAGGAAGCGGAGCTAAAAGAGGTAGTACTCGAAATCTCCCTGCTTTCCAGGTTGCAAGTCATTGATGACTGGAAACAAATACGACTTGGAGTGGATGGTGTGTTGTTGAGTCATGGATACCATCGTGCAGTTTTCCTCCCGCAGGTGGCAACAGAGCAGGGATGGGATCTCCAGACCATGCTCAGTCAGCTTTCAAGGAAAGCCGGCCTTGATCCTGATGCCTATACAGACATGGCTTGTCGTTTTGAAGTGTTCCAGGCTGAGGTGTATACTGAGGACTTGCCGTGAGTACAACAGAGTATCTTGCTTGCGATTTCTGTTATCGCCACTGTAGACTGAAGGACGGAGAAATTGGTTTCTGCGGGGTGCGGGAACGTTCCGGCGATACTATTTTTACCCATAGCTATGGAGGGTTGGTCTCAAGTGCGATAGACCCTGTTGAGAAGAAGCCTCTCTATCACTTCCTGCCGGGGACGAATACCCTCTCCATTGCAATGTTTGGATGCAACCTGACTTGCACCTTCTGCCAGAACTATGCGATCAGCCAGAGAGCGTGGGAGGAGGGAGCTCAGCGAACCTATTACACTGCCAGGGAAGTGGTTCAGCTCGCTGTGGATAACAGGTGTCCTTCCATCAGTTTTACCTATAGCGAGCCCTTGGTGTGGCAGGACTATATGGTCGAGGTGGCAACCTTTGCAAAACGAGAAGGGCTTAAGACAATCATGGTTACCAATGGTACCTTCAGTGAAGAATCCCTGATTCGGATCAGTCCATACATCGATGCATTCAATATTGACATCAAGGGCGATGAAGCCTTTTACCGGAATTACTGCGGGGGAAGCGGACATCCGGTGTGGAATGCCATTGAACACATTGCTCCAAGCAGGGCACATCTGGAGATAACCACCATGATCATGGAAGGGGTGCATACACGAGAAATGATTTCCTCCATTGGAAGGCACCTGTATTCTGCAGGTGTACAGGTCTGGCATCTGAGTCGGTATTTTCCTCGTTATCAGGAACAGAAGAGGGAGACCAGCGAGCATTATCTGAAAGAGGTGGTCCAGGAAGCCCAAGAGTCCATGGTCCCTTTCATCTACCCGGGGAATTCATCCTTGGACCAGAATACCTACTGCCCCTATTGCAGGACCTTGCTGGTACGTCGTTCTTGGGTATCCCTTGAGAGTATCATCGACCATTCCAACTGTCCTGTTTGTGGCAGGCATATATATGGTACCTGGTCATGACTTCTTGCAACGGGAAACGCAGAACGGTACTATTAGCCCCATGGAAACAACAACTACTACGCAATATGTAAAACGTGCCTATGCTTTCAGGGAGAAGGGGCACAACTGTGCACAGGCAGTTGCCTGCAGCTTTGCCGATGTCGTGGGAATCGACGAGAAGAACCTGTTCATCATGAGCGAAGCCTTCGGTGGGGGTATGGGCGGCCATAAGGCAACTTGCGGGGCTGTCAGCGGAGCAGTGCTTATCATCAGCTTGCTTACCTGTGGAGGCAGTGTGGAAGCTGCAACAAAGCAGACATCCTATGACTACGCAGGGGAGATAGTGGACGGATTCCTTGAGCAGAACGGCACACTTGTCTGCAGTGAACTCAGGGGTGATGAGAGTGGTATTGTGTTGCGAACTTGTGACTTGTGTGTTGAGGATGCTGTTGTTTTGTTGCATCAACTGTTGCAAAAGAATAAAAAAATCTCTTGATATTGATATCAGGAGCATAAGTCATAAGACATATTATCTAATCTGTACATATTCTGTTGCATAGGTATTGCATAACCGCAACATTTTCGCTATGGTACGCCTATGCAAACAACCCAGAAAAACCGTGTGGCTGTACTGCTTGGCAGCGAACATGATGCACCGTTGGTCGAAGGGGCCTTTACGGTCTTGCAAGAGTTGGATATTCCCTTTGAGGCACATATTCTCTCGGCACACAGAAGTAGCGAAGCCGCAATCCAATTTGCTGAGAATGCAGCTGGAGAGGGATACGCCGTTTTGATTGCAGCGGCAGGGAAAGCTGCTCACCTTGCAGGGGTTCTGGCAAGCCGAAGCTTGCTTCCCGTCATAGGGCTCCCCCTTTCAGGCTCACTCGATGGTATGGATGCCTTGCTTTCAACCGTGCAGATGCCCACTGGCTATCCTGTGGCAACAGTTGCCATCGATGGGGCGGCCAATGCAGCACTGCTTGCTGCCCAGATTCTGGCCCTTGGCGATGAAGCGCTCGCTTTTCGCATACAAGAGCGCAGAAGAGAGATGACCGAAAAGGTTGCACAAGCTGATGAGCGTTTCCATAGGAGCTTCACCCCTGGGCGGTAAGGCTCTTTTTTATTGACAAGAGAGGATACAGATGCAAAAGCGAACCATGCTCTACGAAGGGAAGGCGAAGCGGGTGTATGAGACTGATGACAAGGATTTGTACATCGTCTCCTACAAGGATGATGCCACGGCATTCAATGGAAAGAAGAGAGGCTCGATACTTGGCAAGGGGGCGATCAACAACAAGGTCACCAATCATATGATGCAACTCTTGGAAAGGGAGGGCATCCCGACTCACTTTGTCGAGCAGCTCAGCGATACCGACACCCTGGTAAAGGCGGTGAAGATCATACCTCTGGAGGTAATCGTCCGCAATATTGCTGCCGGTTCTCTTGCAGCTCGTCTCGGTCTGGATGAGGGGGTGCATCTTGCCACCCCTGTCTTGGAATTCTGTTACAAGCGTGACGATCTGGATGATCCCATGGTGAACACGTATCACATACAGGCGCTCTCCCTGGCAACAGATGACCAGGTGCAGCTGATCACCGACTATGCATTACGTATCAATGGGATACTTAGTTCCTACCTTGAGGACCTGGGCATTACCTTGGTCGATTTCAAGTTGGAGTTTGGGATGACTTCCAGTGGACAGTTGATTCTCAGCGATGAAATCTCCCCCGATACCTGTAGGTTCTGGGATACAAAGACCAACAGGAAGTTGGACAAGGACCGCTTCAGAAGGGACCTTGGCGATGTGGAAGCAGCGTATCAGGAGATATTGTCACGACTGATGGGAGATGCCTGATGAGCTCCCTCAATGAGGCTTGTGGAGTGTTTGGTATTTTCAGCCCCGCCTCGGTCGCTGTCAACCAGGCCTGTTTCAAGGGTCTGTATGCACTGCAGCACCGTGGCCAGGAGGGGTGTGGGATTGCCTTCAACAGTGATGGCATATTGAGTGTCATCAAGGATGTGGGCTTGGTTGCCGATGTTTTCGAACACCCTCCTGAGCTTCCTCCCGGTACTTCCAAGATGGCCATTGCCCATACCCGCTATGGGACGAGTGGGGAGAGAAGTCCTGAAAATGTGCAGCCGCTGATCTTTCATCATATGATGGGCAGTCTAGCCCTGGCCCACAACGGGAATCTGGTCAATGACCAGGAGCTTCGCAGTACGCTGGAGTTGAAAGGATCTCTCTTTCACTCCTCGAGCGATACAGAGGTGTTTGCCCATATCCTCACCAGCCACCGGTTGGAATCCCGAAGTCTGGAGGAGGCACTGTCGAAGACCATGGATGAGGTAAGGGGAGCCTACTCTCTTCTGGTAATGAACGAAGATTCGCTCATTGCCGTGCGGGATCCCCACGGGTTTCGTCCCCTTTGCCTGGGGAAAATAGAAGATGGCTATGTATTTGCCAGTGAAAGTTGTGCACTTGATGCTGTTGGGGCTCGGTTCCTTCGGGATATTGAGCCTGGGGAGATCTGTATCATTGATGGGAAGGATGGGTCGATCCATTCCAACAAAGAGCATTGCAAGAGCGTAAGTTCCAGCCTCTGCGTCTTTGAACTTATCTATTTTGCCCGTCCCGACAGCGTCATCGATACCATCAGTGTCCATGAGGCAAGAATCCGCAGTGGTGCATTCCTCGCCCTGGAGCATCCCGCTCAGGCAGATGTGGTCATAGGTGTGCCTGACAGTGGGATTGATGCGGCAATCGGGTATTCCAGGCAGTCGGGTATCCCCTATGGGATTGGGTTTATCAAGAACAAGTACATCGGCAGGACATTCATCCAACCGAAGCAGGGTGAGCGGGAGAGTACGGTACGTATCAAACTCAATCCGATCAGCTCAACGGTGAGGGGGAAACGAGTGGTTCTGATCGATGATTCCATCGTAAGGGGAACCACAAGCAAGCGTATTGTTCGCCTGCTTAGGGAAGCGGGAGCGAAAGAGGTTCATTTGCGCTCATCGGCTCCTCCATTCCTGTTCCCCTGTTATTACGGTACAGATATTGATTCAAAGAAAGATCTTTTTGCCTGTAATCATGACCATAAGGCCATGGAGGCAATCCTTGGTGTCGACTCACTTGGTTTCCTTACCACTGACCAAGTGATAAAGCTTTCAGATCATCCGGGCATAGGTTTCTGCCGGGCATGTTTTACCGGTGAGTATCCCTGTCCCAAAGCGTTATAGGAGTTGGTTATGCAAGCACAAAGATATGCAGATGCTGGAGTGGATGTGAGGCGGGGTTATAAAGCAGTTGAGCTGATGAAGAAGCATGTTGCCTCCACCATGATTGATGGGGTCCGCTCCAATCTCGGAGGTTTCTCCGGTCTCTTTGAACTCAATCTGGAAGATACTCCCCACCCAGTTCTGGTGTGTGGGACCGATGGGGTTGGAACAAAGCTGAAGATAGCATTTGCCCTTAATCGTCATGATTCAGTAGGAATTGATTGTGTTGCCATGTGCGTCAACGATGTTATCTGCTGCGGTGCAAAACCACGTCTCTTTCTTGATTACATTGCCTTGGGTCTGCTTGCCCCACTGAAAGTGGAACAGATTGTCAAAGGCGTTTCCAAGGGGTGCCTGCAATCAGGATGTGCCCTTATCGGGGGCGAGACGGCAGAGATGCCGGGGTTCTACCAGAGGGGAGAGTATGACCTGGCAGGATTCTGTGTTGCAGTGGCTGAAAAGGAACGAATCTTCGACCCATCCACCATTAAAAGTGGTGACTGCCTCCTGGCACTGCCTTCCAGCGGGGTGCACTCCAATGGATTTTCACTGATCAGACAGGTCTTTGACCTGGATAGGGACCCATCCTTGCTTTTTCATTGGTATGAGGAACTTGGGTGCACCCTGGGTGAAGAGTTGCTTACCCCAACAAGAATCTATGTTTCCCAGGTATTGGAACTTGCCGAAAAGATTTCCATAAAGGGGGCAAGCCACATTACCGGAGGGGGGTTTTATGAGAATATCCCCAGGATGCTCCCTTCTGGACTAGGGGCTGCAATTAATGCGGAATCGATCAAGAAGAAACCGATTTTCAGTCTTATCCAGAATACAGGGTTGATCCCTGACGAAGATATGTATGCCACATTCAATATGGGCGTGGGGATGGTGCTTGTCATCAATAGGGAAGATGCCGAGAGAGCTCTTTCCCTCATCCCTGATTCGTGGGTCCTTGGAGAGGTGACAGATACAGCTAAGGTGGTGATTGCATGATCCGTATCGCTGTGCTGGCAAGTGGGAGTGGGACCAATCTCCAGGCCATGCTTGATGCTGCTGATTCCGGCTTGCTCAGGCATGGTTCGGTTGTCCTGGTGGTCAGCGACAGAAGTGATGCACAAGCTCTGGATCGTGCAAAGATGAAGGGAATTCCTGCTGTTGCCCTTGACAAGAAACAACTCAAGACGGCACGTTTTGAAACAGAACTTCTGGCTTTGCTTGGTACATACCAAACAGATTTGGTGGTGTTGGCCGGTTTCTTGACCATCCTCAGTGGCAATGTTGTGAGGCAGTACCCCGGGAGGATTCTCAATATCCACCCCTCCCTGATACCCAGTTTCTGTGGAAAAGGGTATTATGGCAGGCGTGTGCATGAGGCTGCCCTGGAACGTGGGGTCAAGCTTAGTGGGGCAACTGTACACATAGTCAGCGAAGAAGCGGATGCCGGTCCGATCCTCGCACAGCGCTCGCTCGAGGTGTTTGATGGCGATACGCCGGAAAGTCTGGCAAAGCGGATTCTGGAGACAGTCGAGTGGAAATTGCTTCCTGAAACCGTGGAGCACTATTGTCAATTATTGGAGTATGGAATGGATTTGAACAGAGCACTGCAGGCACAACGATATCCTGGAAGGGGTATTGTGTGTGGATTGAACGAAGAAGGCAAGAGTATTGTTGCCTACTTCATAACCGCACGTAGCGAACACAGCAAAAACCGTCGATTGGTTGCAGATGCGGGGACTGTCAGGACTGAGGCGATTGATGAGCGTTTGGTCAAGGACCCTTCCCTGATCATCTACCGTGCGATGGATACGTATAAAACCAAGCTTGTGGTCTCCAATGGCGACCAGAGTGATACCATCCTCTCCTCGCTTGCTGAAGGCAAGGGAATGGCAGAAGCTCTTGAGGGTCGTACCTATGAACCCGATGCCCCGAACTATACCAGCCGTATCAGTGGTTTGGTTGATTTCTCTGAAGGTGGAGCGTACACCCTCTCGATCCTGAGAAGGAAGAAGGACGAGTGTGAGAGAGCAATCTTTCCCTACCCGCATACAAGGAGAGGGGAAGGGCATCTCATCCATACCTATGAAGGGGACGGCAATCCTCTTCCCGCCTTTGCCGGAAAACCGAGAAAAGTGGTCTTGAAGGGATCGGGAGGAGAGATTGCTACCCAGATATGGAAGAGTCTTGATGAATCGTATCGGGTGGCACTCTGTGTCCGGGAGACCGATCTTTCGGTCGGCTCCTTTGAACTGTTCTTGATCAATGCAGAGAGCGGGAGGTAGAGGTGAATCATTTGGATTTGAAGTATGGATGCAATCCCAACCAAGGACAGGCTCGTATCAGTATGGATATGGGTGATCTCCCCTTGCAGGTGTTGTGCGGAAGCCCAGGATATATCAACTTGCTGGATGCGCTGAACGGATGGCAACTGGTCAGCCAACTCGCAGAGGCTACCGGTCTCAGTGCAGCTGCCTCATTCAAGCATGTCAGCCCTGCAGGAGCGGCGGTCTCGCTTGCATTGGATGAAACAGAGCGCAGGATGTACTTCATCGGGGAGCATGAGGAGCTTTCTCCGCTTGCCACTGCCTACGTTCGTGCCCGTGGTGCTGACCGTATGTCATCCTTCGGGGATTTCATCAGTCTCAGCGAACGTTGTGACCTGCAAACAGCACGAATCATCAAGCGTGAAGTTTCTGATGGGGTCATCGCACCCTCCTACGAACCTGAGGCGCTTGCCTTGTTGCAGAAGAAGAAAGGCGGAAAGTATGTCGTATTGCAGATTGATCCCAACTATGAACCACCTATGCTGGAGACGAGAAGCGTCTTTGGGATTACCTTTACCCAGGAGCGTAATACTGTAGTACTGGATGCATCTGTCCTGGAGCCGATCGTCACACAGAACAAGGATCTGACTGAGGACGCCCGTCTTGACTTGCTCGTTGCACTCAATGCACTGAAGTATACACAGTCGAATTCTGTGTGTTTTGCAAAGCGTGGACAGACCATCGGGGTGGGAGCAGGGCAGCAATCCAGGATCCATTGCACCCGCCTTGCAGGGGAAAAGGCCGATGCCTGGCACCTGCGTCAGTCCAGACAGGTCCTTGACCTTCCCTTCCTTCCAACCTTGAGCAGGAATGAGAAGGATAATGCAGTGGAAGCGTATCTGCGCTCTGAGATCCAGGACCCCGGGCTCTATTTCAGTGAGGATGTGCCCCCGCTCACCGATCAGGAAAAGCGGGATATCCTAGCCTCAGTTACCGGTGTAAGCCTTGCCAGTGATGCCTTCTTCCCCTTCAGGGATAATATAGACCGGGCTTCCCTGAGTGGTGTTTCCTATATTGTGCAAAGTGGAGGTTCCCTGCGTGACGATGCAGTGGTCAAGGCATGTGATGAGCATGGCATCCTGATGGTGTGCAATGCAATCCGTCTCTTCCATCACTAGAAGATGCGTATCCTCATCATCGGTTCAGGCGGCCGTGAACACGCCTTGGCAGCAGTAATTGCAAAGAGTAAGAAGGCAACTGAGCTGTTTTGCATCGGACATAATGCAGGAATTGCATCCATTGCAACGATGGTCTCCATCCCGCTTGATGACCACAATGGGATTGCTGAATTTGCAGTGCAGCATGCAATTGAGTTTGCAGTAATTGGACCCGATGAGGCGCTGGTCGGCGGGCTTGCCGATGTGTTGGAGGCGCAGGGGATTCCCTGTTTTGGTCCAACCAAGGTGGCAAGCCGGCTAGAGGGGAGTAAATCCTATGCAAAGGCTTTTATGGTGCGTAATCATATTCCCACCCCTTCCTATCAGGTGTTTACCGATATTATTACAGCACGTGAGTACCTGTCACGAAGTTTTTTCCCTGTGGTGGTCAAGGCTGATGGACTAGCCCTCGGCAAAGGGGTCGTCATCGCAGAGACTCGTGAGGAGGCTGAAGAGGCTCTGCAGGCAATGATGGTGGAGAAGGTCTTTGCCTCCAGTGGGCAGACCGTCGTGATCGAGGAATTTGTCAGTGGGCCTGAGGTTTCCTTGCTTGTCTTGAGTGATGGAACGCATGTGAAGCCTTTGGTTAGTTGCATGGACCATAAGCGCGCTTTCGATGGGGACAAGGGACCTAATACCGGAGGCATGGGGGTTATCGCCCCAAACCCATTCTACAGTGAACAGGTAGCAGCCGAGTGTATGGAAAGCATCGTGCTTCCCACCATTGCTGCACTGAAGAGGGAAGGCAGTCCGTTTGTGGGCTGTCTCTTTTTTGGTCTCATGCTTACTGCACAAGGCCCTGTGGTCATTGAATACAATTGTCGCTTCGGGGATCCAGAGGCTGAGGTTGCACTTACCCTTTTGGAAGGTGATGCATTGGAAATACTGTTATCCTGCAGGAATGGGACCCTCGATCGTGTCCCGGTGGTGAACAAAAAGGAATCTGCCTGTTCGGTGACACTTGCCAGTGGTGGCTACCCAGTCAGCTATGAAAAGGGAAAAGCGATCACCATCAGGGACCTTCCCCAGCATACTACGCTTTATCATGGTGGAACCACCTATGATGAGCACGGGAATTTGCTGACTGACGGGGGCAGGGTCCTTCATGTGGTGGGGACCGGTGAGACGCTGGCTAAGGCGATACGTGTGGCGTATGAGGCAGTGGATGCTGTTTCCTATGAGGGAAAGCAGTATCGAAGGGATATTGGGAAGAGAGCATTGCAGGAGGAAGAGCATGGTTCGTCGTGTATACATAACCCGGGGGAGTAAGTTTCGGTCAAGGGAACAGGCACTGGCAACCGAACTCCGTCAGTTCCTCGGCATAAGAGACCTGAGAGGAGTTCGTATATACTATCGCTATGATGTTGAGCATCTCGAAGAAGAGGACTTCAGGTCACTCTGCAACCGTATCCTGATGTTGCCCGGAAGGGATGAGATACTCCAGGAATTGCCTCCCAGCGATTGGATGCTGGCAATCCAGATGCATGAAGGGCAATTCGACCAGAGAGCAGCAGCTGTACAGCTCTCCTTGCGATTACTCCTGGAGGATGAAAGAGAAGCAACCATCAGATGCGCCACCATCTATGGTTTCGATGGAACGTTTACGGGAGAGGAGAAAGAGAAGATTCGGACCTACCTCATCAATCCTGTTGAGGCAAGGGAGGTATCGTTTCTCCTTCCTGAGCATCTGACAGCTGAAATTGAGCCACCCGCGTTTCCTCCTGTGATCCATGATTTCCGTTTTTCCACAGATCATGAGAAGACGAAATCTACCTACCGATTGGCAATGGATGCAGCGGACCTTGCCGTGGTTCAGAACCACTTCCGTGAAATAGGGAGGGACCCCACCTATACGGAACTGAGGGTCATCGACACCTATTGGTCGGACCATTGTCGGCATACCACATTCTTGACCCAGTTGGATAAGGTAACCATTGAAGACCCAGAGATTGCAGCGACCTATGCGTCCTACCTGGAGGACAGGAATCAATTGGGCAGAGACAACCCAGTGAGCCTGATGGACCTGGCAACCATAGCTGCGAAGGTACTCAAGAAGAAAGGGAAGCTGGAAAACCTGGACCTCTCTGAGGAGATCAATGCATGCTCGGTGAGGATTGCCGTGGATACCCCCGACGGCTTGGAGCCATACCTGTTGCAGTTCAAGAATGAGACACACAATCACCCGACCGAGATCGAACCCTTTGGGGGAGCGGCTACCTGTATAGGCGGGGCAATCAGGGATCCCCTTTCAGGGAGGGCCTTTGTCCACCAGGCTATGAGAATCTCCGGTAGTGCAGATCCGCGTATCCCGCTCTCCCAGACCATGGAAGGAAAACTCCCCCAGCGGACGATTGCCCTACGCTCCAGCCAGGGATACAGCTCCTACGGTAATCAGATAGGCTTGGCAACCAGCCTGGTTGAGGAAGTGTACCATCCAAACTTCATCGCCAAGCATATGGAACTTGGCTTTGTCCTTGGTTGTGTACCCCAACGCTATGTCAGGCGGGAGCGACCTGCTCCTGGTGATCTGGTAGTGTTGGTGGGGGGACGTACGGGAAGAGATGGGTGTGGGGGGGCCACAGGTTCCTCCAAAGGACACGATACACAATCCCTCGAATCATGCGGGGCTGAAGTACAGAAAGGGAATGCACCAGAGGAGCGCAAACTGCAGAGATTGATGCGTAATCCAGAAGCCATCAGTATGATCAAGCGATGCAATGACTTTGGTGCCGGTGGGGTGAGTGTTGCAATCGGTGAGCTTGCTGACGGGCTTGTCATTGACCTGGACAGGATCCCGGTCAAATATGCAGGTTTGGATGGGACAGAACGAGCCATCAGTGAGAGTCAGGAACGTATGGCGATGGTGGTGGAAGAGAGCGATGCAGAGGCGTTCATCCGCCTGGCTGAAGGGGAAAACCTTGAGGCAACCGTGGTGGCAACCGTTACAGGGTCCCCTCACTTGATCATGCTCTACCAGGGACAGAAGCTTGTCGATTTACAGCGAAGGCTGCTGGACAGCAATGGGGCAGCAAAGCACACAACCGTATCGATTCCCCTTGCAGCAAGGAAAAAGGAAGCTCCTGCTCCACCATTTGATGCATCAGCCTTCAGGAGACTCTTGGAAGACTTGAATGTGGCAAGCAAGCAACCCTTGGCTCAACGATTTGACAGTACCATTGGATCCACTACTATGCACTATCCCTTTGGGGGGAAGTACCAGAGGACACCAGCGCAGTGTATTGCATCCACAATTCCCCTCAGACGAGGGGAGTCCAGGACTGTGACGCTGGCTTCCTGGGGGTATGATCCCTACGTGATGAGTGAGAACCCCTATCAAGGGGCATTCACTTCTGTGGTGCATTCTCTTGCAAAGGTGGTGGCTTGTGGAGGTGACCTTGCAGAGACGTACCTCTCCTTCCAGGAGTATTTTGGTAGGGTTGGTACTGACCCTGTGAGGTGGGGTATTCCAATGGCGGCACTTCTTGGTGCCTACAAGGCACAGAAGTTATTCTCGGTGGCTGCCATCGGAGGCAAGGATTCCATGAGTGGCACGTTCCAGGATATTGATGTTCCTCCTACCTTGGTGAGTTTTGCAGTATCGAAGACTGACGCCCATAGCTTGGTTTCCCAGGAATTCAAACGGATTGGCTCGACGCTGGTATTGCTCTCTTGTGACAAGGAAGAGGACCTACCTGCGTTATTTGCAGAAGTGAAACAGGCAAAAGCACTCAGTGCCTATGCCCTTGGCTATGGAGGTATTGCCGAAGCAGTGGCAAAGATGGCACTGGGAAACCGAATCGGCTGTGAGCTTACCACAAAGGAAAATCTGCAGGAAAAGCGCTATGGTGCCTTTTTGCTGGAATTGGATCCAATGGACCGGCACATCGGGGTCCCCATCGGGCGTACCATCAAGGCTGAACAACTCTGCTTCCCCTGTTTCTCAGTGGACCTTGCCACCGTGGAACAGTGGCTGCTCTCCCCGCTCTCCTCGGTCTATGGATCGGTCAATCCAACAAGGGATGAACAACCCATTCCCTCTCTGGAGTATCACAAGCGATTGAATACACATTCCCGTTATCCAAAGAAGAAGCCGAGGATCCTGCTTCCGGTCTTCGAGGGAACCAACTGTGAATATGATGTGGAACGGGCTTGGGAATATTGTGGCGGGGAACCGGAGATCTTTGTGATCAACACGATGGGCCCTAACCGGATTGCCTCAAGCATCAAGCAATTCACACGGATTCTGTCAGAGTCCCAGATCCTGTTTCTCAGTGGAGGTTTTTCCGCCAGCGATGAACCTGACGGTTCGGGCAAGCTGATTGCTACCTTTTTGCGTAATGAACTGGTCACGAAAGAGATCCAATCACTCTTGAATGAGCGCGATGGATTGGTAGGGGGTATCTGCAATGGGTTTCAGGCCTTGCTTCAAGTTGGCCTGTTGCCGCATGGAGCAATTACAGAAAATCGGAGTGGAGACCCTTTGCTGATAGAAAACATCCAAGGGCACCATATCTCCTCACTGGTCCATTGCAGGGTCTCTTCCGTGCTCTCCCCGTGGATGGGAGCCTACCAGGTAGGGGATACACAGTTGATTCCCATCAGCCATGGGGAAGGAAATTTCTTTGCATCTGTTGAGACACTGGAAAAACTCGGGAAGCATGGGCAGATTGCAACGCAGTATGTCGATGAGAGAGGCAAGCCACTTGCCCCCAACGGCTCTCTTTGGGCAATTGAGGGAATAAGCAGTCAGGATGGAAAAGTCTTTGGACGGATGGCTCACAGCGAGAGGATTGTGAGCCGGCTCTACACAAATACGCCTTCAGTTCCTGATGCTGGGTTGTTTTGGGGTGCTGTTCGCTATTTTTCCTAGGAATTGTGTCAGATGGTGACAATAAGGTTTTTTTCTTGACCCTCTTGTGTCAATATGACTCAATGCAAGTGAAAGTGGTATATAATGAGAGAATGTATGATGGATGTTGCAGATTAGTTTACGAGTTGATAATTTAATAAAATATAAGGAATTAAATATTTATTATGTAAAAATATATGGATGAATGAGAATTTGGCACGCTGATTGCATTCTACTTTGTGTAGAAAAATGAAACACAATGACCATATGGAGGTGTCAACATGAAATATTATGTAACGTACAATGACAGCAACCCTGTTTCGGAATTTGATTCCTTGTTTAAGGACCTTTGGGCTGACTGGGGCACCAATCGAAGTAAAATTCCCCCAGTAGATATCTATGAAACCGAGAAAGCGTATGTGATTGAAGCTGAACTTGCTGGGTATAGGCAGGAAGAGGTAAGTGTCAATATCGAGAAGCATGTCCTGACGATCAGCAGTGACAAGCAAAACCTGAAGAGTGCAGATGAAAAGCAGAAGAACCTGGTTCGTGAGCGATACTTCAAGAAGTTTGAGCGTTCCTTCAGTCTTCCCGAGGATATTGATGAAGAAAAGATCGAAGGCGAGTTCGCCGACGGTGTCCTGACCATCACCCTTCCGAAGAAAAAAGAAGTACTTCCAAAGTCCATTGAAGTAAAGATCAAGTAAGAAAGTACTCCGTGTAGCGCAGTATCCACCCCTTTGCATAGAACAGCCTGCAGGTTTCTGCAGGCTGTCTTGTGTCTATGTCAGTCGAGAATGATCAGGGCCAGGAAGGTAAGGGGCTCTGCTTCCTCATTCCTGATTGCGTGACTTGCGCCACCGCCGGTGATGACCAAGTCTCCTTTCTCCACGACCTTGTCACCATCGACTTCAGTAACAATGCCTTTCCCTGAGGTTATCCAGTAATACTCAGTCTCGTTTACATGATTGTGTTCCCCGATGCTGCAGCCTTTCTCCAGACGAATCTCGGAGAAGAGTCTGCAATGGGCGACACTGCCTTCTTCAGCGAGGGCTTTCAGGACGACCTGTCCTGTTCCTTCCCGCATTTTCTCTTTAATGGTTACTTGCATGGTTGTTGATTTTTTGATCATGGTTACTCCTCCTATGTGTAGTGTGCCAGCTCCAAAGGAGTTGGGCAAGACATACTTGACACTACAGAGTGATAAAAGAATACTAAATACAACGTAGTAAGACAGCATTAGCGATATTTTCCACGTGCAGTGTGCATGATCCTGATCTGCATCCTTGTCGGAAGGTTTCGGTATGTCAAGATATCATGCTGAGGAGAAGACATGAACAAAATTTTGGCTAAACAACGGTTATCGAAGGAAGTGTTCCGCATGGAGATTGAAGCCCCTGAGATCGCAGAGGCAAGAAAACCCGGTCAATTCATCATCCTGCAGATGGGTGGGGAATTTGACGAACGTATTCCTTTGACCATAGCCAATGCAGATCCTGTAAAAGGTTCAATTACCTTGATCTTCCAGGCAGTGGGAGAGACAACCCACCGTCTTGCGCTGCTCGAGCCTGGGGATATCATCGAAAACCTGTTGGGCCCTCTTGGCAAGCCAACCGACATCAAGAAATATGGAAAGGTTGTCTGTGTAGGGGGAGGCATTGGAGTTGCCCCGCTCTTTCCTATTGTGGAAGGCATGAAGAAAGCCGGCAATGAGGTGACGGTGATCATGGGTGCACGAACAAAAGAACTCCTGATCATGGAGGAGGAAATGCGGGAAACCGCTGA
This sequence comes from Sphaerochaeta sp., assembly GCF_050178175.1. GTDB lineage: Bacteria > Spirochaetota > Spirochaetia > Sphaerochaetales > Sphaerochaetaceae > Sphaerochaeta. The sequence goes on from NZ_JBFXGH010000023.1 coordinate 25,633, forward strand.
TGAGGTGATTGTTGTCACTGATGATGGTTCCTATGGCAGGAAAGCCCTGGTAACTGTTCCCCTTAAGGAGATTTGTGAAGAGGACAAGCCTGACTGTGTGGTCATCATCGGGCCTCCTGTCATGATGAAGTTTGCCGCCCTCACCACCAAACCCTATGGTATTCATACGATCGTCTCCCTGAACACCATCATGATCGATGGTACAGGTATGTGCGGTGGTTGTCGTGTTACCATAGGAGGAGAGACAAAGTTTGTCTGTGTCGATGGTCCTGAATTTGATGGTCATCTGGTTGATTGGGACAATATGTTGCTTCGACTCGGTACCTACAAGAGTGAGGAAGCAGAGGCACACCACCGCTGCCATATTGGACTGAATATCAAAGAAGGAGAGGCATAGGCATATGCATATGACGAAAGAAACACTTGATGCTCAAGCTAAAGAGCTGCTTGATCAACTGAAAGATAAGACACTCAGCCCTAGGGATAGGGCACAGATTCCCCTCCAGGAGATGCCAAGCCAGGCTCCAGAGGTTCGTGTATGCAATATGGAAGAGGTTGCCCTTGGTTATACGGACAACCAGGTCCGCGTTGAGGCCATGCGCTGCCTCCAGTGCAAGAATGAACCCTGTATTGCTGGTTGTCCTGTTTCCATCAATATCCCTGCCTTCATCGCAGAAGCAGCAAAGGGAAACTACGGCAAGTCAGTGGAGATCATCAAGGAGAGCAGCCTCTTGCCATCCATCTGTGGCCGTGTCTGCCCCCAGGAAGCTCAATGCCAGAAATTCTGTACCGTAGGGAAGATGCACAAGGATGTCGAGCAGTCGGTTTCCATTGGTCGCATTGAACGCTATGTCGCTGATTATGCAAGAGAGCATGGTCTTGAGAGGGTTCCTCCCATCAAGCCTGATAGTGGACGTAAGGTTGCTGTTGTAGGGTCTGGTCCTGCAAGTATCTCAGCTGCAGCCGATCTACGCAGGGAAGGCCACTCTGTAGTGATGTTTGAGGC